>JANXNW010000268.1 GCA_025353905.1 Hymenobacter sp.
GCCAAAGGCCAGACCGTGCCCATCGTGGTGCAGCGCGGGGCGCAGTCGCTGACGCTACCCGTGGCCGTGAGCGCGGCCGGCAAAATTGGGGTGCGGCCCAAGCCGGAATTGAGTTTCAGCACCCGCCGCTTCGGGCTGGGCGCGGCCCTGCCGCAGGGCGTGAAGCAGGCCTTTGGTGTGATTACGCTGCAAGCCAAAGCGTTCGGCAAGATGGCGAAGGGCGAAATCAAAGCTTCGGAGAGCCTGGGAGGGCCGGTCGAAATCGCGCAGCAGTTCGGCGGCAAGTTCGACGCGGTGCATTTCTGGACGCTCGTCGGCTCGCTGAGCATGGTGCTGGCCTTCATGAACCTGCTGCCCATCCCGGCCCTCGACGGCGGGCACGTCGTGTTTCTGCTCTACGAAATCATCGTGCGCCGTAAACCCTCGGAGCGGTTCATGGAAAACGCACAGCGCGTAGGCACGATGATGATTTTGTCGCTTATGGCGTACGTGCTCATTATCAAGCAAGTACTGAAGCTTTTTTAAGCGCCCGCGCCTCATGTCTGCCTTCGCCGCCTACCTCACCAAACCGCTGTGGCTGCTGGGCTGCGGGGCGTTGCTGCTGGGCCAGCCGGCCCCCGACGCGCGCCCAGCTGCTTGGCTCCGGCCGGCCGCCCACGCCCCGATGGCCCGCCGCCACGCCTACCACAGCAGCATCCTCGAGCTGCGCCTCAACCCGCAGAAGCAGCAGGTGGAGTTGGCCCTCAAAATCTTCACCGACGACCTGGAAAAAGCCCTTTCGCAGGGCCAGCCGAAGACCGTGAGCTTGCGCGAGGTGCGCGCCCTGCCCCTGGCCGAGCTCTACTTGCACCAGCGCCTCAAGCTGAGCCTGCCCGCCGCGCCGCGCCGCCCACGACTGCCGCTCGATGTCCAGTTTCTGGGGATGCAGGCCGAAAAGGACGCCTACTGGCTCTACGCCAAAGTTCCCCTGCCCCACCCCACCACCGAGCTGCTGCTGCGCCAGACCCTACTGCTGGAAGTCTTCCCCGACCAGATGAACCTCGTCAATGCCGAAGGCAACGGCAAAAAAGTCAGCGCCCTGCTGCGCAATGGCCACGAGGAGGAAGTGCTTGCCTTTTAGTGGTTAGTGATTAGTCCGTCATTGCGAGCGAAGCGAAGCAATCGCATCTGTTCGGTTCGTTGGGACGGCATTCTTACGGAGCTCAACAGGTGCGATTGCTTCGCTGCGCTCGCAATAACGGACTAACCACTGACCATCAACCACTGACAAAATGGCCCCAGCGCACGTAGCGCGCCGAGCACGTGGGCGCGCCAGGTATCGGGGGTCAGGGCGCGCACCTGGGTATCAGGCAGCTCGTGGGTGAGCAGAAACTGCTTGTGGCGCAGCCAGCTGGCTTCGGGGTGGGTGGGCTCGTAGCCGGGCGGCATTTTTTTGAGCTGCTCGCCGCTCAGGCCGGCCGGGAAAAACTGCCGGGCGGCGGGCGCGGCCAGCAGCGCCCGCAGGCTGTCGGGTGCGTAGTCGATTTCCTGACGCACGGCGGCGAGCTGCTCTTTGTCGGGCTCGTAGAGGCCGCCAGCGATGAGCGTCTGCCCACCGGGACCCACTTGCAGGTAGCGGCCGGGCGTGGTGCCGGCCTTGCCCCCGGCCGAGAAATAGGCCGAAAAGTGGGTTTTGTAGGGCAGTTTATTTTTGGAAAAGCGCACGTCGCGGTAGATACGAAACACGCACTTGCGCGGGTCGAGGCCGGCCAGGGCGGGCTCGTCCTTGGCCAGCTCACCGAGCCAGTACGCGACGTCGGCCTCGAAAGCCAGCCGGAGCTGGTCGTAAACAGCTTTGCGGGCCTGGAACCAGTCGCGCTCATTGTGCCGGGCGAGGTCGGCGAGAAAATCGAGCAGGGCGGCGGGTTGGGGCATCGGGGAAAAAAGGCGTTGGTGGGCCTCCTAGGGCCAGTAGTGAAAAGCCGGGCCGTGGCCGGTTGCTCCGGCTGCTTGGGCGTGTGCAATAAACAAAGGTGCAGCGTCATTGGCCGGACGGCAAGCCCGGGCTTATTGCCCGGCCGCTTCACCCGCCGCTTCGAGCCTACCCTTATGCGCCTGCTGCTGCTGTTGACCTTATTGCTGAGCTCGCCCACCACCGATTTCTGGCAGCAGCAGCTTCGCTACCCGCGGGTGCGAGCGGCTTACGCCCGGCGCTGGCCCGCACTATGCGCCCGCCTGCGGGCCGAGCACCTGGATTCGGCCCGGCTGGAGGTATTTTTTCGGATGATTAAAACCCGGCGCTCGCTCGAAGTGTGGGCGCGCAACCGGGGCGAGGCGCGCTTTCGGCCCTGGCACAGCTACCCGCTGGCGGCCCTTTCGGGCACGCTCGGCCCCAAGCGCCGGGCCGGCGACGGGCAAACCCCCGAGGGCTGCTACTACGTGAACCGCTTCAACCCGGCCAGCGCCTACCACCTCTCGCTGGGCCTGAACTATCCCAACGACGACGACCTGCTGGCCAGCGGCCTGAATGACCCCGGCGGCGATATTTTCATTCACGGCTCAAATGTCACCATCGGTTGCCTGCCACTCACCGACGCCGGCATTGAGGACGTGTACCTGCTGGCCCTCGCGGCGCGCGCGGCCGGGCAGGCGCGCATTGAAGTAGACATCTTTCCGTTCGCGCTCACCGACGCCGAGCTGGCCCAGCGAGCCGGCAGTCCGCACCTGGCTTTTTGGCGCGGGCTGCAGCCGGCTTACGTGCGCTTTGAGCAAACGCGCTCGCTGCCCTAGCGGCCAACTACCCCGGCTCAAGGCCCCACCACCGACGCGGTGAGCGAAATCGGATTATTGGGTAGGCGTAGGCGGCGCGCAGGCTTACTTTTGATTTCTCTTTCACTCAAAATAAAGACTGCTTTTCTATGCTTCACCTGATTTCGGCTGCGCCGCGCCGGCTTTTGCTAGCCGGCCTGCTGGCTTCGGCCGCCCTTGTGCCCACCGCCTGCCAGAAAGACGAGCCAACCCAGCCTGCGGCCGACTATACGGCTATCGATGAGGGTCTTATCAAGGCTTATGTCGGCTCCAACTCGATAACCACCGCCCAGCGGCAGGCATCGGGACTGTATTACGTGCCCGTGCTCAGCAACCCGACCGGCATCCGTGCTGCGGCCGGCAAAAAAGTGTCGGTGCTCTACACCGGCAAGCTGCTCAACGGAATGGTGTTCGATGCGTCGTCGCGGAACGGCAACGTGCCCATTAGCTTCACGCTTGGCACTGGAGCCGTCATTGCCGGCTGGGACGAAGGCATCGCGCTCTTGCGGAAGGGCGAAAAAGCGACGCTGCTTATCCCGTCGCGGTTGGGTTACGGGGCCAGCGCCAAAAGCAGCATCCCCGCCAATTCAGTACTCGTGTTCGATGTCGAGCTGACGGAAGTGCAATGAGGTGTGGGACATGAGACTATGGGAAGTGAGACATGAGACTATCTCCTGGTAAAGGCTCATGTCTCACTTCCCACAGTCCCATGTCTCGTATCTCACCTCCCCCAATGCGTATTTTGCGGCCGTGCCCGCCCCGCTGCTTTCCACTTCTGACTACGCCCAGGGCCTCGCGGCGGGGCAGCGCGGCACATTGGCGCGGGCCATTACGCTGGTCGAGAGCACCTTGCCCGCGCACCAGGCCCTGGCTCAGGCGGTGCTGGCGGCCGTGTTGCCGCGCACCGGCGGGGCCGTGCGGCTGGGCATCACGGGCGTGCCGGGCGTGGGCAAGAGCACGTTTATTGAGGCGCTGGGGCTGTATCTGGTGGAGAAGCTGGATAAAAAATTGGCCGTGCTGGCCGTGGACCCCAGCTCGCCGCGTGGGGGCGGCAGCATCCTCGGCGACAAAACCCGGATGCCGCGCCTGGCCGCCCACGAGCGGGCGTTCATCCGGCCCTCGCCGGCGGGCGGCAGCCTCGGCGGCGTGGCCCGCGCCACCCGCGAGGCGCTGCTGCTGTGCGAGGCGGCCGGCTACGATGTCATTTTCGTCGAAACCGTGGGCGTGGGCCAGAGCGAAGTGGCCGTGCACGGGCTGGTCGATTTCTTCCTGCTGCTCATGCTGGCCGGGGCTGGCGACGAGCTGCAAGGTGTCAAGCGCGGCATCATGGAAATGGCCGACGCGCTGCTGCTTACCAAAGCGGATGCCGGCAACGAGGCCGCCGCCGCCCGCGCCGCCCGCGACTACGCCGGGGCGCTGCACCTGTTTCCGCCCGCCGCTTCGGGCTGGACGGTGCCCGTCGGCACCTGCTCGGCGCTCACCGGCGCGGGCCTGCCCGAAGCCTGGACCACCGTCGAAGCCTACCGCGCCCACACCCAGGCTAATGGCTACTGGGCCGAGCGCCGCGCCCAGCAGCAATTACAGTGGCTGGACGAAGCCGTGCGCCAGGGCCTGGAAGGGCGGTTTTACGAGCAGCCGGCCGTGCGCGCGGCGCTGCCTGGCGTACGAGCGGCCGTGGCGACGGGGTCGGTCACGCCATTCGCGGCGGCGGAAGCGTTGCTGGGACGCGGCGCGGCGCGGGCGGGTTGGGACGCTGCTTTCGCCGCCGCCGTGGCGGCCGGCGACCTGCCCGAGCCGGATATGTCCGAGGGGCTGGCCAACGAGTTCGACCGCGCCGGGCAGTAGCGGCCGGAGCTTGGCGAGCTACCGGGCCGCCAGCTTCTCGGCGTAGCGGCTTTTGGCCAGAAAGGTCGGGAAGTCGCTGATGTTGAGCATGTCATGCACGGCCTGCTTCTTGTCGGCTACTTCCTGGTAGTAGCTCTCGCAGATGCGGTAGCCGACGAAGTAGCCCAGGTCGGCGGGCTTAGCGGCGGTCTCCTGGTCGGAGTTGGCAATCCAGTTGTCCCACTTCTCGCCGGCCATTTCTTTCTGAAAGTCGGCCCAGATTTCCTTTTCGTGGGGCAGCCCGTAGGCGCGCAGGCGGGCGTTGGGGTTGGCCCCGGCGGTTAGCTCGGCCAGGAAATCGGCCATGCCTTCGTCGATGGCCCCGTGCAGCAGCGTGGGCGGCCCGCCCGCTTTTTGCAGGTAGTGAATCTGCTCGTGGGCCACCACGGCGGGCACATTAACCAACTTGCCGATATTGCCACGCTCCCACAAACTTAGCTCGCCCAGGGGCGTGTCGGCGGTGGCGCAGCTCTGGTCGGTGCCCAGCAGCATTCCGTGCTCGGAGGCCGTGCCGCCCGAACTCCAACGGCCCATCACGAAATAGACGTTCGGAAACACTGCCGCCGGATACAGCGCTTTAAGCTTGCGAAAGCCCGCCCGAATCTGAGCCGTCTGCCCCGCCACGCGCAGCGTGTTGGGCCGGATAGCGCGGTAGAAATTGGGCTTGGCAAGCTGGTTTTTGACGAACGAGCTGGTACGCTGAATCTTGAGCACGTAATAATCCTGCAAGCCCACCGAGCCTTTCTCAAAATATTCGCGGTCGTAGATTTCCGCCGCCCGCGCCGGCTCGCGCTGGGCCAGGTCATAGGCCCGCCAGAACAAGTCGATGTCAGAGGTTACGAGCTGAGCCTTTTCAGGGTCGGTGGGCGCAGGCAGGCGCTGGGCCTCAGCCTGGGCGAGCAGCTTTTCAAGAGCGGGCAGCGCGCGCAGGCTGGTCAAATCCGAGTCGGCGCGCAGGTTGTCGGCGTTGGCATAGCCGGCCCGCACGGCCGCCGTCAGCTCGCCCAAGGCCTCGGCTTGCTGCCCGGCCAGCGCCCGGCAGCAGGCCGCGTTGTAGCGGGCGCTGGCCCGAGCGGCGTTGAAGCGGCCGCTTTCGGCCAGCCGCGCGAAGGCCACCGCGCCGAGGACGTAATTTTTGGCTTTGTAGGCCGAGTCGGCCACGGTTTGCAGGCGGGCGGGCGCGGTGGGCAGGGCGGCGGTTTGGGCGCGGAGGCCCAGGGGCAGCAGAGCGGTCAGAGCTACGAAAGCGAAATGGCGCATGAGCGGGAAATAAAAAGCCATCAATAAGCGCTGCAAATAAACGGTTTTATTATCTACAAATCAGAGTAAACACGTTCGACGCGGGCAGTCGGCTTTTCGCCGCCCACCCGCTTAGCGTTGCTGAAGGGCGAAGGAGGGATGACGTTGGCTTACATGCTGAACAACACCAAGCGGGCGGGCGGCGAAAAGCCGACCGCCCGCGCTCGCCACTTACCCGCGCCGGTGCCGCAGATTCAGGTAGTCCAGGAAGTACAGCACTTTCACCGACACGTTGTTATTATGCGGGGTGTTGAGCGTGTTGCTCAGGTTATCGAAGTAGAGCGGGGTGGCCTCGTTGCCGGCCAGAAAGGACGAGGTGGCATCTTTCCAGACCAGGCTGAGCTGCGAGCCGGGCGCGAACCACCACACGGCCTGGGCATCAATGTTGAAGGCGCTAAAGCTCGTGTCGTGGTTGCGCACATAGCCGGGCAGCAATTCCTCAGCCCCGCTGGGACGCAAACGGGCGAAGTCGTCGTAGCGCACCCCCGACACGTAATGCCGCGCCCGAAACGTGAAGGAGAGCGTGTTGGTGAAGGTATAGTTGGCCGTGAGCGTGTTCGTCACCGTCGACACCCGTCGCCGGCCCAGCAGCACGTCGGGGCCGAGAATGGCTTGATAGAGCGCGTCCTGCGGGTAGAGGTCGGGCCGGAAGCCGTCGTTCACGTACCCGATTTGATGGAGCCGAACGTTGTAATCCAGGTTGTAGCGCAGGTTGAAGTGGTCGTTGAGCCGAAAGCGCGGGCTGAGGCCGATGCCAAAACCGAGGCGGCGGGGGCGCGGGCCGCTCAGGCGGTCGTCGGTTTCGTAGAGCCGCCCGGCCAGGTTAATATCGTAGGCCACGCGCTTGCGGTAGTCCGACGAGACGAAGCCGCCCAGGTTGGCGCTGCCCGGCACCCGCACCCAATATTGCCCCAGCGGAAACGTGCGCGGCTCAAAAAAATCGCGATTTACCGCATCCAGGTTCAGGTTGAAACCCGTCGTGAGAAAGCTCTTGGTGAAGGTCGTGTTGCCGCCCACGTACAGATTCACGCCCTGATAAAGCAGTGGCTTGAACAAGGCCGAGTGGTTGAGGCTGGCCCGAAGGCTGTAGTTATTGACCTTCCAAATAGGGTCGTAATGATTGTAAGCCGCGTTCAGCGACTGGCTCACGTTGTTGTTGCCGAACAGGATGCCCAGGTCGTTGGGGTTGTAGCCGGCCGACTGCACGCCGTGGTCCACGTACCAGGTGAAATTGCCCGACACCTTGCCGTAGTTCAGGTAATACTGGTAGCCGTCGGGGTCGCTCACGGGCCGGTCCGAGTTCAAGAATTGCCCGCGCCGGCGCGAGTACGTGGCCTGCCCCTGAAAGGCATAGCGGTTCTTCTTGTCCGCGAGCTTGACCACCCCGGCCAGCACGTTGGCATCGTAGGCCGAGCCGGCGTGGGTGACGTTAGTGTTTATCAGCGACACGAACGAGTTGTGGGGCAGGCTCTGGTCGAGCACCACGATGTTGTAGTTGGTCAGCGGCTGGGTCAGAATCTGCCGCTGGCGACCGCTGGCCGAGTCCTGCACCGTGGCGTAGGTAGCAGCGGCCACGGCGTTGAACACGCCCACGCCCAGCCCTTTGCGGGTGCGGCCCGACACTTTGGTGGCGTTGAGTAGGCGCGTCACGCCGGGGTTTTCGGCCACGAACTCGCCCCGGCCCACCTGCCCGGCCACGTCGTAGAAGCCCATCGGCTGGGCGCCCACCCGCCGCGAGTAAAACAGATTACCCTTGCTGAACAGCTCGGTGCCTTCGGTGAAAAACGGCCGGTTTTCCTGAAACTGCACCTCGAAGGGCGACAGGTTCAGCACCTGATTGTCGCTGATAACCTGGCCGAAGTCGGGCACCAGCGTGGCATCGAGCGTGAAGCTCTCGTTGATGCCCCACTTCACGTCGGCCCCGCCGTTGAAGCTGGTCGTGGTGTTTTGCTTGCCCTGCTCGTTGTAGGGAAAGTGGTTCACGTAGGCGCTAACGTAGGGTGTGAGCGAGAGGCGCAGCGGCGGGTGCAGGTTTTCGAGGCCCGTGAGCGCGCCCCACTGATTGACGAAGCCATCGACTTCGGGCCGCACCGGGTTCCAAAAAAACTGCTGGTTCGTGGCCTTGCGCTGCCGCATAAACTGCACGCCCCAGGTTTGAGGCGCGGGCAGAGCTGAACCAGCGCCAGCCGGGCTGGCCGCGAAGCGGATGGCCGAGTACGGAATGCGCATCTCGACGCTCCAGCCGCGCCCGCCCGGCAGCGGGGCCACCCGGCTCTCCCAAACCGCGTTCCAGGAATTATCGTCGCCGACGGCCGGCGAGATGCGCGAGTCCATCTGAACCCCGGTGCTGAGCACGGTGAAGCTGTAGCCGTTGAGATGGTCGCGGTAGGGGTCGAGAAAAAGGGCGAAAAAGTCGGTGTTGCGCGCGTCGTCGCGCTGAGTCAGCTCGCGCCGGATGCTGTCCTGGCTCGGCTCCACCAGCCTGGCTCCCACGTAGATGGCCGCATCGTCGTAGAGCACCCGCACCTCGGTGGCCAACCGTTCGGGCTGGCCGGGCTTGGGCCGAAACTCGGTGAAGTGGTCGGCCGCCGGGGCCGTTTGCCAGGCCGCCTCGTCGAGCACCCCGTCGAGCTTGATGGCCGGCGCGGGCAAGCGGCGCGCCGCCAGCTCGCGGGCCGGCGCCGCGGGCAGTTTGGCCGCAGCCGGTTGGGCGGCGGTTTGCGCCGCCACCGGCAACCAGCTCAAACTTACCAGCAGGCAAACTCCCAAAAATCGCGTCAAAAAACAGTTCATAGCAGGCAATAAAGCGGGCAAAGGACGCGCGCGCGGGCGGGGGCGTTGCCTGGCGGGCGAAGTTTTTAGGGGCGCGGCCCGCCGGAACGGCTACTCCACCCGCAGGTAGTACACCACGAAGTGCGGAATGTGGAAGCGCGCGAACCACTCCCCCGTCGGCACTTTGCTATGGGCCACGTCGCAGTAGTAGGAAAACCCGTCCGGGGCCTCGTAGGGCAGCATATACACCAGGAACGGCAGCTTCCGGCCCGTTGGAAAAGTGTGCGTGGCGGTAGACTGCCGGCCCGGCACGGCCGGACCCAGCGTAGGCAGCCGCTTGTAGGGCCACAAGTCATTGCGCAAGCTGTAGCGCCCACCCAGGCCCGGCTGGGCCGTGAAAGTTTTGATATTGAACCCTGCTGCGAAGTGAAACTGGTTTTCCAGTGTCGTTTCGGTAACCTGCCGGGCGAACGCATCCATCGAGAAATTGCCCTGCTTGTCGAAGCTCATCAGCCGCGCCGCGCTGCTGGTCAGCTCCTTTTCTGCTGTCGGCACCCCGGCCCGAAACTCCTGGTACGTGAGGTGAAACAGCCGGCCCGCCAGGCGTGGGTCGTGGGCTTCAACATGCAGCTTGTCGATGTGCAGCACCCGCATCATGAGTTGGTGAATTTCCGGGTTGTCGGAGCCAACATGAATGCTTACCGTTACGCTGTCGGGCAGCGCCCCCGCGCCGGCCGGAGTTGGGGTTGGAGCCGGGGCCTGACCAAACGCCGGGCTGGCGAGGGCAGTAAGCGCCAGGAAAACGAGCAGTTGAAGTCGCATGAAGTTGGTTTTTGATGAGTTGATGGAGACAGGAAAGGTGGCCCCGACCGTCGTCTCCCCCACCCTACTCCTTGCGAAAAAACACGTTTCCGCTCACCGAGTGCAGGCTCAGCAGCGGGCCGCCGCCGGCCCCCACGCGGCCGCGCAGCTCGTAGCCCACGTACTGGCGCTTGCCCAGGTTTTCGAAGGTCGCCGACGAGTCGGAATAGACTTCGCCCGACACCGACTTGAGGCTCAACTCGGCGGGGCGGGCGGCGGGCCAGCTCAGGCGCACGTCGCCACTCACGCTGCTCGCGTCCACGGGGCTGGTGCCGGGCAGGCCGCTGAGCTGCACGTTGCCGCTGACCGAATACAGGTTGAGCGGCCCCGTCAGGGCGCTGGCCCGCAGCTCGCCGCTCACGGTCTTCACCGTCACGGCCCCGCTCAGCTCGCTCAGGTCGAGGTCGCCGCTGATTGTCGTTACGCGCAGGGCCGTACCGGCGGGCAGCGTCACTTCGTAATCCACCTTGACGCAGTAGCTGTAGCCGTCGCGGCTGTGGGTGAGCGTGGGCCGCAGCCCGCCGGTTTTTTTCGAGCGCGTATAGCCACCCTGCCAGCCGCCGCCCGAGTTATTGCGGCTGCCCCCGGCGCAGTCGCCCGTGAACTTGGTTTGGCGCAATTTCTCCTCGTCGAGCTTTTCGACCACGCGCAGCTCAGCCGGGTCGCCCGCGTCGAAGGTCAGCGCGTATAAGTCGTTGTTCTGGTTGTCGTTGAGGCTCACCGTGGCCCGCACACTCAGCCCGCCCGTGCCCGGCCGAACCCGGATGTGCTGGGCGAATTTCAAATCCAAAGAAACCCCCTGCCCCGCGCCGAGCGGGGTCGTCTGGGTTACGAGGCGCTGACCCAGGGCCGGGCACAACAGCGTCAGCAGCAGCGGAAGAAACAGTAAGTGGCGCATGGGTTTGGAGGTGATGAGGTAAGAAGGTGATTGGCTTTTCACCTGATGCTATTTGGCCCGGCGCACGTAGATGTCGCCGCTGATGGTGTGCAGCGAAAACGCGGTGCCGCCGCCGTTGGCGCGGCCTTCCACGGTTTGGCCGCCCACGTGGCGCAAGCCCGAGCCGTTGCCCAGGTTGAGGTCGAAGTCAGTGTAGATTTCGCCCGAAATCGAGCGCATGGCCAGGCTCAGCCGGGCCGTGGCGGGCAGGGTTACGTCCACGTCGCCGCTCACCGTCGAGATGGCGCAGGGCTGGGCCGGGGCCTGCGAAAACGTAATTTTGACGTCGCCGCTGATGGTATTGGCCACCACCGGCCCGCTCACGTTGAGCAGTCGGATGTCGCCCGACTGCAGGCTGACCTCGATGCGCCCGAGCAGGTCGCGCACGGTCAGGTCGTCGGAGCCGCCCCAGCCGCCGTTTTGCGAGAACGACATGTCGGTCTGGCGCGGCACCCGCACCGTGTAGCGGCCCTCAGCGTTGGGCGCGTGCGCCACCCGAATGGTGTTGCCCGCCTCCTGCGTCACGCGCAGCCCGAGGCGCGTGTTGTCGTTGCCCGAGCTGTAGAGCGGCCGCATGCCCGAGGCCAGGGCCGGCGGGGCCTCGTAGTGGCCCGTGCCCCGAATGAGCAGCTCGTCGCCGTCGTAGCCCTCCACGGCCACGTCCGAGCCGCGCATGTCGAGCACCACCCGCCGATTCTGGGCGCTGCTGAATTTGAGCCGAAACTCCTGGGCGCGCAACCCGGCCGGAGCCAGGGCGAGCAGGAGCAAAAAAACGAGGTTTTTCATGATTAACTCTTAAATAATGCTGGCGACAATCTTAGAGCTTAGAACTGAGAGCTTAGAGCTTAGAAATTTGTGCTTGTTGGCTCAAATCAACCGTATTATTGGGTTCTAAGCTCTTGGTTCTAAGCTCTTGGTTCAAATCAATTGGCCCAGGCCGCTTTCGGCTTGCTGGCGCACGGCGGGCAGCGCGTCGGGCTGGCGCGAGAGCTGCTCGAGCTGGGGCACGGCGCGCTTTTCGCGCAGCGCCACCAGGGTTTCGATGAGCGTAATCTGCACGTTGGGGTCGGTTTGCAGCGGCAGGGCTTCGACCAGGGCCGGCCCCACGCGCGGGTCGGCCCGCAGCCGAAACAGCGCCTCGCAGGCCGCCAGGCGCACGTTGGGGTTGGGGTCGGTGTCGAGCGTGTGGATGAGCGCGGCCACGGCCGGGTCGTTGGGCACCACGGCGGCGGCCGGCACCTGCCCCACCAGGGCCAGCCGCTGGCTCGCCGACACGGGCTGCAGGCGGGCGGCCGTCAGCTCGGCGGCCAACTGGTTGGTGGGCGCGGCGGCAGCAGGTAGCGGGGCCGTTGCCACGCCCGGTGCGGCGGGCATACCCCCGCGCAGCAACAGGCTCAGAATACCGCCCAGCGCCACCAGCGCCACGCTGGCCGCCATGCGCAGCCAGGTTGCTTGAGTATTTCTGGTTGCTTGTTGCTGATTGCTTATCGCTGGTTGCGGCTCATTTGCTCGTCCGCCCCTGCTCATTGTTAATTGCTCATTGCTCATTGCTAAAGGCGAAGCCGCCGCCAGCTTCGCCTTCTCGCCGTCGAGCATCGCCTGGAAATCATCGCGCATGGTCAGCGGCGGCAGCACGGGCGGCAGCGCGTCCAGCTCGCCCAGCAGCCGGCGCAGCGCGGCCAGCTCGGCCTGGCAGGCCGGGCAGTCGGCCAGGTGCGGCAGAAGCTGCGCCGCTTCGGGCGGCAGCGGCTGCCCGTCGGCCAGCTCCGCCAGCCAGGGTTGCAGCAGGGCGCAGGGAATGTCAGGTTGCATAGTTTTAATGAATAGTGGCGCGAGCTTCATCTCGCAGATTATCAGGTGTTGGGTGTTGGGTAGTAGGTGTTAGCCTTAATTATCAGCACGTTCGCACATCAGCACATTAAAAAAACTTATTCCAAATAAATCTTCCGTAGCGCGTCGAGGGCGCGGCAGGCTTTGACGCGGGCCGCGCCGGCCGAGCAGCCGAGCTGCTCGCCAATTTCGGCATAGTCGAAGCCCTGGAAGCGGTGCAGCACGAGCACCTCGCGCTGGGCGGCGGGCAGCAGGGCGAGGGCTTCGTGCAGGGCGCTGTGCTCGTCGGTGGTGGCGCGCTGGGCCTGGGCGGCGCGGCCGTGGGCGGCGGTTTTCTCGACTTCGGCCAGGTCGGCCAAATTGCTCGCCGGGCGTTGGCGCTGGTAGTGGTCGGCCCACACATGGCGGGCCATCTGGTAAACCCAGGCCCGAAACGCCTGGCCCGGCTGGTAGCTGGCCCGGTAGCGTAAGACGCGCCCAAACACATCCTGGGTCAGGTCCTGGGCCAGCTCGCGGTCGCCGCCGCCGAGCCGGGCCAGAAACCCGAACAGCGGCCCGTGATAGCGCTCGAACAAGCCCGTGAGCTGGTCCAGCTCGCCGGCCCGCACCGCTTCCATTAGGACTTCGTCGGAAAGCAGCACGGCGGCAGGCGGCATAGAGCGAGCGGTAGAAAGAACGGTAGAGAGAACGGTAAAAGTAGGTTTTGCCAGGAGTACCGCCCGTCGGAGCAGACGTTACTGCCCGCCCCTAAATAATTTAAGATATCTAAAACTGACCGCCGGCCGAGGCACGAAAAACGGGCTGGCCGCCTGTTATCAGACGACCAGCCCGTTCGGGCATTTTTAGGTAAGCTTCCGTGAAAAGAATGCGCCCAGCATCTGGCTGGGGCTGTCCGGTGCCTTACTTCTCGTTCACGGAGATGCTGATGCGCTCCTGACCACCGGCTGGCCGGCTGCCCGACCGCAGCAGCTGCCGGTAGCGGGCGGCCTGTTCCGGGGTGAGGGGCCGACCGTTGAAGCGGCCGCCTTTTTCGTCCAGGTCCACGGAATAGCTGCGCTCATCGGCCTTGAGCAACCCGTCGCGGCGCAGTGCGTCGCGCAGGCGGTCGGTACGCGGGGGCGCAGGTGGCGCGGGCGGGCCGCCCGGCGTCCGGGGCAGGCGGGGCGGATTGGGAGGCGGGCCGGGTTCCGACTGGCTAGCTTCGTCTTCGAGGGCGCACAACTCGGCTTCGCGGGCATCGAGACGGGCGCGGGCTTCGGCTATGCGGGCACGCAGCTCAGCTTGCCGGGCGGCGGCTTCAGGGGTGCGGGCGCGGGCGGGCTGCTGACGCGGAGCGAGACGCGGACTGGTTTCGATGCGCAGCTCGACGTGGCGGCGGTCATCGAACCAAATCCGGCTTGAGTCGCCTGGCATCCGAAAGCGCGGCCGATAGTCGTATTTCAAGCTCTTGCCGGCGCCCCCCGAGCGCGTATTAAGCTCAATTCGTAGGGATTTTACACGCGACTCGCGAGCAGTCTCGCGTGAATCACGGGCGGTCGCGCGCGACTGGCGAGCGGTCTCGCGCGACTGGCGAGCAGTTTCGCGCGACTCGCGAGCAGTTTCGCGCGACTCGCGAGCAGTCTCGCGCGACTCGTCTTCGACTTGCTCCATTTGCCGCCGAAACCGCTCGGTGTCGAGGTTGAATGAGAAAACTGCTCCGTCCACATCAGCCCGCACGGCCCCGCTCTCCAGACGGCGGAGACGGCGTAGCCGATGGGGCGGCAGCGGGGGCAGCGGCGGGGCGGGCAGCTGAATCACCTCCACTTCCTCGCCCCGGCCCCGACGTTTCCGGCCGGACGCGGCCGTTTCAACGCGCTGCCCATTGACCACCAAATCGGTGAGGCGGCCCTTGCGGTCTTTACGAATGACGACGCTACCCGGCGCGGCTTCGTCGGCAAAAACACGGCGGCGGGCGCGGCGCAGCGTATCGGGCGGCAGCGGCGAAGCGGGCGGGGCCGGCAGCGCGGACGCGGCACTGGCCGCAGCGGGTGCAGACGGGGCAGCGGGCACGGCGGGCGGTGGAGACGGGGGTGTCGCGGCGGGCACAGCCGGCACCGGGGCAGTGGCCGCTGTGGCTTTACGCCGGGTCGTGTCGGCGGGGGTTGGCCGGCTCGTCAGCTGCCCACCCGTCAGCCGCTCCCGGACGAATTGCCGCGCGTCGGCGCGCAGCGGCGCGCCGGCCAGCACTACGCCCGTGCTCAGGCCCAACAGGCTCAGCAGCAGCAGGCCGGCGGCCAACAACCCTTCGCCGGGGGCCGGGGCCGGCGCCTGGCCCAACGCCAACCGTCGGACCCGCGCCAACAGCGAGCCGCGAGCGCCCTCCGGGCCCGTGGCGGCCAGGGCCAGGCGCGGCACCGGGTCGACGGTGGGCAGCACCGTGAGCTCGGCCAGCGCGGCCAGGGCGCGGGCCACGCGCAGACGGTCGCCCCCGCAGAGCGCGGCGGCCCGGTCGTCGCAGCAGTTCTCGCGCTCGGCTCGCAGGCAGGCAGCCACAAACCAGACGGCCGGATGGTAAAAAAATACGGTCTCGACCACCACCAGCGCCAGATTCAGCAGGTAGTCGCGGCGCAGCAGGTGGGCCACCTCATGGGCCAGTAGCGCTTCGAGCAAGGCCGGTGGCAGGGCCGCCACCGCGCCCAACGGCAGCAGTATCACTGGCCGCAGGTGGCCCAGCACGAGCGGGCCAGCCACCCGCGCCGACTCCAGCAGCTGCACCGGCCGCCGCAGACCCGCTCGGCGGGCCAGCGCCGCCAGCCGGGCGGGCCAGCTGGCTTCGCCGCCGCCGCCGGCGCGAATAGGTTGCGCCGCCCGCCGCAGCCGGCCCGCGTAAAGCAGCCCGCCCGCCAGCCGCCCGCTCATCAGCAGCAAGCCCAGCAGCCAGGCCGCGACCAGCACCGGCAGGTAGGGCTCGACGCGACGGACCAGGCCAGCCCAGCGGTGGGCGGCCGGCTCACTACTTACCTCGGCCGGCGCGACCGACGCAGCTGGCTCGGTGGAAGCCGCTGTCGCCGGGCTTTCAGTCCTGAATCTGGCCGGCGCGAGCGACAAAGCCGCCCCCGGCACCACCGGGACTGGGACCGCGTAGTAGCGCCCGAACGTGCCGCTCACGACCAGCACCAACAAAGCCAGCGTACTCACGGCCAGCCAGTAGCGCAGCTCGGGCCGCTGCCGGCGCAGCAGGGCCAGCGCGGCGGCCAGCGCCCCGGCCAGCACCGCGCCCTGCCAGAGCGAGTGCAGCAGGGCAAAACCCAGCGCCCGCACCAGGGCGGGCGTCAAAACATCTTTAAGCAGCGGGAGCGTCGTCATCGGATGAAGAGTTAGCGGCGTTAGCGGTAGAATTAGCGTTCTGAATCTCTAAGTCGTTGAGCAGGCGGCGAATCTGGGCCAGTTCGTCGGGGGCCGGGCGGCGGTGGCCCAGCGCCTGCAGCACCAGCTTCAGGGCCGAGCCGCCAAATGCGGTTTCCACAAAGCGGTCAAGCAGTACGCCCTGGGTGTCTTGCTCGCGCACGGCGGCCCGGTAGATGTGCGAGCGGCCTTCGTCGTCACGCCGCACGAGGCCCTTTTCCAGCATGAGCTGCATGAGCTTGAGCGTGGTCGTGTAGCCAATGTCGCGGTGCTGGCTGAGCTGCTCGTTCACGGTGCGTACCGTGGCCGGGCCGGCTTGCCAGAGCACGTGCAGGATTTGCAGCTCGGCATCGGTGGGTTTGAGGGGCAAAGGCATCAGGTCGGGGTAAATAAGTTTGATACGAATATTTTCGTAAGACAAAGATTATACGATGCGCTTCGTAATTCCAAAATATGCCTACGAAATTATTCGTATTAAAACTCAACTAGCTCAAAGCCAGCCTGAAAAAATTTCCGGCTGGCTTCTCCACTCCTTTCTTACTTACTACTCCCCTACTCCTCCCCCGCCGCTGACTGCTTGCGTCGCTGCACCAGCGTTACGCGGGCCCGCAGGCAGATGCCGCCCACCGGCGGGTTGAACTTGGCCACGCTCACTCGCGCCTGCCGCACCTGCCCAAACTCGGTCATCACCCGGTCGAGGATGCGGTGGGCCAGGTGTTCGAGCAGCCGCGCCGGGCGGGCCATTTCCTCGCGCACGATGCGGTAGAGCACTTCGTAGTTCACCGTCTCGGCGAGCTTGTCCGACGCGCCGGCTGCGAACAAGTCGGTCTTCAAATACAGGTCCACCCCGTACTTATTGCCGATTTTCTGCTCCTCGTCGTAGTAGCCGTGGAACGCGAAAAACTCCAGGCCCTCAAGCGCTATCTCTCCCATAGACCGCAGATTCGAACGGATTTAACGGATGGAACGGATGGCGGGGCTGCGCCCCTGGCCGTCGTGTTGGTGCTCGTTCGTTTTGGCTGCGCCGTAAAGCTAGGGTGCCAAGGCCCTCGCAGGCAACAGTAGTCAAGCAAATCAGGCGGCGGCCCAGTCCATAGCCGTCCGTTAAATCCGTTCGAATCTGCGGTCTAGATTTCGTCGAAGAAGGAGCGCTCGGTGCCGGTACCTACGCCGGCCGCAACTGCTTCCGCTTGCGCGGCAGCTGCTGTAACCGACCCCGTTACCCGCACTCCGCTCGGATAGGGCGACGGCGCGGGCTGCCCTATTTCCGGCCCGCTGGGGCCAATGGGCGCGATTTCGGGGTAGCTCGGCGGCAGGGCGGGCGGCAGCTCGGGCTCCGGCACCCGGTCGGGGGCGGGCTGGTCGATGCGCGGCGGGGGCGCGATACCGGGGTTTTCGGCCGGCGCGCCGGGCCGCTCAATGTCGGGGGCGGGCGCGGGCGACGGTTCCGGCGACGGCTCCGGCGCAAACGGGTCGCCACGGTCCGGCTCGGGCTGCTGGCCGGGCTTGGGGTTGTAGGCGGCGGGCAGCGCGGCAACGGCTATCCCCGCAACGGGCTCACCCGCCACAGCTGGGGCCAGAGCGGTGTAAACAGAAATATCAGCAGCAGGCATGGCAACGGAGTTGGGCGCGGCCGACGCTGGCCGCGGCACTTGTACGCCGTTGGCCCGCGCCAGGGTGGCCGCCGGCCCATTCTTGGAGCGGCCGCGGGCGCGCTCAGCCTTGTCGAGCGCACCGGACGCTAGGTGGTGCAGGTCGCGCACGAGCACATCGAGCTGGTTTTCCAGGCTTTGGCACTCCTGGCCGAGGCCGCTCACGTGCTGCTGCATCTCGGCCACGGTGCGCTCGGCGGCCTGCTGGGCTTCGTCGAGCAGGGCGCGGGCCTGCTGCCGGGCTTCGGCCAGCAACTGCTCGGCATTGAGCTGGGCTTCGCGGCGGCGCAGGTCGGCCTCGCGCTGGGCCTGCTCAGTGATGGACGCGCCGGTGTCTTCGGCCGTTTTCAGGGTGCGGTAGAGCGAGCTTTCCACTTCGCGCAGCTTCTGCACGTCCTGCTGGGTGTGGTCGAGCTTGAGCCGCAGCTCCCGGTTTTCGTCGCCCAAACGCTCCCACTGCTGCGAGAGCATGGTCAGAAACGCCTGCACCTCGTCCTTGTCAATGCCCCGAAAGGACTTTTCAAACGTCTTCTGGCGAATATCGAGGGCGGTTATTTTCATGTTGAGGTCAATAAATAATGAGCGATTTTACTTCCGGTCATTGCGAGCAAAGCGAAGCAATCGCACCTGTTAAGCGGCGTTCGACGAGCCGGACAACGAGCCGAACAAGTGCGATTGCTTCGCTTTGCTCGCAATGACCGGGTGCGACTGGTGAAAATTACCCATCAACTACTTCCCACACGGCCAGGCTGCGGTCATCGGAGCACGAAACTAACCGCTGCCGGCTGCCGGGCCAAACCAGCTTGTTGACCGACGTGCCGTGGCCGGCCGCCCGCGCCCGGTCGAGCACCCGCAGCAGGGCCAAGCTGGCGGCATCCCAGAGCTTGATGCTTTTGTCGAGCGAGCACGAGGCCAGGTAGCGACCATCGGAACTGAAAGCCAGGTAGTTGATGGCGTACATGTGGGCCACCACACTGTCGGCGAGGGCGTAGCCGGCGGCCGCGTCGTAGCGGCGCAGGTGGGCATCGCGGCCGGCGGCCAGCAGCTGGCGGCCATCGGGCGCGTAGCAGAGCGCAAAAACCGAGTTGGTAGCCTCGGCAAGCGTGTATTTCAGAGTAAGCGAATCGAGGTCGAGCACCCGCACCTGGTGGTCGGAGCCGCCTACGGCCAACTCGCCCTGGCCTTCGTGCAAGGCCAGGCAGCGCAGGGATTTATCGCTGACGCGCAACAGGTTTTCGAGCCGGAAATCATCGCCCCGCAGCACGGCCAGCGTCCCGTCGGCCAGCGCCACGTAAAGGCGCTGCCGGCTTTCGGAAAACACCAAATCGAAAATGGCCACCGGTGGCAGGGCCGTGGCGAAGGCCAGCTTGTTATCCGCCAAATCCAGCGCCTGGACACCCTGAAAATTATGCCCCAGCAGCAGCAGATTCCGCGCCGGCAGCTCGTGCAGGGCATAAACAGAGTTCTCGACCCGCGCCAGCAGCTGCCCGTCCTGGGCCGGGTCGGCCGCGTTCCAGGCCACGACCAGCCCGTCGGCCCCGGCCGAAAACACGCGCTCTGACTCCGGCCCGCCGGCCAGCGCGTACACCGCGTCGCGGTGCCCGGCCAGGGTGCCCACGCGTTGCGCCGTAGGGCGGATGGATGAGAGCATAGTTGTTGCTGGTTGCTGGTTGCTTGTTTTCAGGACACGGGTTCACGCAGAGTTCCGCAAAGGTGGCAGAGTTTCCTAGAGTTGAAATACCACTACCTCGCTTGGCTCAAGTTTGAAACAAGAAACAAAAAACAAAAAACACCGGGCTGCCGGGCGGTACTACCTTCGCCGCTACCCGCCCGTCCATGCCGCTTCATTCGATTACTGATTTGCCCGGCGGCGTCCAGCTGGGCCTCTGGCAGCTCACCGAAACGCCGGCTGCGCTCTGGCCCGAGCTGCTCGGCGCGGCGGCCTACGTCCCGTTGCTGCCCGCCCACCCCGACGGCCCCCGCCAGGCGCAGTGGCTGGCGGCCCGGGTGCTGACGCAGCGCCTGCTGGCGGCCGCTGGTCAGGACGCGCCCCTGCCCCATCTGCACAACGACGAGGCCGGCCGGCCCTGGCTCACGGCCCACCCTGACGAACGAACGGGGCTACCGGCCCCGGCCGTGTCGCTGTCGCACTCCGGGGCGTGGGTGGCGGCGCTGCTCGGCCCGCCCGGCACGGCGCTGGGCCTCGACGTGGAGCTGGTGCGCGACAAAGCCGAGCGCCTGGCCGCCAAGTTTCTCAACGCGCAGGAGTTACTTGATTTGACGCAAGTTGGCTGGCCCGCGCTACCCGATGCCGCGCCCGGCACCAATGCCCGCGCCGAGCTGCTGACCCTGCTCTGGAGCGCCAAAGAAACGCTGTTCAAGCTGGCCGGGCGGCGCGGGGTGCTTTTCCGCGAGCACCTGCTGCTGGACTTGCCCGCCGGCTCCTGGCCGGTGCCCGGCGCGCTCCCCGCCCGCCTGCTCGGGGGGGCCGGGTGCAACTCCCGGCATCAGATTTGGTATCTTCGGCCGGCCGTTGGCTATGTGCTTACGTACTGCGTGGCGCCACCATCGGCGTAGATTTTCACCCTCCCATTCGCTTTTCGCTTGATTATTTCTACCCGCGCTATGTCTTTTCGCAAACTTTCGCTGCTGGCCGCGGCCACGCTGCTGCTGGCCGCGTTCGCCCTGAAGCCGGCCCGCGCCCAGGGCACGGTGGCCGCCGACCTGGCTTTCCAAAAAACCAGCGGCGGCAGCACCGCCCTCAGCTCGCTGGCCGGCCAGAAAGCCGTGGTGGTCGTGTTCCTGAATCCGGCCTGCGCCTACACCCGCCTCTACCAGGAGCGGCTGAGCGCGCTCAGCAGCGCGTTTGGCAGCCGGGGCGTCCAGTTTTTGTTCGTGAACGTGCCCATCAACCTCGACAGCAACGACGGGAGCGCGGGCAGCGCGCTGGCTACCTACGCCGATGCCGGCCCCGCGAGCGCCGCGCTGGGCGTGAGCAAAACCACCGAGGCCGTGGTGTTGCAGCCCGCCGCCGGGGGTAGCTTCAGCGTCCGCTACCGCGGAGCCATCGACGACAATCCGCAAGTGGCCGGCGGCGTACAGCAAGCGTACTTGCAGCAGGTGCTTGAAAACCTGCTCGCCGGCCGCCCCGCCGGCCTGGCCGACAAGCGCGCGGCCGGCTGCCTGATTAAACGGTAGGACGCAGCCTTTGCTGCGTCGGGCATCTCCCTGATTAATCAACTGCTCAACGCCTGACGCAGCAAAGGCTGCGTCCTACTCCGAGTCCTGCTCTAATAAAATAGCCAGCAGCTGGCCGACTTCTTCGGCTTTGGCGGGCTCTTGCAGCTTCTCGAAGCCGACTTGCAGGTTGCGCAGCGCGCGGCGCACGATGTCGAGGTGCGAGCACGGCTCGTAGAAGCTCTCCTGCGACGTGACGCCGAGCTGACCCACGTAGTGCTCGATGTCGGCGCGGCTCAGCACCACGCCCCGGTTGTAGCAGTTGATGTAAAACGTGAGCGGCAGCTCGGCGGGCCGATACGTGAGCACGAACAGGTTGGGCAGATTCACGCCGAACACGGGTAGATGCAGCCGGCGAGCTACCAGCAAGTATATCACGCAGAGCGAGAGTGGGTTGCCGCGCTTCGTTTCGAGTACTCGATGCAGCATCGAGTTGGCCGGCGAATGGAAATTCTGGGTGTTAGCGGCGAATTTGTGGGCCCGAAAAATGACGTGGTTGAGCACCTGCACCTGGTCGGCGGGGTGCATCTCGGGCTTCATCAGCGTCCAGCACTCGAAGCGTAATTGCTCGATGGCCCGGTTCAGGGCTTGCAGGTCGGCGTCGGGGTATTGGTAAGAATTGAGCAGCCACATGCCTTCGAGCAAATCCTGGCCGCCCGTGTCGCGCCACACCCTCAGGCGCTGCTGCACGCCCTCAAATTGCAGCTGATGGATAAGGTCTTCGAGGCGCTGCTGCTGCTGGGGGTCGAGGGTTTCTTCCCAGCTTTCTTCCAGAAACGGGATGATGGCTTCGCCCAGGTTTTCAATCTCGCCCCGAATCTGGGGGGCCAGCTCCGGGTCGTCGAGCAGCGAGATGAGGGCTTTGATTTCGGGGGTCGTCATGCGGGCGGCGGCAGCTCCGACGGCAAATGTCGGGGCTGAAGCTAACAAACAGCCCCGACTTTTTTGTTCAGCCGCCTCGCGGCTTATTCTCCGTGCCCATCGGCGGCGCCCGCCGCTCCTCTACCGCCCCAGCCCGCTTAGGGCAGCGCCGCTGAGCTGTACCGAGGCGCTGTCGGCGGCCGTGAAGCGCGGCGCGCCGATGCGGGCGGCCAGACGCAGCTCGCCCCGATGGGGCAGGCGCAGGTCGGCGGCCGCGATGCGGTTGTCTTTTTCGATGGCTAATTCGGCCCGGCTGCCAGCATTCCGGCCAATATCGGCGCGCAGAAAACCGAGCTGACAGCCGCTCAGCTCCACGCGGCTGGCCTGGTCCTGGCGCAGCACGAGGCTGTCGCCGCCGAAGCCTTGCACCCGCACGGCGTAGCCGCCGGGGCTGTTGTCGCCGGGCGTTTGCGTTACTACGCGGCCCTTTTCGGAGTACGTGCCGCCCGTGTGCAGCTCACGCAGCCGGGGGCAGCTGATGGTGATTGCCGGGCGTTGCCCCAGGTACTTACGCTCCTCGGGGAAGACGAGCGCGACCGTCAGCCGACCGCCTTGCCGGGTTATTTTCAGGTACTGGGCCGCGTCGTCGCGCACCCGCACGGCGTAGGGGCCGGCCGTGAGGCGCACGCTCATGGCCGTGGCAGCGGGCAGGTCCACGGCGTCGAAGCCTTGGTAGCTCAGCGCCGTCGTGCCGCGCAGCGGGTCGCGGAAGGTGCCGCGGCGGTACTCGGCCCGCAGACCCAGGTTGTAGGCGCTCAGCGAGAGCAGCAGCACCGAGAAGGCGGCGCTGAGCCAGATATTACTTTTTTTCATGGTCGGAGGGAAGGGGGGAAACGGCCGGCCCAGTCGCGGGAGTCGGCCCGGTTGGGGCAGTTTGGAAGGCTAGAAAGCGGCGCTCGACTTCGGCAAGGTCAATGCCGAGCAAGAGCAGGGTGCGGAAAAACGCGGGCAGCTCCTGCTCCAGGAAGCGCGCCCGGCGCAGCTGCTGCACCTGGGCCTCGGCGGCCGGAGCCACGAAAAAGCCGATGCCGCGCTTGTTGTAAATAATCTGCTGGCTTTGCAAATACTCGTAGGTGCGCATCACGGTGTTCGGGTTAACTTGCAGGGCCGCGCCCAGCTCGCGCACCGACGGGATTTTCGCGTCCGGCACCCAGACGCGCCCCAGAATCTGCTCGCCCACGTAGCCGGCGATTTGCAGGTAAATAGCCTCGTTATCACGAAATTCCATTGTTGATTTAATTAAAGCTGCTTTTCCGTGAGCCGGAAATACGCCGCCACCCACAGCAGCGCGGCCAGCCCCAGCGGCAGCGCGCTCAGCCAGGCCGCCTGGCTGATGGGCATCTCGAGCGAAAAGAATTGCCCGCCCTGGCGAAGCGTGATATTCGTGAATGGCGGGGCCGGGAATATCTCCAGACCACTTCCCAGCAAACTTTTCAGCACTCGGAAGTTGAGCACGCTGCCCAGAATGGTGACCAAACCCAGCGTAAAACCCATTTTAACAAATTGCCCTTTCGCGAAGAAAATGCTTCCCCACAGCCAGGCCCCGTTCAGCAGCACGTAGAACGCGAAGAAGAAGTTTGTTTTATCAGGGTCAGCGAAAATGTTGATGGGTGTCACCGCCTGGCCGCCGCTACTGGCCCCGTACAGCACCAGGGCATCGACCGCGTAGAACAAAGCCACGAACACCACCACGAAAACGGGCAGCGAGAACACCCAGCCCACCAAAAACTTTTCGAGGTGCGAGGCGGGCAGCGTGAGCGCGGCCATCCCCCGCTGCTTGTCGCCGTAAACGGCGAAAACGCCGCTGCTGAAAAAGCTGCCCGCGCCCAACAGAAACAACAGAAACAAGACTATCTGTGTAGCCTCGTTCAGTGGGCCGCCCTGCTCAAAGGAAATGTAGCTCATCACCAGCAGCATAATGCCGCCCAACACGGCCGCGCTGAGCAAGTAGCCGGCCCCGCGCTCGGCCGCATGGCGGGCCAGCAGCCGCCCAAAACGGGCGGGGCTGAAGGTTTGGTGGGCGAGGTTAGCGGACGGCTGCATGGCTGAGCTGGGTTTGGTGGAGGTGAGTGAGCACGGCCGAGTCGCCGCTGATGAGGGCGTTGAAAAGCAGCTCCATATCGACGCGGCCGTAGCCGCTGCCGTCGTTGGGCCGGATGGCCGCTGGCCCGGCCGCCGTGGTTTCGGCGTAGAGCGGCTCCGCCGTGCCGGCCGGCACCGCGCCCACGGTGAAGCTCAGGCGCTCGGCCAGCTCATCGAGGCCGCTGTTGAGCACGATTTCGCGGTTGTGCACCACCAGCACGGTGTCGATGAGCGCGTCGAGGTCGCGCACCTGGTGGGTCGAGATAATCAGGCAGCGCTCCTCGGTGAGGGCCGCCGCCAGGAGCCGCCGAAACTGGGCCTTCGATGGAATGTCGAGGCCGTTGGTCGGCTCGTCCATCACCAGCAGCCCGGTATTGACGGCCAGGGCGAAGGCAATCATAAACTTCTTGCTTTGGCCGTGCGAGAGCTGGTTGAGCTTGCGCTGGCGCGGCACTTCCAGCTCGGCGAGGTAGTCGTAGAACTGGCTCGCGCTGAAGCGCGGATAAAACCCGCCGGTGTGGGCCACGAACTGCTCGGCCGTGAGGGCGGGCGCGTACTGCTCCTCAGGCAGAAAAAACAGGTCCTCCAGCGTGACAGGCAGCCGGGCGGCGGCGGGGCGCTCGTCCACGAGGCAGGTGCCACTAAGCGGAAAAGCCAGCCCGACCATGTTTTTGAGCAGCGTGGTCTTGCCCGCCCCGTTCTTGCCCAGCAAGCCGTAAATGTGACCCCGCTCCAAGTCGAGGCTCAGGTTTTCAAACAGCGGCACCCGTCGGGAATAGCCGAAATAGAGGTTGCGGATGCGGACCATATGCCTGATGTTTTAGTGTACTATGATGCTAATACACCGCAAACGTACAACGGGAAATTGGATAGTTGGTGCGGGGGTCGGAAAATTTATTTTTCGCGGAACAGGTAGCGGCGAGCGCGGGCGGGCGGCTTTTCGCCGCCCGCCCGCTTGGCGTTGTTCAGAACGGTGTGTGGGCACCAGTCAGACGCACCCAGGCAACGCCAAGCAAGATGCTCAATCAGAAGGCTTCGCCCGCGCTGCCGCCATCAGACGCACTCATGCAACGCCAAGCGGGCGGGCGGCGAAAAGCCGCCCGCCCGCGCTCGCCCGTGCTCCAAACGTGCTTTATGTCGACCACATCAGCACATTAGCACATCAACCACATCAGCCCATCCATCACAGCCGAATCAGCATCGGCATCCCGGCGGGTGGGCCTTTCGGAATTTTATAATCCTTCAAAAACGCCTTGATGGCGGCCGGGTCGTGCCCGAAGGCCAGCACCTCGGCTTCGAGCTGCCGGACGCGGCGCGTCAGCCCGGCTTTCTGTAGCTCGAAGTCGCGCACCATCGCGGTGGGGGTCGAAACCAGGAAGAACGGGCGCTTGGTGAAGGATGAAACCTCGGCCTGCTCCTCGTACATGGCCTCGTCCAACTCACGGGCCTGCTCGCGCAAGAGCTTGTTATAGTGGCGCAATTCTTCTTCGGCCAGGCTTTCGAGGTGGCTCTGGTCGATGCGGTTCAGCTCCAATTGCAAGCGGAGCAACGTGAGCAGCTCGTTGGCCTCGTAAGCGGCCGTTACCTGCTGCAGGAGCACGGTTTTACGGATTTTTTCGGCCTCATCCCGCTCGCGGTCGGGGTGCAGCACTTTCACCAAATCCAAATACAGGCCGCGCACGGTTTTGGTGATGGTCTTTTCTTCGAGCTGCTTTTTTTCTTCGGCGGCCTGCTGCTTGGGGCTTTTCTTACGCTTGGCGCGGCGGGCTTCGTACTCGGCTTCCTCGGCCTCAAACTCGGCCTCCTGCTCGGCCATCTTGCTATCCATATACGCCTGCATCTTTTCGGGCGAGCTGACATCCACGTCGGGGTCGAACTTGATGCCGAACTGGGCCTCAAAAAGCGCTTTCATCATTTCCGCCGTCTGGCGGTCGGCCTCGGCATCTTCCTCGGGCGAGAGCGGCGGGGCATACTTGTCAATGATGGGTTGCAGGTCGGGGAAGCCACGCTCGGGCAGGTCAGCGCTGAACTCGCCGATGATGTTGGCCACTTTGCGCCGCTCGGTTTTGCTGAGCTTTTGCTCGTCGTGGGCGCGGTCGAGCACCCGCACGAGCTGGGCGCGGGCCGCGTTGTGCGCGTGCTGCAAGGGGCGGTACTCGTTCTGCACCCGCTGGCGCAAAGCGGTGGCCGCGTCGCGGAAGTCGGCCAACTCCTTCTCCGCCTTGGCGATGCGGCTGGTAAGGCGGTTGAATTCCTTCTGGGCCTTCGAGCGGGCGGCATCGGTGGCATCGGGCCGGGCAATGCGCACGAGCTGCGGCTTGGCAGGTTTGGTGGGCGGGGCAGGCGCAAACGCGGCTTTGGATGCGGCTTTGGATGCGGGTTTGGATGCGGGCGCGGCGGTTTTTTTGGCGGGCATGGCGGGCGACAAAAGGTGAGAGCTGGCCGCAAAGTAAAGTTGGCTGGTCGTAATCCTGGCCGTGGTGCCGGAGCTTGCTGGGCGCTTGTCTATCTATTTAGAAAAATTCCAGACAGTTGTTTGTAATCATTCTAGATAAGTCCTTACCTTTGTCGGGCAATTCAATTTTCCGACTTTATGCTGAAGCTTCCTTATTTTATTCCGGCTGTTGTTACGCTTGCTATTCTTGTGACTACGAACGCTTTTGCCCAGCAGCAGCGACCAGCGGCGGCGGCCGACTCCGCTAAGCGGGCGCTGGCTTTGGAAGAAGTCACGATAACGGGCGCAGCGACGCACTTCGCGGCCCCGGTCGATGGCACGACCATCACCAGCGGGCGGCGCAACGAGGTCATCAAGCCCCGCGAAGTGGATGCCAACCTGGCCCAGAACAACGCCCGGCAGGTGCTGGGCCGGGTGCCGGGCCTGATGGTGTGGGAAAACGACGGCTCGGGCCAGCAAATCAACATCGCCACCCGCGGCCTGAGCCCCAACCGGAGTTGGGAATTCAACGTGCGCCAGAACGGCTACGACATCAGCTCCGACCCGTTTGGCTACCCCGAGGCGTACTACAATCCGCCGCTCGAAGCCGTGGACCGCATCCAGCTCCTGCGCGGCGGGGCGGGCTTGCAGTTCGGGCCGCAATTCGGGGGCCTGCTCAATTATGAGCTGCGGCGCGGCGCGCGCGACCGCAACATCGAGGTCGAAACCAGCAACACGGTCGGGGCCAACGGCTTATTTAACTCCTACAACGCGGTGGGCGGCACCGTGGGTAAGTTGAATTATTACGCCTATTACCGGCGGCGGCAGGGCGATGGTTGGCGCGCGAACAACCGCTTTTCGGTGCACGACCTGCACACCAACCTGCACTACCGCCTCTCGGACCGCCTCACGCTGGGCGCCGAGCTGACGTACATGACCTACCAGATTCAGCAGCCGGGCGGGCTGACCGACGCGCAAGTGACGGACGACGCGCGGCAAAGCTTTCGGGGGCGCAACTGGCTCAGCACGCCCTGGCTGGTGCCGGCGCTCACGCTCGACTACCAGGCCAGCGAGCGCACCCGCTTCACGCTCAAGACGTTCGGGCTAATCGGCGAGCGTAATTCGGTAGGCTTCGTGGCCCCGATTACCACTCCCGACACCGTGAACCGCCGCACTGGGCAATTTGCGGTTCGGCAGGTGGACCGTGACACGTACCGCAACCTCGGCTCGGAGCTGCGCCTGACCCACGAAATGAACCTCGTGGGCGGTCTGCGCTCGACGCTCGCCGCCGGCCTGCGCCTGAGCCGGGCCACGACCATCCGGCAGCAGCGCGGCGTGGGCAGCACCGGCACCGACTTTGATTTGAGCTCAGCAAACGGCGGCAGCGGCGCGGCGGCCGGCCGCTACGCCGCCGATTTGAGCTTTTCGACCACCAACGCTGCCGCGTTTGCCGAGCTGCTGCTGCGCCTCAGCCCGCGCCTGAGCGTCACGCCGGGGGTGCGGGCCGAGTGGCTGCGCAACACGGCCGGCGGCTACCTAAGCTTGAATGCCAACGGCTCGGCCAACGCCCTCGACCAGGCCAGCACCCGGCGCGTGCTGCTCTACGGGCTGGGTACGGAGTACCAGGTGAGCGAGCATACCAACCTGTACGCCAACTACTCGCGCGCTTTCCGGCCGGTGCTCTTCGGCGACCTCGTGCCGCCGGCTACCACCGATGTCATCGACCCCAACCTGAAAGATGCCCGTGGCTACACCGCCGAAATCGGCTACCGCGGGCAGGTGGCCCAGGTGCTGCGCTTCGATGTGGGCTATTATTACCTGAGCTACCAGGACCGCATCGGGCTGCTGCGGCAGGCGCTGCCGGGCGGGCAGCCAGGCCAGACCCAGCAGCTGCGCACCAACCTCGGCGACTCGCGCACCCACGGCCTCGAAGCCTACGCCGAGTTCGACCTGATTCACGGCCTCACCCGCGACTTCACCCTGCCCCACCTCGACTGGTTCGTCGCCCTGAGCCTGCTCGACGCGCGCTACACGTCCTTACGCACGTTCTCGACCACGGGCACGGGCACCAACACCCAAATCGTGGAAACGAGCCTGCAAAACAAAGAGGTCGAAAACGCCCCCCGCCAGACGCTGCGTTCGGGCCTCACGTTCGCCCACAAAGGGCTGTCGCTCACCACGCAAGTGAGCCGCGTCGGCGCCACCTTCGCCGATGCCGGCAACACGGCCTCGCCCACCGCCAACGCCCAGGCCGGCCGCATCCCCGCCTATACCGTCGCCGACTTGTCGGCCACCTACAAAATTGGCCCGCGCGACCGCTACCGCCTCAGCGGCGGCCTGAACAACGTCTTCGATGCCCGCTATTTCACCCGCCGCGCCGGTGGCTATCCAGGGCCGGGCGCGCTGCCCGCTGACGGCCAGACGTGGTATCTGGGGTTGGGACTGACGCTGTGAGGGTGAATCAGGAGGCTACCAGCGGCTCGACCGCCAGCAGTGCGTCGCCGTGCGTCTGTTGAGCTTGCGCTACGTCGTAATCGTTTTGTAGCCCCAGCCAGAATTTGGGTGAGTTGTTGAAATAGCGTCCCAGCCGTAGTGCCGTGTCAGCCGTGATGCGGCGGCGACCCTTCATGATTTGCAAAATCCGAGTAGGTGAAATTTGCAGGCTCTGAGCTAACTGGCTGGCACTGATACCCCGAGTGCCGACAAACTCTATACGTAATATTTCGCCGGGATGGGTAGCGGGCAAGTGGCTGAGCATTGTCGCGGCTTTCAACACGTTCGGTTTTTGAACTACCTTATTTTTCGTAGCCAACTTCATTCGCCCCCCAGCTCCAGGTTTTGCGCCAGCTCGCCGTTGCAGTTCACGCGCAATGATTTCCGCGCCGCGTCGCGCAATTAATTCTTGCTCACCAGCCTCAGTCAAAAAATCGGAAGTGCCCAGCCAGGGTTTCATAATGCTTCGGTTTGAGTAGGTAAATGTAAGGCTTTGAGGAGCCACGTGGCCGCTCCACTCAAACGCCGTTCGTATTTGACTTGGTTCAGGTCTTTTCTTACCGCCCGTTCCGCCCGTTGCCGCTCTACCTGAGCCAGCTCGTAACAAAGGCGCACGTCCCAGCCCTGGGCAGGGCGCACCAGGCGATGCACCTGCCGGCCGGCAACCACTCGCATTTCCTGTAAGTCGTTATCGTGAGCGAACAAAATGTCTCGGACACTGAAGAACGCGCCCGACGGGTGATTGTGGGTAAAATAGCCGTGTTGCATCCGCGCCTCCTCTTCCGGCGTGAACCCAATGCGGTCGGCCTCGCCAACCCGCCGCACGAGTAGCTGACCCTCGGCATCCAACACAAATGCTACCTCAACGGGAATCGCAATAAGCTGTCTTTCCAAGCTGTGCACTAGTTCCTGAAGCGGCAGGGCGGCATTCAGCACTACAGATTCTAAATCGAACGCCATTCCTCACACCTGCATCACGCCCACGTTGTACGCCCGCTCAATCGGGGCGTGGTTTGCCGCCGCGATGCCTTCGGAAATAACCTTGCGCGTTTCCAGCGGGTCAATCACGGCATCGACCCAGAGGCGGGCCGCCGCGTAATAGGGCGATAGTTGTTCCTCGTAGCGGGCCTTGATGCGGTCGAGCAATTCCTTTTCGGCTTCGGGCGTGATGATTTCGCCTTTGGCTTTGAGGCTGGCCACCTGAATTTGCAGCAGCGTGTTGGCCGCCGCCGCGCCGCTCATCACCGCCAGCTGGGCCGTGGGCCAGGCCACTATCAGGCGCGGGTCGTAGGCTTTGCCGCAGAGCGCGTAATTGCCGGCCCCGTAGCTGTTGCCGATAATGACCGTGAACTTGGGCACCACCGAGTTGCTCATGGCGCTGACCAGCTTCGCGCCGTCCTTGATGATGCCGCCCTGCTCGCTGGCGCTGCCCACCATGAAGCCCGACACGTCGTGCAGAAACACCAGCGGAATGCGCTGCTGGTTGCAGTTCATGATGAAGCGGGCAGCTTTATCGGCCGAGTCCGAATAAATGACGCCGCCCATCTGCATGCCGGTTTTTTTGCTTTTCACGATTTTGCGCTGGTTGGCCACGATGCCCACCGCCCAGCCCTCGACCCGCGCCAGCCCGCAAAGCAGCGTCTGGCCGTAGTCGGGCTTGTACTGGTCGAACTCCGACTTATCGACCAACCGTTTAATCAGCTCCAGCATGTCGTAGGGCTTGGCGCGGTCGGCGGGCAGCAGGCCGTAGATTTCCTGCTCGGGCAGGGCCGGCGGGGCGGGCGCGGCCCGGTCGAAACCGGCCAGCGGGCGCGCGCCCATTTTGTCGAAAATAGCGCGGATGTGGTCGAGGCAGGCGGCATCGTTGTCGAATTTATTATCCGTCACGCCCGAAATTTCACAGTGCATGGCCGCCCCGCCGAGCGCCTCGTTGTCGATGGTTTCGCCGATGGCGGATTTGACCAGATACGAGCCGGCCAGAAACACCGAGCCGGTGCCCGATACAATCATGGCCTCATCAGACATTATTGGCAAATACGCCCCGCCCGCCACGCATGGCCCCATAATGGCCGCTATTTGCACGATGCCCAGGCTCGACATCACGGCGTTATTTCTAAATATTCGGCCGAAATGTTCCTTGTCGGGAAATATTTCGTCCTGCATCGGCAAGTACACGCCGGCCGAATCAACCAGATAAATTATCGGTATTTTATTTTCGATACTTATTTCCTGGGCGCGTAAATTCTTCTTGGCCGTAATCGGAAACCACGCGCCGGCTTTGACGGTGGCATCGTTAGCCACCACCACCACCTGCCGGCCGCGCACGTAGCCGAGCACCACTACCACGCCGCCCCCTGGGCAGCCGCCTTCTTCCGGGTACATGCCCTCGCCGGCGAAAGCCCCGATTTCGACCTGCGGCGCGCCCTTATCCAGTAAATACTCGATGCGCTCGCGGGCGGGCATCTTGCCTTTGGCGCGGTGGGCGGCGAGGCGCTTTTCGCCGCCGCCGAGCTTCACGGTTTCTGTCTTTTTGCGCAGCTGGAATAGCAGCTGTTTTATCTGGTCGTCGTTTTTATTGAATTCGAGGGTTTGGGCGGGACTCACGGGCGGGGTGGGCTTGAGGGAAAGAGTGGGGCAAGAAAAAACCCGCCGAAGCGGGTTTCAAAGGTAGGACGCAGCCTTTGCTGCGTCCCGCGCGCAAGACGCAGCAAAGGCTGCGTCCTACTTCACACTCGAAGTCTGCTTGACTTCCGTCGTCGTCGTGCCATTCGGGCTGACGGTGGTTTCGGTTTTCTTCTTGTCTTTGCCCCCGCCAAACACCGAGAAATGCACGTAGCGCTTCGGATTGGCCTGCAGGTCCTTGATAAGCGCGTCCGAGCTGGCGGCCGTGGCCGACAGGTTACGGTAGAGGGTCGAGTCGTTGATGAGCTTGCCGAGCGAGCCTTTCTGATTGGTGAGCGACGAGTTGACGCTCTTGAGCGCGCCCTGGGCTTCGGCGAGCGTCGAGTTGAGGCGGCGCAGACCCGGACCAATCGGGGCGCTTTTGAGCGAATCTGAAAGCTGGGCGAAGTTGCTGGCGATGCGGTCGAGCTTGGCCGTGCTCTTATTGAGGGCCGCGCTCATCTGGGCGAAGTTGCGGGTTATCTGATTAATATTAGCCTGGTTGGCGATAATGAGCGCCTGCAACGCCTCCGTGCTGCCGCGCGCCCCCTTAAGCGTACCCTGAATGCTGAGCTCGGTGTCCTTATTCAAAAACGCGTTGATGTGTGAGAGCGTGGACCCCACCGTGTCGAGCACGGGCAGGGCTTTGGCCTGAAACGCGTCGGCGATGCCGATGGCCGTGGTCGTGCGGATGGTTTCACCGCCCGTGAAGGTTTTCGTGTTGCGGCCCAGCAGCAGCGTAATCGACTTGGAGCCCAGCAGCGAGCCGCTCAGCCCGGCCTTGGTAGAGTCGCCCACCGTGATGCCCTTATCCAGTTCCAGCGCCGCCCGCACCACGTTGTTTTGCTCCGGCATCAGCTCCAGGCTTTTCACCTGACCCACCTTGTAGCCGTTGAGCACGACCTGCGCGCCCGCATTCAGCCCTTCCACGCTGGGATAAACCGCGTAGTAGGTTTTGTTGCTGGACAGCACGTTGCTGCCCCGCAAAAAGTTGAAGCCAATGAACAGGGCCACGAGCGCAACGATGGCCAGCAGGCCGACTTTTATTTCTTTAGTCACGGGATTGCAGAGGTTAAGCAGGTAAAAAGCCGTCTGCGCGCGCAACCGGCCAGCTTATCGGCCCTTAACGTAAACGCGGGCCGGATGTTGGAAAAGTAGGAGCGCGTCGCACGCGCCCGCTCGTTGAGGAGTCGTTGAAGAGTTGAAGAGCGATTGCTCGGCCGGGTAGCCCGTGCCTGGACCCAGCTGGCCAACCGGACGCGTACGACGCGCCCCTACCTGCCTTCAATGTCCTTTTTGTACGCCCGAAACGCTTGGTAGATGCCGCCGGCGATGGCTTGCTGGCCGGCGCGCGCGCCGAGGTAGCGCTCTTCGCGGCGGTCGGTGAGAAAGCCCGACTCGACCAGCACCGAGGGCATGGTTGATTTCCAGAGCACCAGGAAGCCCGCCTGCTTCACCCCGCGCGACTCGCGGCCCACGCCGGCACGAAACTGCCGGTCGATGCGCTGGGCCAGGCGCAGCGAGTTGGTAATGTAGGCGCTTTGGAAGAGCGAGAACAGGATGTGCGACTGCGGCGAGCGCGGGTCGAAGCCGTTGTAGCGGCGCTGGTAGTCTTTCTCGAAGAGGATGGCCGAGTTTTCGCGCTGGGCCACGCCCAGGTTGGCGGTGGTTTTGTGCAGGCCCATCGTCCAGACTTCGGTGCCGCGCGAGCCGGGCGGGCCGGCATTGCAGTGCACCGAGATGAAGAGGTCGGCGTGGGCGCGGTTGGCGATGGCGGCCCGCTCGTCGAGTTGGATAAAAACATCCGTTTTGCGGGTGTAAATCACCTTCACGTCGGGCATATTCGTTTCAATCTGCCGGCCCAGGTCTTTGATGATGGCCAGCGCCACGTCAGCCTCCTGGTGGCTGCGGCCCGAGCAGCCGTTGTCTTTGCCGCCATGGCCGGCGTCGAGCACGACGGTGCGCAGGCGGTACTTTTTGTAAGCCGAGCCGTTGGGGGCAGTGGCGGTGCTGTCGGCCAACGAGTCGGCGGGGGTTTGCACCGCGTGGGAGCCCGCCGCCAGCAGGCAGCCGGCCAGGGTGAGGCAGAGCGCAATAATCCGCACGGCGGTCGTTGAGGGTGAAAAAAGCAGAAAAGCGGCTTAGGCCGCAACCCCAGGCGGGGCGGGCGGCCTCTTATCTTTGCGAGGAGCCCCAAAAGTAGCTCGTTCCGTGGCTTTATTGAATCTGTTTTCCCTTATCAATCAGAAATTAAGCGGAAGCTGGCTCGTAGCCGTGGCTGCCCTGACGCTGCTGGCCGCCGGCCCGCCCGCCGCCCACGCCCAAACCCGACCGGGCCAAACCAACCCGAAGCCGCCCGCCCGCCCGCCGGTGCGCAACCTCAACCTCGACCCCAACGCGCCCCAGAGTCCGCCGCCGCCCGGCGAAATCAACCGCGGGCAAGGCTCGGTGCCGGGCGTGCAGCGGCGGCCGGCACCGGGCACGCCACCTGACGACGCCGCCGATGCCACCCCGGCCGTGGCCGTGGCCGACACCAGCCGCCGGGTGCGCGACTCGCTCAACGTGGTGCTGCTCAAGCGCCGCTCGCAGGTCGAAACCACGGTGAAGTACAAGGCCCAAGACTCGATTCAGTTCGACATTCCGACCAAAACGGCCCGGCTCTACAACAAAGCGGCCGTGGACTACGGCTCGACGATGAACCTCAAGGCGGGGCTGATAACGGTGAACTACGGCACGAACACCGTGCAGGCGGCCGGCCGGCGCGACACGCTCAAGCACAAGATGGGCGACTTGCCGCTGTTCCGCGACGGCTCGGGCACGTATTCGGCGGGGCGCATCGCGTATAATTTCAAAAGCAAAAAGGGTAAAATCAGCGACGTGGTGAGCCAGCAGGGCGAGGGCTACGTGCACGCCGAGACGGTGAAAAAGCTGGCCGACAACACCACCTATGGGCGCACCGGCACCTACACGACCTGCAACCTGGCCCACCCGCACTTCTACATCGCGGCTCCCAAGATGAAGGTTATTCCGGGGGAGAAAATCATTACCGGGCCGTTTCACTTCGTGATTGGCGACGTGCCGCTGCCCATCGGCCTGCCGTTTGGCTACTTCCCCACGCCGAAAGGCGGGCGCGGCTCGGGCTTTATCCTGCCTACTTTCGGGCAGGGCGCGCAGCGGGGCCTGAACCTGACCAACGGGGGCTACTACTGGGCCCCGAACGACTACATTGGGGTGCGGCTCACGGGCGACATCTACGCCGGCGTCGGGTCGCGCTTCGGTGGCTTCGGGCTGAACGGCGAGCTTACGTATCGGCGGCGCTACAAGTACCAGGGCAGCTTCCGGCTCAGCTTCGCCCAGCAGCCGGCCACGGTGTTCGTGGCCCCCACGGTGGGTGCCGACCCGCCCTCGGCGCTGGCCACGTCCATCAACACGTACTGGATAAGCTGGAGCCACTCGCCGACGCCGCTGCCCGGCGGAGGCGTGTTTCAGGCCAGCGTGCAGGCCGGCAGCTCGCGCTACAACGCCCTCAACACGCTCAATACCCGGCAGCTGCTCTCGGCGGCTTTCAGCTCGACGGTGAGCTACAGCAAGCAGTCGCGCCGGCTGCCCATCAACTACACCATCCAACTGGCCCAGACCCAGAACGTGCAGAACGGGCAGCAGACGTTCACGCTGCCCAACGTCAACCTGACCGTGGCCCGGCAGTACCCTTACCAGCTGTTTACGCGCGAGTCGCGCGGGGCCTGGTACGAGCAGTTTGCGGTGAGCTACAGCCTGGTGGCCCAGAATCAGCTCAGCTCGCTGGTGCCGGCCCGGTCGCTGGCCGGCGACGTGCCGCTGCTCGGCGGCAGCAGCAGCACGTTTAATATTCCGCTGAGCCTGCGCAACCTGCCGGCGCTGCTGCGCAACGCCCAGAGCGGGATGCAGCACCAGTTTCAGATAACGCTGCCCTCGGCCGCGCTGCTCAACCGCCACATCCAGGTGCAGCCCAGCGTGAGCTACGGCGAGACGTGGTACCCGCAGCGGCTGGAATTCAAGTTTCGGCCCCTGGCCCGCGCCATTGAAATCGATACGGTGCGCCGTTTCAGCCGGGCCTATTCGTATTCGGCCAACGTGGCGGCGACGACTAATTTCTACGGCACGGTGCAGGTTAAGGGCGACCACTTCGTGAAAGCCATCCGCCACAAAGTGACGCCGAGCCTAGCCTACAGCTTCTCGCCCGACTTGCAGAACTCGTTCAATGGCATTGACCGGCTGAATTCAGAACGTCTTCAGCAGGCGTACACCGGGCGGCTGCTCGACCCGCGCCAGTTTTCGCGCTACCAGGGCTTCGTGTACGGGGCTTCGGGCAGCGCCCGCGTGAGCGCCCTCTCGCTGAGTGTGCAGAATTCGATTGAGATGAAAGTGCGCAACAAGCGCGACACGACCGGCACCGAGCCCACGCGCAAAATCAGCCTGGCCGACGGCCTGGACTTCAACCTGAACTACAATTTCGCCGCCCAGACCGACCCCAAGCAGCCGCTGGCCGCCAACGCGCTCTCGCCGCTCAACCTCAACTACCGGGTGCAGATTGCCAAAAAGCTCAACGTGACGGCTTCGTCGTCGTTCTCCTTTTATCAGCGCGACTCGACCGGGCGCGAGCTGCTCAACCAGTACCTGTTGCAGGCGGGCAGCCGGCGCCTGGCCCGCCTGCTCAACGCCGACCTGAGCCTGACTTACCAGTTCAACCCCGCCGCCCGGCCCCGCAGCAAGGCCAACATTCCGCGAGCCGTGGCACCCGGCAACGACCCCACCCTGGGCGCGCCCCTGCCCCAAGCCATCTACGCCGACTACATCGACTTCGATATTCCGTGGGAAGCCAGCCTGAGCTACACGGCGGGCTACAGCACGGCCAGCGCCCCGCTGCGGGTACTCCGCCCGGGGGTGCCCGCCCCGCCGCTGCTGGCCCGCAACGCCATCACGGTCAGCGGCTCGATTAAGCTCACGCCCGATTTCCGCTTCAGCACCAGCCTGAACTACGATTTCAGCAACTCAAACCTGGTCTATCCCAGCCTGAACGTGTACCGCGACCTGCACTGCTGGCAGATTTCCGGCTTCTGGGTTCCGGCCGGCGCGCTGCGCAGCTACAACGTGACCATCGCCGCCAAAAGCACCTTGTTGCAGGATTTGAAATTGACCCGCAACCGGACGCTGTTGAACAGGTAGTTGGATGAGGGATGAGGGACTCCATTCGGTCATCCAAACAAAAACTTCTCTTCGCACACGAACCGCTCACCTTCCGGGCGCAACAAGGTCAGGTTGTTGATTTCCAGCGCCAGGTTGTAGGTGTGCGAGTTGAGGAAGCGCAGCACGGGGCCGAGCAGCTCGGGCGTGGTGTCGTGCAGGGCGAGCGAAATATGGGGCAGCCACAGCGCCGGCTCGCTGAACTTGTCGGTGCGGGAGCACAGCGGTCCGGCCGCGTCGAGCACCCGGTGGTGCAGGGCATTGAGCGCGTCGGAGCGCAAAACCGGGATGTAGATAACCGGGCTCTCGCCCGGAAACATGCCCAGTCCAGTGGCGTGGGCGGTGAAGGTTTTCATGTCGGCCGTGATGCGGCGCAACGCTGTCTTGAGCACATCTAAGTCAGCCGGCTCTACGATTTGGTAGGTCAGGTGCGGGTCGGGCGTGGCCTGCACGTCGTCGAGGCCAAACTCCGTTTCGAGGCTCTTGATGAGGCCGTTGATGAAATCGGCCGACGGCGAGGTAAGCAGCGTAGTGATGGCGAACATAGAAGATTTTTGGCGGTTGGCGGATGACTTTCGGCTAACGAAAGTACCCGGCGAACAACTGAAATCGGGCGGCAAATGTGTTGCCTCGCAATGCTTACTGCCAACCCCAACGGGGTTTCGTAGCAGAGCCGGTTATCCAGCGTCATCCGAAAAAAACCTCAATCGTCGGCATCCTTCCGCGCGGCGACGGGCCGCACGAACGCGCCGCGCCGGGGCGGGGGCATGACCGACGTTTCGCCGCGCACCGACTTCCAGACCACCTCGTTCAGGTCGCGGTCGGGCACGGCGTCTTCGCGGGTGAGGTCGAACTTGGCCGAGCGCTCGGCCGAGCGGTTGCGGGCCGTGTTGCGGTCATCGAGCGGCACCAGGGCCGGGCGGACTTTGTAGGGCAAGGGCTGGGGGGCGGCCTGAAACACCCGAAACAGCGGCGTGGCTGCCGCGTCGTACTGGCTCATCGGCGGCAAGCCCAGAATCAATTCCATCGTGCGCATCATGCCCGAGGTGGTGTAGAGGGTGTGGTCCACGAAGTTGCGGCGCACGTGGGGGCCGATGACGAAGGCCGGCGAGCGGTGGGCGTCCACGTGGTCGGAGCCGTTCTGGGCGTCGTCTTCGAGCACGAACACCACCGACTCACCCCAGATTTTGCTTTTTGACAAGTGCTCCACGAGCTGGCCCAGGGCGAGGTCGTTGTCGGCCACGGCCGCCGTGGGCGTGATTTCGCCCAGCCGCTGCCCGCTCGTGTGGTCGTTGCTGAGCCGAATCGTGCTCAGGGCCGGCACTTGATTAAGGGCCAGCAGCGAGTCGAAGTCCTGAGCCCAGATGCGCACCCGCTCGCGGTCGGTTATTTTCATGTCGAAGCCCGGCGCTTTGGGGCAAATATGGCCCTTGAGCGAGGCCAGCGGCGTGGTGCCGTTTTCGGCAAATTCGCCGTACGAGCGGTAGCTCAGCCCGGCCCGCTGGCAATAGTCCCAGATGAAACCGTCGCGCGGGTAGGCCGCCCGGCGGGTGCCCTCGAAGTCGTAGTTGCCGCCGCGCCCGCCGTAGCTGGTGGGCCAGGTTTTTTCCACGAAATCGGTGGCGTAGGCGGCCGTGCTCCAGTTGTGGCCGTCGGCGCTGACCTCGGCATCGACGTAAAAATTATCCAGCAGTACGAACTCGCCGGCCAGCGCGTGGGCGTTGGGCGTGACGCGGCGCGGGAAGATGCAGAGCGTCGAGTCGCCGTTGCCGGCCGCCACGTCGCCGAATACCTGGTCGTAGGTGCGGTTTTCGCGGATGACGTAGAACACGTGCTTGATGGGCGACTTCTCCCCCATTTGGCGCGGGACCGGGTTGCCGACTTCGCCGTCGGCTTGCTGCTCGATTTCGGCCGTGTAGGGCGTGTTGGTATAAACCTGCTTGGAATACGCCGTGAGCCGGGCCGCGTCAGGCACCGGAATCAACGAGAGCGTACCCTTGAACAGCCCGCCGATGTACTGCACCTCGGCCCGCGGGGTGCTGCCCGCCTGGTAGGCGCTGTTGTCAATTTTCTTGATGGGCTGCGGCCCGCGCGGGTTGGGCAAGCTCGTGAAGCCTTTGCCGTTGGCCACCAGTATTTTCTGACCAGCGACGCGGACGCAGGTCGGGTACCAGCCGGTCGGAACAAACCCTTTCGAAACGCTTTTACCCGGCACGCTCACGTCGAACACGGCCAGGCAATTGTTGTCGGCGTTGGCGATGTAGAGCGTTTTTTCGTCCGCCGACAAGGCCAGCCCGTTCGTGGTCGAGCCCGTGAGCTTGGTCGGATAGAGCGTCGTGGCCAGCGTTTCCAGCACTTTGCCGGTCCGCGTGTCGAACACCGACACCGAGTTGTCGTTGGCGTTGGCCACGAAAACCAGTCGCCCATCGCGGCGCTGAATCAGCTCGTTGGGGTGGCTGCCCACGGCAATTGAGGCCCGAATTTTCCCCGTCGTCAGGTCGCAGGCCAGCAGCTTATCGCCGCCCCAGAGACTGACGTAGAGCGTTTTGCCGTCGGCGCCCAACAAACAAGCGTAGGCTTCGGCCCCCAGGCGCAGGCGGCCGGTGCGCTGGCGGGTGCGCAAATCGAAGGTATAGAGGCTCGAATCCTCTTTCGTCACGACGTAGAGCCGGCCGCGCGCATCATCGACGGCCAGGCCGGTGGGGCCGATTTTAACTTTTGGCCAGCTCGCCGGGCCCAGCCGCAGCGTGTCGGCCGGGCCGAGCTGGCCGGCCGCCACCGGGTAATCGAGCACGAGGTTGTCGTTGCCCCCGCTGGCGTAGAGCCGCGTCCCGGCCGCGTTGAACTCCAGCCCGTACCAGCACTTGCGAATAACTTTCGTGTCGAGCACTTTCGCCGTGAGCGGGTCGATGAGCTGTACGCTCTGCGTGCTCTGCCCGCAGTTGAGCACGGCCAGCAGCTTGCCGCCGGGCGCGAGCTGCATGTTGAGCGGCAAATCGCCGAGCGGCAGGCTCGTACCAGCCGGCGTGAGGCTCCAGCCATTGGGCAGCAGGATTTTGGGGGCCGCGGGCGCGTTGGTCGGCGTAATAGCTGGTCGTTGGGCCAGCGCGGGCGCGGTCAGCAGGGCGACGCCGGCGAGCAGAAGGTGCTTCATGCGCACAAAGGTGCGAACCCAGCATTACCCGAAAGTGAAGTCGAAGCGCGTGGCGGCGGGGCGGGCGGCAAGACTCTCCTTGCATAGTCCCGCCTACGAAGCCGCCCCCGGCCCGCCAGCCAGCGCGGCCGTGGCCCGGCGCTCATCGAGCAGGCGCGAGGCGTAGCCCGCATCGGACTTGTAAATGAACAGGCAAGAGCCCCCCCGCACGGCCTCGATAATTGGCGCGTACTGGTCGAGGGGCAGGGCCGGGCAGCCGAGGCTGCGGCCGAGGCGGCCGTTCTGGCGGATGAATTTCTCGCTCACGTAATCGGCCCCGTGCATGACGACGGCGCGCGCTTCGGCGTTGGTATTGAAGCCCTCGTCCTGGCCCAGTAACCGCAGCGAGCGGCCGTGCTTGCCCTCGTAGGGCTGGCCCGTCACGTAAAAGCCCAGGCTGCTCATGTTGCTCTCGTTGGTGTTCGAGAACTGGGTCGCCGTGTTTTCGCCCGAATTGTGGCCGTGGGCTACCAGGGTATGAAACAGAATTTTATCCTCGGCCAAATCGAGCACCCACAGGCGTTTGTCGGTGCTGGGCAGGTCGAAGTCCACCACCGCGAGGCGGGGCTGGTCGGCGAGCCGGCCGGCCTGGCGCAGGTTGAGGTAGCCCGTCATGGCCCGGCTGAACACCTCGTAGCGCAGGCCCTGGCTGGCCGCCCCGAGGCGCTCGTAGGTGCGGCGCAGATGGCCGTCGAGCAGCGAAACAGACGCCACCGCGGGCCGGGCCGGGCTGAGCCGGAGCGCACCAGCCAGCGGCGTAGCCAGCAACAGCGAGGCCACGAAGGGCAGTACCCGCCGGGCGAAACGCTGACGGCGACTGAGGCGCTGGCGCCGTACGACGCTGGGATGGGGATGGTGCATACTTACAGAAATGTGGGCCGAGCCGCTGAAAAAGGACCTTACCCGCCGCTATCTACGTACTCCGAACGTCTAAGGTAGCCCCAAATGGCGGGCCCGCGCCAAATAATTCCGGCAAGAGGGAGGCGCGGACCGCCGGGGTACCTTTGCGGGGCGGCCTGCGTCGCCCGTTTTTCGCTCGTTTTTTCGGCCGCCGGGCGCGGCTTTTTTTGATATTTCCAAGTTGCTTTATCTCATGGCAAAAGTCGCCATCAACCTCGCCACCGGCGCTATTCAGCAAGACGAGCTCATCGTGGGCATCGACCTGGGCACCACCAACTCGCTCGTGGCCTACGTGCACCCCGAAACCCGGCAGCCGGCCGCCATCAACGACCTGGGGCGCGGGGTGCTCGTGCCCTCGGTCATTCACTTTCCGCCCGACGGCTCGTCGCCGCTCGTGGGCTCCGAGGCGAAGGATTTTTTGCTCTCTGACCCCGCCCATACCATTTATTCGGTGAAGCGGCTGCTGGGCAAAAGCTACCGCGACCTGGCCGGGCACGCCGGGGAGCTGGGCTATAAAGTGATTGATGACGACATTGAGGGCCTGGTGAAGGTGCGCGTCGGCGAGCGGTTTTATTCGCCCATCGAGCTCTCGGCCGACATCCTGCGCGAGCTGCGCCAGCGCGCCGAGCACGCCCTGAAAACGCCCGTGCGCCGGGCCGTCATCACCGTGCCGGCTTATTTCAACGACTCGCAGCGCCAGGCCACGCGCGATGCCGGCCGGCTGGCGGGCTTGGAGGTATTGCGCATCGTGAACGAGCCTACTGCCGCCGCCCTCGCCTACGGCCTGGGCCTGGACCCCGAAGAAACCAAGACCCGGGCCAAAACCGTGGCCGTGTACGACCTGGGTGGTGGCACCTTCGACGTGAGCATCCTGCGCCTGCACCAGGGCATTTTCGAGGTGCTCAGCACCCACGGCGACACCTGGCTCGGCGGCGACGACATGGACCGGGCCGTGGTCAATTTCTGGCAGGAAAAGTTTCAGCTTTCGCCTGATTTTCAGCGCGTCCCGGGCCTGCAGCAGCAGCTGCGCCTGGCCGCCGAAATGGCCAAGCGCTACCTCAGCCAGCACGACGACTTCACGACCCAGCTGCTCGACCAGGCCGATAACGTAACCGTCGTCACGCTGACCCGGGCTGAGTTCGACGAGCTGATTGAGCCGCTCATTCAGCGCACCCTGGCCGCCTGCCGCCAGGCGCTGGCTGATGCGGGGCTAGTTATTGGCAGTCAGTTGTCAGTTGCCAGTGAAAAAAAAGGGCCGGCCCTGACAACTGACAACCAACAACTGATAACTAAACTCGATGCCGTGCTGCTCGTCGGCGGCTCGACCCGCGTGCCGCGCGTGTACGAGGCCGTATCGGCGTTTTTCGGCCAGCCGGCGAATAACTCGCTCAACCCCGACGAGGTGGTGGCGCTGGGCGCGGCCGTGCAGGCCGACATCCTGGCCGGCAACCGCCGCGACGTGCTGCTGCTCGACGTGACACCGCTCACGCTGGGCATCGAAACGCTGGGCGGCCTGCTCGACCCCATTATTCCGCGCAACTCGAAGATTCCGACCCGCGCCGGCCGGCAGTACACGACGAGCGTGGACGGCCAGGTGAACCTGAAAATCAGCGTTTACCAGGGCGAGCGCGACTTGGTGAGCGAGAACCGCAAGCTCGGCGAGTTCGTGCTCAGCGGCATCCCGGCCATGCCCGCCGGATTGCCCAAAATCGATGTGAATTTCTCGCTCAACGCCGACGGCATCCTGCGCGTGGAGGCCGTTGAGCTGCGCTCCGGCACCCGGCAAGATGTCGAAATCAAGCCCCAGTACGGCCTGACCGACAACCAGGTGGAGCAAATGCTGATGGACTCGCTCACCCACGCCCAGCAGGACGTAGCCGCCCGCCTGCTCATCGAAGCCCGCACCGCCGCCGAGCAGCTGCTCTACCAGGTCGGACGCTTCCTCACCAAAAACGCCGACCTGCTCAGCGCCGCCGAAACTGCTGCTACCGAAGCCAAAGCTGCCGAGCTGCGCCAGACCCTGACCGCCACCGCCCGCGACCTCATCCTCCAGCAGATGGACGCGCTCGACGAGCTGACCCGCCCCTTCGCCGAGCGCGTGATGAACGAGAGCATTCAGCGGGCGATGGCGGGGAAGCGGATTGGGTGAGCGCTCTGCGGCCCTCTGCGGCTAAACCTCTGCGCCCTCTGCGTGAACTTCCCGAACGGCTTTGACTTCCACGTGTAATAGACCGTTCAGGAAGTTCACGCAGAGGGCGCAGAGGTTCAGCCGCAGAGGGCCGCAGAGCAAAATGAACCGTAAAAACTGTTTGGTTTGCAGCGTAATTTCTTTTTTTGAGTTGAGAGTCCTCCACACCGCCGACTGGCACCTGGGCCAGCATTTTCTTTCCGGGCAGGAGCGCCTGAGCGAGCAGCGTGCTTTTCTCGACTGGCTCGTGCAAACCATTGACGAGCAAGAGGTAAAAGCGCTGGTGCTGGCCGGCGACGTGTTCGACTCGACCACGCCCTCGCACGCGGCGCAGGAGCTGTACTACGATTTTCTGGTGCGGATGCAGGGCACCGGCTGCCGCGACATCGTTATCGTGGGCGGCAACCACGACTCGCCGACGCTGCTCAACGCCAGCCGCCGGCTGCTGCGGGCGTTGCGCGTACACGTGGTGGGCGGCGCGCCCCCGGACCCCGCCGAGCAGCTTATCGCCCTGCCCGGCCTGTTGGTGGTGGCCGTGCCGTTTCTGCGCGAGCGCGACCTGCAAGCCGCCGCGCCCGGCGAAACCCCGGAAGCGCGGCAGGCGCGGGTACGGGCCAGCATCGCCGGCCACTACCAGACGCTGGGTGAGCACGATACGCTGCGCCGCCACCGCGAAACCGACGCGCCGGTGCTGGCCACCGGCCACCTCTACGCGGCCGGCGGCGAGGCCCGCGAGGGCGCCGAACGCGACGTGCACGTGGGCGGGCTGGGCGTGGTCGGGGCCGAACACTTCCCGGCCGCATTCGACTACGTGGCGCTGGGCCACCTGCACCGGCCGCAGGTGGTGGGCGGGCAAAGCCACATTCGCTACTCAGGCTCGCCGGTGCCGTTGTCGTTCACCGAGGCCGACGACCGGCAGCAGGTGCTGCTGCTCGACTTTGGGCCGGGGGCCGGGCCGCCCGCCCTGACGGCGCTGGCGGTGCCCGTCACGCGACGGCTCCAGCGCTTTCACGGCGAGCTCGACGCGGTGGAGGCCGCCATTTTAGCGTTTGATAACGAAGCGTTTAGCCTCATCGCCTGGGCCGACGTGCTGGTGCGCTCCGATGACGCGCCGGCCGTGGTGCAGCGCCGGATACAGGCCGCCTTGCAGGAGCGCCGCACCCACGTGCTGGCTCCGCGCGGGGTGCGCCACCAGCGCCTGAGCGAGCTGCCCGACGTGCTGCTCGATAGCCTTCGGGGCGGGGTCGGGCCGGTTGAGCACCTGCACCATTTGTCGGTCGAGGACGTGTTTCAGCGGCGCGTGGCGGGCCTGCCGCCCGAACGCGCTCAGGCCCTCACGGCCACCTTCCAGGAGCTGCGCCAGCTGCTGGCCGAAGCCGACCCGCTGGCCTGGGGCGGCGAGGCAGAGCCTGGCTCCGGGTTATAGTGTCGTAGCCTACCGCAGTTTCGGAACCCGCGTAGCGGCGGCAAACCTGTGCATGGGCTCCCAAACTGCGGGCGGGCGGGTCGCGGCGACCCGCAAATATTCCCGCCCACCTTCGCGTCTGCCGCGGGGGTAGGCGTATTTTTGTCCGTTATGAAAATTATCAGCCTGCGCTTCGCCAACCTCAACTCGCTGCCCGGCCCGCACCTGATTCGCTTCGATGCCTCGCCGCTGGCCGACACGGGGCTGTTTGCGATAACCGGGCCGACGGGGGCTGGCAAAAGCACCCTGCTCGATGCCATCGCGGTGGGCCTCTACGGGCGGGTGCCGCGCCACGACCGGCAGGTGGGCGAGATGGTGAGCCGCCACGCGCCGGGGGCGTGGTCGGAAGTCGAGTTTGAGGTGCACGAAACCGACGCCGACACCGGCCAGACCCGGCGCGTGCGCTACCGCTCGCGCTGGGAAGTGCGCCGCAAAACGCGCGGTGCCGACAAGGGCAACCTGAATCAGGACGAGATGACGCTGGTGGTCAGCGAGTCGGGCGCGGCCGTGGTCAGCGGCAAGGAGGCCGTGCCGGCGCGGGTAAGCGAGCTGTCGGGGCTCGACTTCGGGCAGTTCGAGCAGGCCGTGCTGCTGAGCCAGGGCAAGTTCGCGCGCTTCCTGCACGCCCCCGAAAAAGAGCGCGGCGCGCTGCTGGAGAAAATGACCAACGTGGGCATCTACTCGCGGCTGTCGGTGGCCGCGTTCGAGAAAGCCAAGGCCGAAGCCCAGCAAACCCAGCTGCTCGCCGCCCGCCTCGACGCCGCCTGCCTGCTGCCCGACGAGCGCCGCCAGGCCCTGGAAAGCCAGCTCGCCGAGCTCGCCGCCGACGACGAGCTCTACCATTTGCAGCGCCACGAGCTGAGCATTGCCCTGGTGTGGCGCACCGAAACCGACCAGACCGCGCGCCAGCTCGCCGCCGCCCAAACCGACTGCGAGCGCCTGCGCGCTGCCGACGAGGCCCTGCAACCCGCCCTGGCCCGCCTCGTCGACCACGAGCGGGCCGCCGCCCTGGCCACGCCCCTGGCCCTGGCCGACGCCGCCGAGCAGGAAGCCGCTGCCGACCGTACCGCGCTGGCCGACCTGCAAGCCCAGGTGCCGGCCCTGCGGCAAGCTGCCGAAACCGCCGCCACCGCCGCCCAGGCCGTCGCCGCCACTCATGCTGCTGCCGCCACCGAAGCCGAGCGCCTGCGCCCGGTGCTGCAAGCGGCGCAAAACCAGGACGCGGCACTGGCCGTCGCCGCCGCCCAGCTGCTGAGTCACCGCAAAACCCACGCCGCCACCGCCGCCGCCGTAGCCACCGACGAGGCCGCCACTCACCACGAAGCCACTGCGCTCGGCGCCCTCAGCACCCGCCACGCCAACCTCCAAACCTGGCTGCTGGCGCATCAGCGCGAAGCCGACTTGCGTGAGCAGTTGGTCGTAATCGACCGGGAGGTCATTGACCTGACGAAGGTTACGGGTGAGCTGGGTAAGCTCGAAACCAGCCAGGCGGAGCTGGTAAAACAGTTCGACGCGGCCAGCCGCGAGCTGAGCCGCCACCGCCAAGCCGTGCGCGAAGCCGGCCAGCGTCAGCACGACATTCGTGAGCGCGGCAAGCCCTGTCGGCAAGCGCTGGCCGCGCTGCTGCGCGGCACCAGCGCCCCCGCCCTGGCCGAGCGCGCCGCCACGCTGGCCACGGCCCATGGCCGCGCCCAGCGCCTGCTGCCCCTGGCCGAAACCGCCCAGACCCAGGCCGCGCTGGCCGTAGAAATCGGCCGGGCGCTGGCCGCCGAGGCGCAAGCCCTGACCAAAGCCGAAACCGCGTTCCAGCAGCTCGAAGCGGAGCGGACGGCCGCGAATTTACTACTCGAATCGTATGAGCGCGAGTGGGTTAGTCAGCAGCAGCTGGCCAGCCTGAGCGTTCACCGTCAGCACCTGACCGCCGGCGAGCCGTGCCTGCTGTGCGGCTCGCTCGAACACGTGTTCGCAGCTGATTTCGCGCCCGATGCCGACCTGGCCGCCCGGCGCGTGGCCGACCAAAAAACCGCGTTGGCCGCCCTTGATGCCGTTCTGCGCCCGGCCGAGCTAAGCCTGGAGCGTCGCCGCACCGAGCAGCAGCAGCGTACCCGCCGGCAAGCCGAAGCCCGCGACCTGGCCGCCCAGGCCCGGCAGCAGGCTCTGGGGCTGGCGGCGGAATTGGCGACCGAGCTGGCCGCGGAATCGAATGGTGAGCTGGTGAGTGAAGCCGTTAGCGAATCAGCGGAGGGCCTCGTCATCGACGCGGCCGGAAGCTTGGTGTCGGGAGGAGCCAGCCAGCCGCCGTTACCTGCTGACCGGGCCGCGCTGACCGACGCACTCGACGCGACCGCGCTCCTCCCCGACCCCACCGACCCGGCCGCCGTGCGCGCGCTCGTGGCTGACCTCGACGCGCGCCGGGTCGAAGCCGCCGCCCAAACGCGCCAGGTCAGTAAGCTGGAGACCGAGGTGAGCGCCCTGCTGACGGAATACCATAAAGCAGAGTCCGCTTCGCAAAGCGCTCAAAACCAGGCTGACAAGACGGAGTTAGCGCAACAGGTGGTAACCCGTGACTTGGCCAAGCTCAAATTTGAGCTGGCCGATTTGCGCGAGCAGGCCGCCAATTACCACCGGCAGCTGAGCGCCTTGCTGCGGCCCCACGGCCTGAGCCTGGCCGCCGACCAGCCGCCGGCCGGCGTGCTGGCCACGCTGGCTGAGCGCGCCGACACGTACCAGCAGCAGCACGCGGCGCGCGAAGCCCTGGCCATCGAAATCAAGGAAAGCGAAGCCGGTCAGCAGGCCCGCGCCCAGGAGCTGGCCCGCCGGCAGCAGGAGCTGCGGGCCGATGCCGAAGCCCTGCGAGCTGAGCAGCAGGCCCTCGACACGCAGCAAGCCACCCGCCGCGCTCACTACACGGGCGCCGACCCCGCCGCCGAAGCCGAGCGTCTGCGCCAGGCCACCAGCCAACTCGCCCAGGCCCAGCAGGCGGCGGAGAACTTCCATCGCCAGCAGCAGCAGACCCTGACCGGCACGCTCGACAAAATCGAGCAGCGCGAAACTGACCTGCTTCGCCACGCGCAAGCCGCCGCCGAGCGCCAGACCGAGTTGAAGGCCGCGCTGGTTACCGCCGGCCTGGCCACCGCCGAAGCCGCCCGCGCCCTGCTGCTGCCCGCCCCCGAGGCCGAGCGCCTGACGCGCACCCGCCAGCAGCACCGCACCGACCAGCAGGCCGCCCAACAGCTGCTCGAACGCCTCGGGGCCGAGCTGGTCCGCCACCAGGTCGATGGCCTTACTAGTCTCATTACCAGCGAGCTGACGGCTGAACTCGACGCATTAGCTACCGCCAACGACACGCTCCAGCAAACCCTGGGGGCCGTGGGCAGCCAGCTCGCTCAGGACGATGCCGCCCGCCAGCAGCAGGCCGCCGGCCGGCGCGAGCTCGCCCAGCGTCAGCTCGAAGAGCAGCGCTGGCAGGAGCTGAGCGAGCAAATCGGCTCGGCCCGAGGCGATAAGTTCAGCCAGTTTGCCCAGGGGCTAACCCTGACGCACCTCGCGCGCCTGGCCAACCTGCGCCTGCGCCAGCTCACGGGTCGCTACACCATCCTCAAAACACCGAACCGCAACCTGGAGCTGCAAATCATCGACCACGACCAGGCCGACACCGTGCGCCCGATGGCCTCGCTCTCGGGCGGCGAGAGCTTCCTCGTGAGCTTAGCGTTGGCGCTGGGCCTGAGCGAGCTGGCCGGCTACAAGGCCCGCATCGAGTCGCTTTTCATCGACGAGGGCTTCGGCACGCTCGACCCCGAAGCGCTGACCGTAGCCCTGGATGCGCTCGAACGCCTGCAGCACAGCGGCAAAATGATTGGCATCATCTCGCACGTGGCCGAGCTCAAAGACCGCATCGGCACCCAGATTCGGGTGCAGCCGGGCGCCAACGGCAACAGCACCGTGCGCGTGGTAGACGTGGTAGGCACCGAAACGGAGTGCTGTTAGGTGAGGTGATGAGTTTTTCACCTACTCGCTCCAATTAATCTAAAAGCTCACCACTCACCACCTTACCATTTCACCACCTCGACTCGGCTTTTCCTAATCCAGTCCAGGTATTCCTGCAGCTCCGGGGCCTGGCGCAGGGTCTCGACGCTGGGGTAGCGGCGGGCCAGCTCGCGGTTGCTCAAAAAGCGGTGGATGCTGCTGTGGCAGGGCTGGCACAAGTCCGCGACGGGACCGTAGCGACCGCCTTGCTCGCGCGGCACAAGGTGATGGCGGCTGGTTGTTTGCACAGTCCGCTCGCAGAGGCTGCAAGCCAGCGGGCTATGGGCCTGCCGGGCGCGGGCGGCGGCCGCCTCCGCGGCTTGCTGCAAGAGCTGACGACGACGCATATGAGCAAACAGCTTAAAAATTTGGTCGCGTAAATAGCCCGATTTAGCGCGGAAAACTCAACGCTTAAACCAGAGCCGCGTGGGGAGAGTTGTGAAAGCCAGACTTTAACACTAGTATTGTAGTTAGTTCTGAATATGTGCGGACTACCCTCACCTGATTTTTAGTCGGCTCTACGTCCACCCCAACCTCAACTTTTCGCTCATGCTTGCATTCTTTACTGTTGTATCAAGGCTCACCAGCGGCGGACGCCTGCTCACCGGGGGCCTGCTGCTGGGCCTGATGCTGACGGTGGCCCCCGCCGCCCGGGCCCAAACCTGGATGGTATCCACGACGCCCTACATCAAGCTCGGCGTACTCGACAAGTATGGCGCTTTGAGCGAGTACAGCGCCACTTTCGTGGTGATTGACGAAAAGGGCCAGGAGTATAGCCTCGTCAAGCAAGTGCCTAAAGGCCAGAACGGGGTGGACGTGCTTTTTCCGACCGAGCCCAGCGACGCCGACTACTTCAAGAACGCAGCCGGCCGGGCCGTGCAGCCCGCCCCCGGTCGCTACACCTGGGAATGCCGCGTAAATGGCAAAAAAGCCGTCAGCGGCCACTTCAACTACCCCGACGCGGGCAACGACATTACGGTCCTCGGTAAAAACTGAGTCGCCAGGCTCTGGTTGTCAGTTGTTGGTTATTAATTGTCAGGTAAAATTTAGTCATCTGACTGACAATCAACAACTGACAACTACGTCACCCTATTCGCGGACGACGCGCATGAACGGCACCCCGCCGCCGGGCAGCGGGCCGAGCACGTCGGCCAGGGCTTGCAGGAAGCGGCCGGCCGTGTCGGGGCGCCCGGCGGGCGGGCCGGGCGCGTGGTGGCGGTGGTGCTCGCCGCGCAGCTCGCCAAGCACGGTCGGCGTACCGGCCTCGTCGGGGGTGCGGCCCAGCGTGGCTTCGAGCAGGAAGTAGCGCGGCCGCTCGTCGTTGTCGTCGTTTTCATCGTCGTCCGGCCCGCCACCCAGGCTAAACTCGTCAGCTCCAGCTCCTTCGTCCTCCTCATCGTCGATAGGCAAGGGCGCGTAGTCGCCGGTTTCGGCTTCGAGCTGCTGGTAGACGACGGCTACGAGGTGGGCCTCGCCGGTGGCCTGCGGGGTGGGCAGCTGCAGCAGGGCCGTGGGCCGACCAGCCACCAGGTGCCAGCTCAGGTGCAAGCCGCGGGGGCTTGCGCGCTCGCGCGGGGGCTGGCTTTCGGCGGCTTTGTCCCAGAGATAAAGCAATAGCTCGCGGGCCAGCAGCGGGTCGCTCAGCTCACGGCGCACGGCCGCCGGTCGCCGCGCCACGAGCTGCGGCAGCAAAATATAAGCAAAGCGCTGCGGGTGCGGGCGAGCCATGTTTAGGGATTAGGGATTAGGGATTAAGGTCTCACTGGTGCTTGCGAGCAAAGCCAAGCAATTCTTGCTTCGCGCTCGCACCAGTGGCTTACGTCGGCTCTCTTATGTCGGACACGAAGGAAAGCTTGCTTCGTCATTCCTGCTCGCAATGACCAATGCGAGATTAATCACTAACCATTAATCACTAACCATTAATCACTAACCGCTTGCTCCACGGCTTGCCATAACACCTCGGCGCTGCGGGCCCAGCAGTAGGTGGCGGCGTTGGCGAGGCCGGCCTGGCGCAGGCGCTCGCGCAGGGCGGCGTCGGTGGCGAGCTCTCGCAGGCCCTGAGCGATGGCGGCGGGGTCGGTGGGGTCGCGCAGCAGGGCCGCCGCGGGGCCGCCGGCCACTTCGGGCAGCGACGACACGCTGGAGGTGAGCACCGGGCAGCCACTGGCCTGGGCCTCGACTACGGGCAAGCCGAAACCTTCGAAAAACGGCACGTAGGCCGTCGCCAGCGCCGCCGCGTAGAGGGCCGCCAGGTCGGGCTCGCTCACGCGGCCCGTGAACTGGACAGCCGCCTGCACGGCCGCCGGCAACGCCCGGAACGCCTCAAAAATGGGGCCCGTGCGCCAGGCCGCCCGCCCCACCAGCAGCAGGCGCACGTCAGCAGCTTCGCCGGTCAGCTCACTTTCAGCCTGGTACAAGCCAAACGCGCGCAGCAGATTCGCCAGGTTTTTGCGCGGCTGCAAAGCTCCGACAAACAAAAAATACGGCTGCCCCTGGCTGAAGCGCGCCCGCGTAGCCACTTGCTGAGCTTCCGCCTGAGGCTGAAAGATGGCGGCCGGCGCGTTGGGAGCCACTAAAATGCGAGCGGCGGACAAACCGTATTGGCTGACCAAGTCCTGGCGGGTGGCTTCTGACACGGCCACGAGCTGCGCGGCGGCCCGGGCCCAACGCGGCGTAAAATAGGCATAGTAGCGCCGCATGAGGCCGCCCACGTCGTGGGGCCGGTGCAGGTACGAGAGGTCGTGGATGACGAGCACCCGCGGCACCCGCGTACCGAGCACCGAAAAGCCTTCGGGCGAGAGCAGCGCGGCCGGGCGGTGGCGACGCAGCCAGGTCGCCACCGCACCCTCGTACCAGGCCAGCATGAGCAGCGGATGGCGGGCGGGCGGATGCAGCATGTGGCCCACCACGTTGTCAGCCAGCAGGTAAGCCGGGTCGAAGGGCCGGTCGAAAAGAAAATGAAATGTTACCTCAGGATGCTGGCGCACGAGGCAGCGCAGCGTTTCGAGGCAGTAGCGCCCGAGCCCTTCAAGCTGCCCGCCGGGCAGCAGAAAACGGGTAGTAACGGCGAGCTGCATGAAGGGCTGAAAAGGGATGAGGAAGCTATTTGAGTTTATAGACTTATTCCTGAACTAGCAGTAGAAACAAGCGCGTCATGCTGAGCGCAGCGCAGCGGTGGCGAAGCATCTCTACCGCTTCATCCAAGCCGCTCAACGAAGTGGTAGAGATGCTTCGACTGCGCTGCGCTGCGCTCAGCATGACCGTTCCCATAAACTCAAATACCTACTTACAATTCAGGAGGGCTGGGCTTGACGAAGTAAAAATTGGTCGAGTCTTCGCCGAGTGCTTTCAGGTGGGCCTCCAGGTCGGCGCAGGGGCTGAGCTGCCCGGCATCGTCGGCGGCGTGGGGCTGGTAGCCGAGGGCGACGAGCTGGGCGGCGGCCCGGCGATGGCTGGCATTGGCGCGGTCGGGGGCCAGGTATTCCATCACCACGAGCGGCGATTGGGCACCGCCGAGCGTACGCCGCGCGCCGTGCAGTACCTGGTCTTCGGCTCCTTCAACGTCAATTTTTATCACGGCCGGCACCAAGCCCAGGTGCTCGGCTACGGCGTCGAGGGTGGTGGCGGCCACATGAGTTTCGGTGGGCTGGGCCTGGGCGTACCAGGGTTCGTGGCGGTACTGGTCCACGTTGAGGGCGTTGAATTCGCCGTAGAGCACCGGAAACTCAAAGAAACTGACCGTGCCCGGCGCGTCGGACAGGGCCTGGTGCAGGGCCAGCACCGTGGACTGAGCGCGGGTGTTATGGGCCAGCACGGCGTGGGTGCCGTGGGCGGCCTCGAACGCCACCACCCGGCCGGCCGGCCCCACCAGCCGGGCGGCCAGCAGCGTGAAGTAGCCGAAGTGCGCGCCCACATCCACGAACGTAGCGCCGGGCCGCAGCCAGCGCAGCAGCACCCGCGCCAGCTGCAACTCGGAGGCGTGGGTTTTAGCACCCAGCAGGAAAAGGTCGGTGCCGGCGGGCAGCAGCACCCGCATGGGCAGCCCGAAAAACGTGGTAGCCAGCGCGGGCCGGGCGCGGTGCGTACGCGGATAAACCCACTCACGGAAACCCAGCGCGTAGGCGTAGCGGCCCGGCGTGTGCCAGAGCCGTCGCCACCGACTGGCCTGGGCCAGCTGGGCAACCCGGGTCAGCTTAGCTTCCAGCTCGGCGCGAAAATCAACCATTAAAACAGGAGCAAATCGTGGTAGGTACGGGCGGGTCAGCTTGGGTGAACGGGGAACCGGGCTCAGCCGGCAAGCCCAGCGTCGGCTGCCTACAGCAGATTCAGATTCTGGGTAGGTGCTCGCCGCCCGTTCACCTCACGAGACCCCTGTGGGGCATAGCCCCCTCCCCCGCGGGGAGGGGGACTAGTTTCTAGTTCTAGACAACTCCTGGACAACTAGAGGTTAGTAAGTTAGACTCTATAACTAGTTCCCCCTCCCCACGGGGGAGGGGGCTAGAGGGTGAGGTTTGCGGGCGGCGAGCAACGTACCCAGAACTAAAAACTGCTCTAATTCAACCAGCACGGCCAAGCTGCCCACCGGGGCAAAACTACGCGCCGACCTATCCATTCAGCTGCCGGCGGCGCTCGCGCTGGCCGCGCCGGGCGCCGGGGCGCAGCCGTCGCAGCTCGGCCAGCGTGAGCACCCGCCATCCAAACGCGCTCAGCCCGAAGACGGCCGTGGCCGCCAGCGTTTCGAGCAGCCAGGGCAGGTGGGCGTAAGCTTGCAGGCCGGCCCAGGCGGCGCAGGTGCTGGCCAGTACGCCCAGCAGCTGGCCCAGCAGTCGCCACGGCACCACCACGCCGACCCGCCCCAGCAGCGCCACGTAGCCCCCGGACACCACCAGCGCGCACCCCAGCGTGATGTAGGCGGCAGCCACGGCCCCGTAGTGCGGCACCAGCGCCAGGTTGAGGCCCAGGTTGAGCGCCACGCTCAGCGCCACCAGCCAGCTCACCGACCGCACGTGGCCAGTGCTGTTGAGCAAGGCCGCGTAGAGCGCGAAAAACCCGTGGACCAGCACGTTGAGAGCCAAAATGCGCAGGCACCACGTCATGCGCGCCAGCTCGGGCGGGGTGCTGTGGCCGAATTGCCAGAACAGCACCTCGCCCCGAAACCAGATGAAAGCCACCACCAGCAGCAGCGGCAAGGCCAGCACCCGCTGGCCCAGCAGCAGCAGCTGGCCCAGCTCGCGCGGGCGGGCGGCGGCTTGCGCGAAGCGGGCAAAAAACAGGGGCAAAATCGTCCAGACGTACATCATCACCGCATCGAGCCAGCGGTAGGCGGCGGCGTAGTAGCCGGCCTCGCGGGCCGAGGCCAGGCGTTCGAGCAGCACCATGTCTACCCGCTCGTTGATGCCGTAGAGCAGGGCGATAGCCGCGAAGGGCAGGCTGCCGCGCAGCAGCGCGCCGGCCGGGCCGGCGGCCGGCCAGCGGTGAGCCAACGGGCCAAACAGGCGCCGCAACAGGCCCAGCAGCAGCACCGCCGTGAAGGCCGCCGCCGCTAGCCGCGCGCCTACGTAGGTGCCCAGGCGCAGGCCGTCGCCCAGCACCAGGCCCGCTACCAGGGCCAGGGCCAGGGTTTTTTCGAGCACCGACAACCAGGCATCGAGACCAAAACGCTGACGGGCCTGCACCGGCGCGCGCAAAAATTGCGTGTACTGGCTCAGCAGCAGGCCCGCGCCCACCGCCGCCAGCAGGCTCAGCTGCGGGCCGCGGTAGCCCAGGCCGAGGCCCACCGCCAGCAGCAGCGCCAGGGCCGCGCCCGTGAGCAGCCCGCGCAGGGGCAGCAGGGTCGGAAACTGGGTGTCGGCGAAACCCGGCTCCACGGCCAGGCGCTGCACCGTGAAGTGGCTCAGGCCCAGGTCGGCGAAGGTGGCTACCACCACGGCCAGCGCCGAGCAGGCTGCCAACAGCCCGAACGTGGCGTGGCCCAGACGGTCCTGCACCACGTTTTCGAGCAGCACCCAGCCGGGCTTCACCAGCAGGTTGAGCACCACGGCCAGGCTGATACTACCGAGAAATTTTTTGATGAGCAGGGGCGGGCAGCGGCCCGGCGACGTGGGAAAACACAAAGGTAGCGGCCCGGCCAGGGCGCACGGCGGCCTATCTTTGCTCGCCCTCGCCCGCCCTTCTCCGCTTGCCTCTGCGTTTTCCTACGTCGCCGGGCGCAGGTTTTTTTTCGCTCTGATGACGCCCGATTCGCTTCCCCCTTTTACGCCGGCCGGCTTGCGGGCCCTGTTTCACCGCTGGAAATACCTGCTCGGCCTGGCCCTGTTGCTGAGCGCCGGGGCGAGCGCCTTCTGGGCGTGGTCGCTGCCCAATGTTTACAGCTCGACGGCCGTTTTTCTGCCCACCTCGCCCCAGAGCACCGACCCCGACCGCCTCGTCGAGGGCGTTATTAAGCTGGAGCTCGGCGCGCGCCCCGAAGACCTCGACCGGATGCTCACCATCGGGCAGTCGCTGCCGCTGGCCGAGCAGATTATTCGCCGCTTCAACCTTTACAACCACTACCAGGCCGGCGCGCCAGGCTCCGACCAGGTAGAAAACTACGTGCTGGGCGAGTTCAGCTCGAATTTCAGCATCGTGCACAATGAGCGCGACGCGATTGAGCTCACCTTTCAGGACCGCGACAAGCAGCTGGCCGCCGCCGTGGCCAACAGCCTGGTGGCGGCCATCGACTCGGTAAATCAGCAGCTTACGCTCGAAAACCGGCGTACCGTGCTCGGGCTGTTCCGGCAGCGCTCGGCGCAGCTGGGCAGCAGCTACGAGCGCATCCGACGGCAGCTACTGGGCGTGCGGCGGCGCTACGGCGTGTTCGGGCTGGAGATGCAGGGCCGCTACCTGGCCAAAACGGTGCTCGAAACCGAAAAGGAGCTGCGCGTGGCCGAAGGCGGCGGGCCCGGCAGCGTACCGGGCCTGCGCCGGGCCCTGCGCGGGCTCACCCGCATCGACGGCGGCAATGCCATCAACCTCGAAGGCTGGACCCAGGGCACCGACTCGGTCACGCTGCTCAGCAGCCGTCTCACCGACCTGCAAACCCGCCTCGTCAGCTCTCAGGGCGCCCAGGAGCAGGCTGAAATCGCGCTGCGCAGCCGCGTCTCGTCGCTCTACCTCATCCAGAAAGCCTACCCGGCCACCCGCCGCAGCAAACCCAATCGCGGCCTGCTCGTGCTGAGTGCCGTGCTCGGTACGCTGGCCATTGCCGTGCTGGCCATTTTGGTTATCGAAGTCTACAAGCGGGAAAGAAATTAAAGGTTTTCTAGAGTGGTTCTCTAGTTCGTGTAACAGGCTCGCCGCCCGCAAACCTCACCCCCTAGCCCCCTCTCCAAAAGAGAGGGGGAACTAGTTTCTAGTTCTAGAAATCTAGAAATTAGTGAGTTAGATTCTAGAGCTAGTCCCCCCTCTCTTTTGGAGAGGGGGCTAGGGGGTGAGGTTTGCGGGCGACGAGCCTGTTACACGAACTAAAAATTTGCTCTAGTTCGTCTGCTCGCCGCCCGGCGGGCAGCTCCAACGAGCTATTCATACGTCTGTCAATCTCTTAAACCTCCCCACCCCATGCGTCAGCTGCTGATTCGGTTGCGGCCTGTTGATGCCGGGCAATGGTCGTTTGTGGCCTTCGTGGCGCTGCTGCTGGCCAGCGGGCTGGTGGCGGGCTGGCAGCGGCTGCCGGCGCTGCTGGCGCTGCCGCTCGCTTTGCCCGTGCTGGCGCTGGTGGTGCGGCGCTGGCAGCTGCTCTACTACGCCGTGTTCGCGCTGCTGCCTTTCTCACGGGAGATGAGCCTGCCGGGGGGCCTGAGCCTGGACGTGCCCACCGAGCCGCTGCTGCTGGCCCTGCTGGGCTGCGTGCCGCTGGCCCTGCTGCTGGGGCCGGGCAGCGTCCGGCAGCTCACGGCCCGCGAGTGGCGCTCGCCGCTGCTGCTGCTGCCGCTGGCGCTGCTCGCCTGGTCGGCAATTGATATTCTGTTCTCGGTCGATGCGCTGAAATCCACCAAGTACGTGCTGGCCAAATGCTGGTACCTGGGGCCGTTTCTGGGGGGTAGCCTGCTGGTGCTGCGCCGTCCGGCCGACTTCTGGCGGGTGGCCGCCCTCTACGTGGGGGCTACCGCGCTGGTGTTGGTCTGGATACTGCCCCGGCACGCGGCCGCGGGCTTCACGTTCGCGCAGGTGCGCAACGTTATGGAGCCGTTCTTCCGCAACCACGTGACCTACGCCACGGTGCTGGCGCTGCTGCTGCCGCTGGCCGGCGGACTGGCCCTGCAAGCGCCCACGCGGACGCTCCGGCGGCTGTGGCTGGGCGCGGCGGCCCTGCTGCTTCTGGGCCTGATTACCTCCTACACCCGCGCTTCGTGGCTGTCCCTGCCCGTGGCCGGCCTCTACTACGGCGTATTGCGCCTGCGCCAGACCCGGACGCTGCTGCTGGCCCTGGCCCTGGGCACGACCGGCGTGGCCACTTACTTCGTGAGCCAGGATAATTTCATGCGCTACACGCCCGACTACGCCAAAACCATCTGGCACGGCACCAACCTGCAGGCCCATCTCGAATCGACTTATAAGCTGCAGGACGTGTCGGGCATGGAGCGCGTTTACCGCTGGGTGGCCGCCGCGCACATGATTGCCGACCGCCCCCTGACCGGCTCCGGCCCGGCCACGTTCTACCCCGAATACAAGCGCTACACCGTCACCAGCTTCCGTACCTACGTGAGCGCCAACCCCGAGCGCTCGACCGCCCACAACTACTTTCTGCTCCAGTTCGCGGAGCAGGGCCTGCCTGGCTTCGCCCTCTGGTGCGCGTTGCTGGCGGCAGCCCTGCTCACGGCCGAGCGCCTCTACCACGCCGCCGCCGCCCGCCCCGACGTGCGCCGCGTGGTGCTCGTGGTGGTGCTCTCGCTGGTCATCATCGTTTTCCACCTGCTGCTCAACGAGCTGGTGGAGGTGGATAAAATCGGCTCCGTATTCTACCTGGCTCTGGCCGTGCTCATCCGGGCCGAAACGTGGCTGGAGCGTGGTTCTGGGTGATTTTAGGTGATTGGGTGAGGAGGTGAGAAGTCGGTCACCTAAAATCACTTCACCCGCAGGCTCAGCATCGTCACATCATCGGCGAAGCGGGAGCCTTCGGCGCTGAAGCCGGCGGTGCGGGCCAGCAGGGCGCGGTGCAGACGCGGCAGCGGCAGGTAGCGGTGGCCGACGAGCGTATCGAGGACGCCGGCTTCGCCGAATTCCTGGTGCTGCGCGTCGAATACTTCGCTCAGGCCGTCGGTGTAGAGAAAGAGCAGCGAGCGGGGCGGCAGCGCGGTCTGGCCCACGGCGAAGGGCGGCAGCTCGGACATGATGCCCAGCATGACGGTGCCCGCGTGCAGGGCTTCGGCCGGGCCGGCGTCGGGCAGCAGCAGCGGGTCGTTGTGGCCGGCGTTCACGTAGGTCAGCGCCCCGGTGCGGCGGTCGAAGATGGCCACGAAGGCGGTGATGAATTTTTCGCCGGCGGCATTGCTGAAAATGAGGTGGTTGAGCTCCCGCACTACCGTGGCCAGGTCGGCGTCGGTGCGCAGCAGCGTCCGCAGGCCGGCTTGAAAATTCGACATCAGCAGCGAGGCCGACACGCCCTTACCGCTCACGTCGGCCACGCAGAGCAGCAGCCGGTCGGCGTCGAGCTCCACCACGTCGTAGTAGTCGCCCCCGATTTCGGTGTGCGGCTGGTAGGTGGCGTACACGGCCAGGTGGGCGTCGTTGGGCAGGCGCTGCGGAAACAGCAATTGCTGCACCTGCTGGGCAATCTCGATTTCGCGGCGCACGGTAGCCTCGGCCACGAGCAGCGTTTCGCGCTGCCGGGCCAGGCGCCGGCTCAGCACGGCCCCGAGCAGAATGTTGCTCAGCGTTTCGAGAAAGGCCAGCGCCTCCTGGCTGGCGTAGTCGCCCTGCATGGTGCCCACGAAGGCGAGCGCCTGCACGGTTTCCTGCTGGCGCACCGGCACGAGCAGCTCAAACTCCTGCCAGGCGGCCGCGCCCTGTCGCGCGTCGGGCAGCGGGTCGAGTTGCAGGTCCGCCACCGGGCAAGGGCCGCCCGGGCACCAGGCACCGACCTCGGCCCGGGTGAAGCGCGTGCCGGCCGGCAGGCTGGTGCCGTAGTTCACCTGGAGCTCGAACGCGTCGTCATCGAGCACGAACAGCGCCAGCTGCCGCACCCCGAGCTGCCCGATGAGCGTGAACTGATAGATTTTGTAGAGGTCGGCCTCGGTCGAGTCCTGCGTAATGGCCTGCGTGATTTCGAGCAGCGCGCCCAGCTCGCGTTCCTTCAGAAAGAGGCGCTTTTCGAGACCGACCAGGGCAGCGGCTTGGGGCATAGGGCAGACGGAAAGCAGACGGCGACCGGCGAAATATCCGCTAAAAGGACACTACCCGACGCTAAAAATATTGGCGAAAGCGACCGCAATATTACGGCCCGCGCGGCCACTCTACTAATCGGCCGGGCCAATTAGTAGAGTGCCCGGCCGCTCAGCCCAGCGGCGTTTTGGGGTCGTAGGCGTCGCGCAAGCCATTGCCGAGCACGTTGAAGCTCAGCACCAACAGGCTGATGGCTGCTCCCGGCAGGCCCGTCAGCCAGAGGCCGGCCGTGGTGCCGAGCAGGTCGTAGCCTTCCTTCACCATCAGGCCCCAGCTCGGGGCGGGCGGCTGCACGCCGAGGCCCAAAAAGCTTAGGCCCGCTTCGAGCAGAATGGCGGCCGCGAAGTTGGCCGTAGCCAGCACGATGAGCGGCCCGCGCAGGTTGGGCAGCAGGTGCACGAAAATGAGCCGGTGCGTGGGCAGCCCCAGCACCCGCCCGGCCTCAATGAAGGTGGCCGAGCGCAAGCTCAGCACCTGCCCGCGCACGACCCGCGCCACGTCCACCCACATGGTCAGGCCGACGGCCAAAAAGCTGACCCACACGGCCTTGCTATCCAGCGCCAGCGAAATACCGATGACGAGCATAATGCCCGGAATGCTCCACACGACGGTCATCAGTCCCAGCAGCAGCGCGTCGAGCCAGCCGCCGAAGTAGCCGGCCACGGCCCCAATGCTCACGCCCAGCGTCAGCGAAATCAATACCGCCACCAGCCCGATGCCGAGCGAGATGCGGGTGCCCAGCAGCAGCCGGCTCAGCTCGTCGCGCCCGGCTTTGTCGGTGCCGAGCAGGTAGGTTCTGGTTGTTAGTTGTTGGTTGTTGGTTGTTGGTTGTTGGGCTGAGAGGCTGGGGTTGGCGGGCGCGTCGATAAACTGCCGTGGCTGGCCGTGGAGCCAGACTTGCAGCACGTTGGCAGGGGGCGGGGCGCTGGGGTCGGGCGTTTGGACGAGCGTGGCCCGGAAGCCGGGCGGTTGCTTCTGCAGCTGCACCACGCCGTTGTTGGCGTCGGGCGAGTTGTCGGGCAGCACCCAGTAGCCGAGCAGCGCCACCACGGCGCACAGCACGATGTAGGCCAGCCCGGCCAGCGCGGGGCGGTTTTGGCGCAGCCGCTGCCGCACGTAGTAGCCGGGCGTCCGCGCCGGGGGCGGCACAATCAGCGCCGTATCGGCGGCAACGGGCGTATCGGCGGCAGCGGGAGCAGCCACGGCTAGCGGGTGTTGTGCTGCAGCAACCCTTCCTTCGAGGCGAGGTAGCTCGCATCGCGCCCCAGCGCTCCAAACGAGGTCGGCTCGTAGGCCAGCTCCGTGTCGGGGTCGGGCCAGTAGTAGCGTACGAGGCCCTTTTCGAGCAGCGGCCCGAGCAGGGCCAGCAGCTCGGCAGCCGGCCGGCCGGTGCGCTCCACCAGCAAGCGAAACGGGGTAACAAAGTACAGCTCGTCGAGCAAATCAAATTCAGGGTCAGTCATACGGGGGTAAAATTAGGGATTAAGGATGAGAGATTAAGGATTAGGGACTAATACGCCATGCCCCTCATCTCTAATCCCTCATCCCTTGTCCTTCAAAACCTACCGCCGCCAGCGCCTGCCAGAAGCTGGGGTACGACTTGCGCACCACGCCTGGCTCGCCCACGGCTAGCGGCCCCAGCAGGGCCAGCGGCGCGAAGGCCATTGCCATACGGTGGTCGTCGTAGGTTTTGACCGTTTGATTTTCGACCCGAAACGCGCCCGGCCGCACCGCGAATACACCCGCCGACCCCTCGACGAGCGCCGCGCCAAACTTACCCAGCTCAGCCTGCAACGCCGCGATGCGGTCGGTTTCCTTGATGCGCAGGCTCGCCAGGCCCGTCAGGCGCAGGGGGCGGCCCAGCGCGGCGACGGCCACGACTACGGTCTGGGCCAGGTCGGGGCAGTCGGTGAAATCGAGCGGCGCGGCGCTGGGGTCAAATGACGCAGGCGCGACTTGCGTCAGGCGCGCCCCGCTCCCATCGGCCAGAAACTCGGTAGCCACACCCAGCGGCCGCATAATCTGCTGAATGACGGCATCGCCCTGCCACGAGTGCGGGCGCAGGCCGGGCAGCGTCAGGGCCGAGCCGGGTGGGGCCAGCGCCAGCAGCGCGTACCAGTAACTGGCCGCCGACCAGTCGCTCTCGACTGCGTAGTCGGCGGGGTGGTAGCCGCCGGGGGCCACGGCCACAGCCTCCGCGTCGGTCCAAGCAGTGGTTGAGCCAAAGTGCCGCATCAAACTCATTGTCATGTTGATGTAGGGCCGGGAACCGACCGCCCCGCTCAGGCTCAGCCGGAGCCCGCCGGGCAGCGTGGGCCCAAGCATCAGCAGGGCCGACACGTACTGCGAGCTGATGTCGCCGCGCACGGTGAGCGTCGCCGGCCCACCGTCCGCGCCTGTCGCCCCGGCGGCCAGCCCGCCGAAGCGCAGCGGCGGATAGCCCTCGGTTTCCGCATAATCAATTCGCGCGCCCAGCGTCCGCAGCGCGTCCACGAGTACGCCGATGGGGCGCTGCCGCATCCGGGGCGCGCCGGTGAGCGTGCCGCGCCAGCCGCTCAGGGCGAGGTAGGCGGTCAAAAAACGCATCACGGTGCCGGCATCTTCGGCATCGAGCGCGTCGGTGGTGGCCGCTTGCCCGAGCAGGCGCTGCATGAGCACGGTGTCGTGGGCTTCGGACAAGTTGGTGAGCGCACCGCCGCCAGCCAGCTTTTGCAGCAGCAGGGCGCGGTTGGCTTCGCTCTTGGACGCCGGCAGCGTGGCCGTGCCGAGCAGCGGCCCGCCCGGCCAGCGCAGGGGTTGAATGGTCATAAAAGGTTGTTGCGCAGCGCGGCGCAGATTTCCGCCAGCGACACCGGCTGGTCGTACACCCCCTGCCCGATGCCACGCAGCAGGGTGCAGTTAATCACGTCGCCCTCGTTTTTCTTGTCCTGGAGCGCGAGCGCGGCGATGGCCTCCACCTCGTCGGCCGCGTACAGCAGGGGCTCGAACACCGCGTCCAGCGTCCGGCGCACCGTCTCGAATTCGGCCTCGCTCAGCAGGCCACGCTGCCACGAGAGCCAGGTTTCGGCCCGCATCCCAGCCCCGACGGCCGCGCCGTGCGTCACGGCCCGGCCCGGCTGGGCCAGCAGGTAGCTTTCGAGGGCGTGGCCCACGGTATGGCCGAAGTTGAGCAGCTTGCGCGGGCCGGCCTCGCGCGGGTCCTGGGCCACGATGCCCGCCTTGAGCGCCACCGCGTGGCGGATAATCGGCGTCCAGTCGGTCACGGCGCTCAGCTCACCCGTGGGCAAAGCGGCGAACGCGCCCGCGTCGGCCACGAGCGTGTGCTTCACCACTTCGGCGAAGCCCGAGCGCACCTCCGCCCCCGGCAGCGTAGCCAGAAAAGCCGGGTCCATGAACACGCCCGCCGGCTCCTGAAACGCGCCGATGTGGTTTTTGAAGCCCTGAAAATCCACGCCCGTCTTGCCACCCACCGCCGCATCGACCTGGGCCAGCAGCGACGTGGGTACGCTCAGACACTGGATGCCGCGCTTGTAGGTAGCCGCGCAAAAGCCCCCCAAATCGGTGATGACTCCGCCCCCCAGACACAGCAGCGTGGCCCGGCGGTCGGCCTGGTTTTCTGTTAAAAAACTCCAAACCACCCCGCACGTAGCCAGCGTTTTGTGCGCCTCGCCGGCCGGCACGCTCAGCAGCTCGTGGGCCGGCAGGTGCGGGGCCAGGCGCGGGTAGCAGAGGCGGGCAGTGTTGGCGTCGGCCAGCACGAACAAGCGGCTGGGCGCGGCTTCATGCAGAAAGTCGGCCAGCGCGGGCAGGGCCTCGGGGCCGATGATAAGGGGCGGGTTAGTCAAGCGCGGGGCTAATGAGGAAAGCATCGGGGGAACGTCGCAAAAAAACGACCAGCGGTCCACAGCGGTATCAGGCCAGCAACGCGGCCAGCTCGTCGAACATGGGGGCCAGCTCGGCCGTCCACAGCTCGGCCTGGAAGTGCGCGTTCTCCCGCCGGTAGCCGTCCAGCATCCGGCTGCCTTGCTCGCGCGAATGCCGGGCGTTGGCCAAGCGGTCGCAGACTTTGACGAAGGCCGCCAGCGGCGTGGCCCGGATGCCGGCGTAGTAAGCGGCGTTGGCCCGCTGCTGCCGGGTGCGGCCTTTCTCGTTGGTCAGGGCGTAAGTGAGCTCAGCCACCACTTCGCCACACGCGGCCTTGACGTCGTTGTACGTCAGGCGACAGTCCTCGATAGTGTCGTGCGTCCAGCAGGCCGCCAGCGCGTAGGGCGCGTCGGCGGCGGGCAACAGGGCCTGGTAGCGGCGGCCAAAGTCAACCACCATTTGCAAGTGCGCCGCATAGGGCTGCTCACCGTAGCGGTGATTGGTGTCGGCGTGGGCGCGGACGGCAAACGTCTGCGCGTGCGCCACAAGGTCATCGGGGGCGATGGTAGTCGGGACGGGGTTCATAAGCGAGCTGAACGGGTGAGGCTGAGTTATCCGGCGAGCTAAACTACTGCCAACGCGCCGGCGGCCTTCGTGCGCGAGCGAAACAGAACACCAAGGCGACGCGCGAACTCGCTTCAGGCCGCACTACAGGCCGGGGCCGAGGTGCAGCGGGCCATCCACCGGGCGGCCGTTGAGCACTTCGGTTTGCAGGCGGATGCTTTCGATGTGGATGAGCTTATACAATTCGCCCACGAACTGCTCGCTGATGTGCAGCTTATGGCCCCACTCCGGCCGGGTGCGGAAAATTTCCTGCCAGCGTTCGAGCTGCAAAATCTTGACGTTGTTCTCCTTCTTGTATTCAGCCAGCTCTTGAATCAGAGCCAGGCGGCGGGCCAGCACTTCGAGGATTTCGTGGTCGGCGGTGTCCATTTTCTGGCGCAATTCCTCGGCCTTATTGCGGTAGTCCACGTTGTCAGACGACCGGTAGCGGTATTTGAGCTCGCTCAGGATTTCCTGCAAGCGGGCGGGCGTTACCTGCTGGGCGACGTCGCTCAGGGCGTGGTCGGGGTCGGGGTGAGTTTCGATGATGAGCCCGTCGTAGTCAAGGTCGAGGGCCTTTTGGGCGATGGGCAGCAGCAAATCGCGCGAGCCGCCGATGTGGCTCGGGTCGTTGATGAGCGGCAAATCCGGCCGGCGCGTTTTGAGCTCAATCGGAATGGCCCAGGTCGGGGCATTGCGGTAGCGCGAGGGCGCGAACGTGCTGAACCCGCGGTGAATAGCCGCGATGTCGCGCAGGCCGGCCCGCTCCAGCCGCTCGATGGCCCCAATCCAGAGCGCCAAGTCCGGGTTCACCGGGTTCTTGACCATCACCGGCATGCCCGTGCCGGCCAGCGCGTCGGCCAGCTCCTGCACCGCGAACGGATTGACCGTGGTGCGCGCCCCAATCCAGAGCACGTCAATGTCGTGCTTCAGCGCTTCTTCGACGTGGCGCGGGGTGGCCACTTCGATGCACATGGGCAGGCCGGTTTCGGCCCGCGCCGCTTGCAGCCAGGGCAAGGCCACCGCGCCCATCCCCTCGAAGCCGCCGGGCTTGGTGCGCGGCTTCCAGATGCCGGCCCGGTACATGTCGGCCTGCCCGGCCGCTTTCAGGGCGCGGGCCACGCTGAGCACTTGTTCCTCGGATTCGGCCGAGCACGGCCCAGCGATGATAAGGGGCTGACCTTTAGCGGCCAGCAAACGGGTAAAATACGTGTCGGCAGAGCCGGGAAGTGGGAGCATGTTGGGGGTTACGAATTAGCTGCGGGCTACCCGCTCGGGCGTTGAGGTTAGCAAGACATGAGACGTTAGACATGAGACTGGCATATCGGAGTCTCATGTCTCATGTCTAACGTCTCATGTCTTGCTAACCTCAATAACGTCCGGCAGCCCGCACGAGCGCGGAATACTTACCGCCTCGTTAGAAGCCTCAAAAGTAACCCCGCCCGCCTGAACCCGGTTTTGAGAGCGGGCCGTACCTTCGCCCCATCTCCTCCCACCCATGGCTCCCCCGACGACGACAACCGCCCCGCCCGCTCCCATCTATTTCGAGGACACCCGCATTGCCTTCGAGGCGAAATCCGACGCGGATTTGCGGCGCATGTACGCCCTGTTTGCCAGCATGAACAGCGGCGGGCTGGTCAAGACCGGCTCCGGGCTCATGCAGTCGGCGCTGCGCTGGGGGCTGCCGGGCACCAAGTTTTTAATCAAGCACTCGATTTTCAAGCAGTTCTGCGGAGGCGAAACCGTGCAGGAGTGCCGCCCGGTCATCGCCGAGCTGGGCCGCTACGGCATTGGCACCATCCTCGACTATTCGGTGGAGGGCGCCGGCGACGACCGCAGCTTCGACCGCACCCGCGACGAGATTCTGGCCACCATCGAGCTGGCCGCCACCACGCCCCACATCCCGTTTTCAGTTTTCAAGGTAACCGGCCTGCTGCCCACGGCCCTGCTCGAAAAAACCCAGGCCGGCCAGCCGCTGAGCGCCGCCGAGGAAGCCGCTTTCGAGCGGGGCCGCCAGCGGTTGGACGCGCTCTGCGCGCGGGCGCATCAGCACGGCATCCGGCTGTTTGTCGATGCCGAAGAAAGCTGGTTCCAGGCGACTATCGACGAGCTGGCCGAGACCATGATGCGGCGCTACAACCAGGAGAAGGCCATCGTCTGGAACACGTACCAGCTCTACCGCCACGACCGGCTCGAAGCCCTGCAAGCCGCCCACGAGCGGGCCGCCGCCGGGAGCTACCACTTGGGCGTGAAGCTGGTGCGCGGCGCGTACCTCGAAAAAGAAGCCCGCGTGGCCCGCGAGCGCGGCCTGCCCAACCCCATCAACCCGACCAAGCAAGCCACCGACGCCCTCTACGACGAAAGCCTGCGCTACTGCGTGCAGCACGTGGAGCGCGTAAGCCTCTGCGCCGGCACCCACAACGAAGCCAGCTCGCTGCTGCTTACGGAGTTGATGCGCGAAGCCGGCCTCGCTCCCGGCGACGAGCGCGTGTGGTTTGCCCAGCTCTACGGCATGAGCGACAACCTGAGCTATAACCTGGCCCACGCCGGCTACCACACCGCCAAGTACGTGCCCTACGGTCCCATCGAGGCCGTGATGCCTTATTTGCTGCGTCGGGCAAATGAAAATACGGCCATCGCCGGCCAAAGCAGCCGCGAGTTTTTGCTGATTCAGCGCGAGCTTCGCCGCCGACAAGGGCGGTAGCACGCCGCCTTCAGTGGGACGCCGCGTTTGGGGCGTTCGGTATTGGACGGCCGCGCCACTACTTTCGTCCCGCGCTCGACGCAGCACCTGACGCAGCAAAGGCTGCGTCCTACCTTTTTTGCTCCATGACCAACCGTCTTCGCTCCTACCTCATTCGCTTTGCCCGCCAGCAGGCCGGCACCGTCAGCTACCTCACCCTGGTGCAGGAAGCCGAGCTGGGCCTGAACCTGGAAATCTCGCACGAAAAATCGCGCCTCAACGAAATGCTGGGCGAAATCTCGACCGAGGAGCATACCGCCGGGCGGCCTCTGCTGAGCTGCCTGGTGCGCGTGGCCGGCTCCAAAGGCCAGGGCGACAATTTTTACAAGCTTTGCGAACGCCTCGGCCTGGGCGAGTGGCGCACCCTCAAGCAGGACGAGGAGTTTCTCAAGGGCCTGATTCGGGACTGCCGCGCCTATTGGCAAGAGGAAGCCAATTACGCACAATTCGCTCAGGGCCAGGCGAGCGCGTAAGTTTAGTTTTGGCCTGATAATCATTAGCCCTGACCCCCAACGGTCAGGGCTTTTTTTTGGCCGACCAAGTCACCTCAGCCGCCCTTAAAAAGGCGGGGGCGCTGCCCGCTCGCCGTCCGCCGCGCCCGTTCCGGCGCAACTCCCGCCGCCCGCCACCCGTTAAGCTGCCCAGGCCGGGCAGGACTGCCTGGTCACCCGTTTTATCACCCACCTATATCCTTTTCCAAAGATGAACACCCCCGATTCGAATAACCCGATAAATACCGGCACCGGCGCCGGCTCCAACTACGGCACTACCAACACCGGTACCGGGATGGGCAACAGCGGCAGCCTGAGCAACGAAAGCACGAGCTACAACGCCGGCACCGGCGCGGGCAACACCGGCGCAACGAATGCCGCCAACGGCGACGACTACAGCGCTACGGCCAAGGGTGCCGCGATGGCCGGCACCGCCGGAGCCGTCGTGGGCCGCGGCATTGATGCCGTCCAAAACACCGCCGACCGCGCCGCGAGCGCCATAACCGGCTCGGCCTACCGCGAGGGCGGCAGCACGACCGGCATGTTCAAGGACCGCAATAGCGTCGAGCAGGCGTATAGCGCCCTGCACGAGCGCGGCTACTCGAAAGACGACGTGAACCTGATGATGTCGGACGACACCCGCAAGACGCACTTCGGCGACGACACCATGCCGTCGGAGCTGGGCGATAAGGCCATGGAAGGCGCGGGCATCGGCTCGGCCATCGGCGGCACGGCCGGCGCCATTATCGGCGCAATTGCCGCCATCGGCACTTCGGTAGCCCTGCCCGGCCTGGGCCTGATTATCGCCGGCCCGCTGGCCGCCGCCCTGGCCGGCGCCGGCGCGGGTGGCCTCACGGGCGGCCTGGTTGGCGCACTCGTCGGCTCGGGCATTCCGGAGGAGCACGCCGCTGAGTACGAGCACGGCATCAAGAACGGCGGTATCGTGCTGGGCGTGAAGCCCCGCAACGCCGAGGACGCGCAGTATTTCGAGCAGGAGTTCAAGAAGAACAACGCCGATAAGGTGTACAATTATTAAGGCTTGACCTTGCTTGTTGGAAAGCCGCTCCTGTGATGGGGGCGGCTTTTTTTGATGTTGGGTGTTGCTGCTTGCTATCCGGTCATTGCGAGCGTGGCGAAGCAATCGCACTTGTTCGGCCACGCCCTGATGAGCACTTGAACGCACTGAACAGGTGCGATTGCTTCGCTGCGCTCGCAATGACGTAATACTTAACATCGAACCTTCAACACCGAAAACCCGATACCGAACACCGACCTTTGCAAGATGTCTGACACCCCGACCAACCCCGCTGCTCCCTTCGCTTTCGCCGACTACGACCTGCCGCCGCACCTGCTGCAGGCATTGACCGAGTTAAATTACGCCCACCCCACGCCCGTGCAGGCGCTGGTGTTGCCGCCCGCGCTGGCGGGCCAGGACGTGGCCGGGCAGGCTCCCACCGGCTCGGGCAAAACGGCGGCGTATGGGCTGGCCGTGCTGGCCCAGATTGACCCCGCCGTGGCGGGGGTACAGGCGCTGGTGCTGGTGCCGGCGCGCGAGTTGGCCCTGCAAGTGCGCGAGGCCCTCAAAGCCCTTGGTAAGCACCTGCCCGCGCCCGGCCTGCGCGTGGCGGCGCTTTACGGCGGCCACGCGCTGCGCGACGAAATCAAAACCTTGCAGCAAACGCCGCACGTGGTAGTGGCCACGCCCGGCCGCCTGCTCGACCACCTGGAGCAGCGCAACATCATCCCCAATCAACTGAAAGTATTGGTGCTGGACGAGGCTGATAAACTACTGGAGCTCAAGTTTCAGCAGGAAATGGCCACCATCATCAGCCGGCTGCCGCGGCGGCGGCAGACGCTGCTGTTCTCGGCCACGATGCCGGAGAAAGTGTTGGCCCTGGTACGCGAGCACCTCACCCGGCCGCGCCTGCTGGCCGCGTCGGGCGGGTTGGGCGGTGCGGGCGACGACGGCCGCGGCAGCGCCGCCGCGCTGCCGGCCTCGCTCACTGTGCGCGGCCACGTGCTGGGCAGCGTCGAGGAAAAGCCCGCCGCGCTCTACCATCTACTGCGTCAGAAAGGCACTGGCCAGACGCTCGTTTTCGTGAATACCCGCGAGCGGGCCACCGAGCTGAGCCAGTTTCTGCGGGGCCGGGGCCTGGCGGCCGAAGTGCTGCACGGCAAGCTGCCCCAGCCCGAGCGCGACAAAGCCCTGATGAAGCTGCGCAACAACTCGGCCCAGGCGCTGGTGGCCACCGATGTCGCCGCCCGCGGCCTCGACGTGCCCGCCCTCGACACGGTCATTCAATACGACCTGCCCCACGACGCGGAAACATTTCAGCACCGGGCCGGGCGCACGGCCCGCGCCGGCGTGGCCGGCACCGCCCACCTGTTGGCCACCGTGCCCGAGCAAACCCGCGTCCAGGGCTGGCCCGCCGCCCAGGCCACGCACTGGGCCCGGCTGAATCCGCCGAACCTGCCCGCTGCCAGCGCCGCCCGCCCGCCCCGCCCCACTACCGTCACCCTGCACGTGACAGCCGGCAAAAAGCACAAGGTCAGTGCCCACGACCTGGTGGGTGCGTTCGTCGGGGTGGGCGGGCTGGACCGCGAGGCGGTCGGCCGCATCGAAGTATTTGACTATTATTCCTACGTGGCCGTCCCGCGCGAGCAGTCGGCGGCGCTACTCGAAAAGCTCAACGGCGCGAAAGTGAAGGGCGTGAAAGTGCGGGTAACGGAAGTGGCGTAGGGCGGAGCCTTTGCTCCGCCCTACGCCCACGCCAAATTTTATCTTCCCACTCGCGCAGCAAAAGCTGCGCGCCACGTACCCTTGCCTAAGCTCCTTTTCATTTGCAGCCAAAACCGCTGGCGGAGCCTGACCGCCGAGCGGCTCTTCGATGGCCACCTCACCCACGAGGCCCGCTCGGCGGGCACCGAGCCGGGCGCGCGGGTGCGCGTCACAGCCGGGCATCTGGGTTGGGCCGATGTCATTTTCGTGATGGAGAAAAAACATGCCGACCGCCTACGAGCCAAATTCAGCGACGAGCTGCGCGGCAAGCCGCTCGTAAACCTGCGCATCCCTGATGACTACCAGTTTCAGGACCCGGCGCTCGTGGCCCTGTTGCGCGAGCGGCTGCGGACGTACTTCGGCGTTGAGCCGGAGCCGCTGACGGCGCTGGCCGCCGTTTAGCGCGCCAGCGCGCAACGGCTGGCCGACCAGTGGGGCGAGTCTCCAGACTCGCGTAACCAGCGTGGTAGCCGAAGCGACCGTGGATGGCCGCTTTGCGGCCGGGAGTCAGAGCCTCCTCCCACTGGTCGGCCAGCCGTTGCGCGCTGGCGCGCTAAACGGCGGCCAGCGCCAGCGGCCAGTCAGCCCGCGCAGCGGGCGTATCTGCGCCATCCGTTCCATCCGTTAAATCTGCGGTAGTTTTGCCCGCTATGGAATTTACCGTGGCTCAGATTGCCCAAGTGCTGGGTGGCACCGCCGAGGGCGACGCGACGGCTGCCGTGACGACACTGGCTAAAATTGAAGAGGCCGGCCCCGGCTCGCTCGCCTTTCTGGCCAACGCCAAGTACGAACCGTTTCTCTACTCGACTCAGGCCACGGCCGTCATCGTGAGCCTGGATTTGACCTTGAAGCAGCCCGTGACGGCGGCGCTTATCCGCGTCGCGGACCCGTATTCCAGCTTTACCAAGCTGCTGGAGTTTTATCAGCAAGCTACCCGCACCGGGCGGCGCGGAGTAGAGGAGCCGAGCTTTTTCGGGGCAGGCTCGACTATCGGGCCAGGGCACTACCGGGGCGCGTTCTCGTACGTTGGCGAGGGCTGCGAGCTGGGCGAGAACGTGCTGATTTTTCCCCAGGCATACGTCGGTGACCGGGTGCGCATCGGCGACAATTCCATCATTCACGCCGGGGCAAAAATCTATGCCGACACCGTGATTGGGGCGCGCTGCGTGATAAAGGCCGGCGCGGTGGTCGGCTCCGACGGCTTCGGCTTCGCGCCCCAGCCCGACGGCTCTTACCGGGCCATCCCGCAAATCGGGCGCGTGGTGCTCGAAGACGACGTGAGCATCGGGGCCAATACGACCGTGGACTGCGCCACGCTGGGCCAGACGACGGTGCGAGAGGGCAGCAAAATCGACAACCTCGTGCAGCTCGCCCACAACGTGGAAATCGGCCGCCACACGGTCGTAGCCGCCCAGACGGGCATTTCCGGGTCCAGCAAAATTGGGGATTTCTGCGTGCTCGCCGGCCAGGTCGGCATGGCTGGCCACCTGAGTTTGGCTAATCGAACGACCGTTACGGCCCAGTCGGGCGTGGGCAAAAGCATCCGGCAGGAAGGCCAGACCCTGCAAGGCTCTACCGCGTTCGACTTCAAGCAGAACCAGCGCGCCCAGGTCGTCTTCCGCCGTCTGCCCGAATTGGAGCAGCGCGTGGCCGCCCTGGAGCAGGACACCGAGAAAGACGCCGGGAAAAGCGGGGAGCAAAAGCCCACCCCCCCAGACCCGGAAAAGCTTTAGCTTTGCGGACTGTTTAGTTGTCAGTTGCTCGTTATTCAGTTGTCAGGCTTGTTTTCGGGCTTTCAGGAACTGACAACTGCCAACCAGCAACTGCCAACTACCCCGAATGAACGATAAACAACACACTATCAAGGCCCCCGTGACGGTGCGAGGCGTGGGGCTGCACACGGGCGTGGAGGCCACGATGACGTTTTGCCCCGCCCCGGTGGGCCACGGCTACAAGTTTCAGCGGGTCGATTTGCCCGGCCAGCCGCTCGTCGATGCCGACGTGGACAACGTGGTGGACCTGAGCCGGGGCACGACCATCGAACAAAACGGGGCGCGCGTGAACACGGTGGAGCACACGCTGGCCGCGCTCGTCGGCATGCAGCTCGACAACGTGCTGATTCAGCTCTCCGGCCCCGAACCGCCGATAATGGACGGCTCGGCGGCTGAGTTTATCGCCGCCCTCAGTTCGGTGGGCTTGGAGGAACAGAACGCGCTGCGCAACTACTTCGTCATCCCCGACACGATTCGCTACGTGGACAACGCGCGGGGTGTGGAAATCGCGGCCCTGCCCCTGGCGGATTACCGCCTCACGGTGATGGTCGATTACAACTCGCCCGTGCTCGGCTCGCAGCACGCCACGCTGACCGACATCGGCTTGTTTGGCGAGGAAATCGCGTCCTCGCGCACGTTTTGCTTTTTGCACGAGCTGGAATACCTCTACAAGTCGAACCTGATTAAGGGCGGCGATTTGAGCAACGCCATTGTCGTTGTGGACCGCCCCGTGAGCGATGACGAGCTGGGCGAGCTGGCCGCCATGCTCGGCAAGCCCCGCGTGTCGGTCAAGAAGGAAGGCATTCTGAACAACGTGGATTTACGCCACAAAAACGAGCCGGCCCGCCACAAACTGCTCGATTTGGTGGGCGACCTCGCCCTCGTGGGCCGCCCGCTCAAGGGCCAGATTCTGGCTGCCCGGCCCGGCCACGCCGCTAACGTGGCTTTCGCTAAGCGCATCAAAAAAAAGATGCTCGAAACGAGTACCAGCCCCGTGCCGGTCTATGACCCGACCCGCACGCCGGTTATGGACGTGAACCGCATTATGCAGGTGCTGCCCCACCGCTACCCGTTTTTGCTCATCGACAAGGTGATTCACCTCGACGGCACGAGCGTGACGGCGGTGAAAAACATCACCATGAACGAGCAGTTTTTTCAGGGCCACTTCCCCGGCAACCCCGTCATGCCCGGCGTGCTGCAAGTCGAGGCCATGGCCCAGACAGGCGGCATTCTGGTGATGAGCACCGTGCCCGACCCGGAGAATTACTGGCAGTATTTTCTGGGCATCGAAAACTGCCGGTTCCGCAAAAAAGTAACCCCCGGCGACACCGTTATCTTCCACTGCTCGCTGCTGGCTCCCATCAAGCGCGGCATCGCCAAGATGAAAGGCCAGGCGTTCGTGAACGGCAAAGTGGTGATGGATGCCGAAATGAGCGCCGCCATCGTTCGGAAAGAAAGTTAAGAGTTAAGAGTTAGGAGTTAAGAGTTTGCCCTACGTATCAACCCGGCCGCTTTTTAACCTTACTCACCCCCAACTCTTAACTTTTAACTCTTAACTCTTAACTCAAAGATGATTTCCCCCCTCGCCCATATTCACCCCAGTGCCCGGCTCGCGGCGGGCGTTACCGTTGAGCCATTCACGACCATTGCCGGCGACGTGGAGATTGGCGAAAATACCTGGATTGGGCCGAACGTGACCATCATGAACGGTGCCCGCATCGGGGCGCACTGCCAGGTGTTTCCGGGGGCCGTGGTGGCGGGCATCCCGCAGGATTTGAAGTTCGCGGGCGAGGTGACGACGGCCCACATCGGCGACTACACCGTCTTGCGCGAGTGCGTAACCGTGAACCGCGGCACCGTGGAAGCTGGCCGCACGGTGGTGGGCGCGCACTGCCTGGTGCAGGCCTACGTGCACGTGGCCCACGACTGCCACGTCGGTCACCACTGCGTGATTTCCAACGCCACCCAGATGGCGGGCCACGTACTGGTCGGCGACTGGGCCATCATCGGCGGCACGTCGGCGCTGCACCAGTTCGTGAGCGTGGGCGCGCACGCCTTCGTGGGCGGTGGCTCGCTGGTGCGCAAAGACGTACCGCCGTTCGTGAAAGCCGCCCGCGAGCCACTCACCTACGCGGGCGTAAACTCGGTGGGCCTGCGCCGCCGCGGCTATTCGGAAGAGCAGATAACCGAAATCCACGAAATCTACCGGACGCTGTATTTAAGCGGCCTGAACATGCAGGACGCGCTGGTGCGCATCGAGGCCGAGCTGCCACCCACGCCCGAGCGCTACCAAGTGGTGAAATTCGTGCGGGCCGCCGCCCGCGGTATTATCAAAGGGCCGGGCAGCCGCTACGCCGCCGCCGCGCCGGAAGGGCTGGAGGATTGAGGATAAATGGGATGGAAGGAGTAGATACTCAGGAGGAGGGATGTCAGTCCTGCTTATTCGTGCTCTACCCCGCCTAAATCCTGCATCCCTACTTTCTAATCCCTAATTCCATTACCTTGATAACCGCGCACGGGCTGGGCCGCCGCTACGGCCGCCAGTGGATATTCCGGGGGTTGAGCCACGCTTTTGCGCCGGGCACGGCCACGGCTATTCTGGGGCCGAACGGCTCGGGTAAGAGCACACTGCTCGCTATTCTGGCCGGGCAATTATTGCCGACTGAGGGCGAAATAGCTTACAAGCTGAGCGGCCGGGCGCTGCCCGTGGCCGACGTACCCCGGCAGCTGGCGTTTTGCGCGCCGTACCTGGAATTGCCGGAGGACTTTAAGCTGCTTGAATTGCTGGATTTTCACGTTCGCTTGCGGCCGCTGCGGGCGGGGCTGACGGCGGCCGGGTTGGTGGATATCTTGTATTTGCAAAAAGCGCGGCACCAGACAATCCGCACGTTTTCGTCGGGCATGAAACAGCGGCTCAAGCTTGGGCTGGCGCTCTACGCGGCGGCCCCGCTGCTGCTGCTCGACGAACCGACCACCAACCTCGACGCGCAGGGCGTGGCCTGGTACGAGCAGCATTTGGCCGAAGCCCGCGGGCCGGGCCGCACGGTCATTATTTCGAGCAACGTGCCGGCCGAGTACGCTACGTGCGAGGCCGCGGTGCGAATTACCGACTTTCAGCAATAGGCTGGTCGGCGCGCGTATTTTTGGGTGAACTTACCCGCTTGCTTATGGCTGCCCAGCCTCGATTAAAATTCGCCGCCATAACGCCGGAAGCGTGCCTGAACGCTGAGCGCACCGCCGAGTTCAAGAGCGAATACTACCAGGGCCGGGTGTACGCGATGGCCGGGGCCAGCGACGCGCACAACCTGGTTAATCTGAACGCAGGCACCGCCCTCAACAACGCCCTGGCCGAGCGCGACTGCACGGTGCGCGTTAATGATATGCGCCTGCAAGTGCGCGAGAACGGCCTTTACACGTACCCCGATTTATCGGTCGTCTGCGGACCGCCGAAATTCGCGCCCGACAAATTCCTGGACACGCTGCTCAACCCCATCGTGCTGGGCGAGGTCAGCTCCAGAAATACGGGCGGGCTACGACCGGGCCGACAATTTCATGCGGTACGTGGACATCCCGACCCTGCGCCACTACCTGCTGCTGGAAAGCAACCGGCCGCTTGTGCGCCTGGCCACTTGGCGTGAGCCAAAAGTGTGGGCGTTTGATACATTTGAAGGACTAACAGCAGTCATACCCTTACCGGCCATTGGCGTAGAGTTGGCCCTGGCCGATATTTACCGCAAAGTGCCGCTCGCCGACTGAGCCGCCCCAACCTCGTTTCGGCCGCGCCCGTATCTTCGCTCCGCGACTCAAAACCCGTTTTACTCAACCCACGCTGCCCTTTTCCGCCATGCGACAGTACGACAACCTCGACGACGACGACACCGACGACCTGAAGGACGACGAGAGCTTCGATAAATTCGCCAGCACCGGCGGGGCCACCACCCGCGGTCCCGTCGAAGACCAGCTCTCAGCCAAATACGCCGACTACCTGATGTGGCGCGACACCGGCTCGTCGCACGACGAGGCCCTCGACCTGGCCTCGCTCACGGAAGAGCAGTACACGACGGCCGCTGCCGCCGAAGACCCCGACCTGGCCAGCGGCCTCGCCCCGCTCGATGAAGACGAGGACGGCCTCGACGATGAGGACGAAGACGACTTCGGCGGCAGCTCGCGCAGCCGCGGCCGGGGCGAGGATGACTTCGATTATTAGTTGTCAGTTGCTGGTTGTCAGTTGCTAGTTGTCAGTTGTCAGTTGTCAGTCATGACTTCGTTCATCACGACTGACAACTGACGACTGACAACTACTTGCCAAACACGCGCTTGAGCAGGGCTGACCCTTGCGCGGCGGGGTTCTGGCGAATTTTTGCTTCCTGCTGGGCCAGCAGCACAAACAGTCCACTTACGGTCTGCTTGGTCACGTAGTCGGTGAGGTCGGCGCTGGCCGGGGTCATGAGCGGAATGCGGTTGTACTGGGCGATGAGCTTGCCGTAGGTGGCGTTGGCGCCTACCTGGTCGAGGCTCTGCACGATGCTGGGCTTGAGGGCGGTGGCGAGGGCTGCTTCGGCGTTGCGGCGCAACAACTGGGTGGCCGCATCCTTCTGCGAGGAGGTGGCCAGCGTCAGCGCGTCGGTGATGGTGAGCTTTTGCAGGGCGTCGAGGAAGATGGCCTTGGCTTGGGGCGCGGCGGCTTCGGCGGCGCGGTTGAGCAGGTTGGTGCTCTGCTCGACCAGAATTTTACCGCCTGGCAGCGCGCCCACCGTCGTGGCGACGAGCGCGGCATCCGGCGGCAGCGGAATGTGGATGTCGTCGTTGAGGTTAAACCCGTCGGGCTCGGAAGCAAACGCGATGGCCTTGGTGATGCCCGTGGTGAGCGCCTCACGCAGGCCCGAGCTGGCCTCGTCGGCGGTGAGCGGCACGACGGGCGCGGCCGGCGGAGCCACGACGGCGGCAGGTTTGGCGGCGGCTTTGGCTTTGGCAGCAGCAGCTTTAGCGGCGGCGGCTTTGCTGGCGGCGGTAGCTTTGGCGGTCGGCTTTTTAGTTTGGGCCAGGGCGGGCGCGGCGCTGCACGTGGCCAAAGCCAGCAGCAAAAGGAGGTTTTTCATTTCAGGAAAATATAAAAACGGAATGACAACCCAGTAGCCGACGCGGCATTTGGGCAAAAGCTGGTGCAAAGGTCGGGCGCGCCAGCCCAACTGTATTGCTTGTTATTTTCTCCCAAATTCCGGTCATTGCGAGCAAGCGATAAGCAACAAACAATAAACATAAAGCAACAATAAAGAATGGACGTTGAAATCATGACCATCGGCGACGAGCTGCTCTACGGGCAGGTTGTGGATACCAATTCGGCCTTCATGGGCCAGCAGCTCGGCCGCCTCGGCCTGCGGGTGCGCCAGATTACGAGCGTTTCGGATAGGGCCGACGAGCTGGTGGCCGCCCTCGACCAGGCCCGCGCCCGCGTCCGGGTTATTCTGATGACCGGCGGGCTGGGCCCCACTAAAGACGACCTGACCAAGCACGTGCTGGCCCGCTACCTGGGCCGCGCGCTGGAGCTGCACCCGCCGACGCTGGCCCATGTAGAGGAGATTTTTCGGCGCTTCAACCGGCCCATGCTCGACGTGAACCGCCAGCAGGCGCTCGTGCCAGCCGGTTGCCAGGTGCTGCCCAACGCCGTGGGCACCGCGCCCGGCATGTGGCTCGAAGACGGCGAAACGGTGTTTATTTCGCTGCCCGGCGTGCCCTTCGAGATGAAAAAGCTGATGAGTGACGAGGTACTGCCCCGCCTGCAAACCAAGTTCAAACTCGCCCCTATCGAGCACGTCGTTATCATGACGGCTGGCCTGGGCGAGAGCTTTTTGGCCGAGAAAATTCAGGACTGGGAAGCGGCCCTGCCGGCCAACATCAAGCTCGCCTATTTGCCCAGCCTGGGCAGCGTCCGCCTGCGCCTGACCGGCGCGCCCGACGGCCTCCCCGAGCTGCGCCCCCGGATGCTGGCCCTGCTACCCGAGCTGCGCGCGCGCATTGGCTCCTACATTTTCGCCGAAGAAGACACGCCGCTCGAAGTGGTGCTGGGCCGGCTTTTGCTTGAAAAAAACTACCACCTCGGCACGGCCGAAAGCTGCACCGGCGGGGCCGTGGCTCAGCGCCTGACCAGCGTACCCGGCTGCTCGGCGTATTTCCGGGGCAGCATCGTGGCCTACGACAACGACCTGAAAATGAGCCTGCTCGGCGTGCAAGCCGACACCCTGGCCGCGCACGGAGCCGTGAGCGAAGCCACGGTGCGCGAGATGGCCGAGGGCGCCCGCGCCCGCCTGGGCTGCGAGGTGGCCCTGGCCACGAGCGGCATCGCCGGCCCCGGCGGCGGCACCCCGGACAAGCCCGTCGGCACGACGTGCATCGCCGTGAGCACCCCGGCCGGCACCGTAAGCAAGCTTTTTGTTGTGGACCGCGGCCGCGCCACCAACATCGAGTACACTTCGCAAGTGGTGCTACAGCAGCTCTGGCAGCAGCTCAAAGGGGCAGCAGAATAGCGCAGGCTGAGCGCGGGCAATTCCGCCTATATGCCCCTTTTCACAAGCGAAAAAACTTTCCGGCCCTGAAAACCCTCCGAGGAGCGGCTCCGTTGAAGGCGGGTTTTTAACCCATTTTTTTCGTGCTTTTCCTATGAAAAAGGCTTTTTTATTCGGGGCCGTGGCCCTGGCATCAACTGTATTTGGTGCGCCGCGCGCGCAGGCGCAAAGCCTCCGCTTCGGCATCAAGGGCGGAGCCAGTCTCTCTAATCTGGCCGGCAACCTCGCCAACCAGGACCGGTACAAGAACCGCTTTGGCTTTCACGGTGGGGCGCTGCTCAACATCGGTTTAATGGACGATGACTTCCTGGCTATTCAGCCCGAGGTACTGTATTCGCAGAAAGGCTTCAACTACCAGGGCGGCAGCCTGACGCTGGGCAACACGACCTTCGCCACGACGGGCGGTGTTCGCTACGACTACATCGACGTGCCCGTGCTGTTGCGCCTCAAAACCAACGGCGTATTCTTCGAGCTGGGCCCGCAGTACAGCTACCTGCTGCAAGTGAGCAGCGACCGCGCCTTCACCCAGAATGGGCAGGTCGTGACCGGCTCGCAGGCGCAAGTAACCAACCTCGACAACGTGCGCCGCAACGAGCTGGGCTACGCCGCCGGCCTGGGCTACCAGTCGAGCGCCGGCCCGATGCTGGGCTTGCGCTACAACGGGGCTTTCACCGACTTCGCCCGCGACGGCTACAGCGACAACGAGTTTCGCAACGCCCGCAACTCGGTATTCCAGCTATACGTGGGCTACGTGCTGGGTGGCAGCAAGTAATCGCCTGACTTACGCCTAAAAACAAGGGGCTGTTCTCAGGCACGAGAGCAGCCCCTTGTTGTTGAGTTTTGCCTCTGGGCGGCTCCGGCCAGCGCGGCCTTTTCAGAATGGGCCTCCGGGATGTTGGTCCCCAAAGGATGGAGGAGCTGGTGCTGATGCTCTCGCTCGAAAACTCTGCCACCGGCCTCCTTTTAGCGCGCTGCGCGCTGGATGCCGTGCACCCCCTGATTGATGCGGCCCACGAGCTGGCCACGTTTTTGGCGAGGTGCCGGTGCGTCAGTTTCTGCCGCAGGGCCAGTTTCAGCCGTTGCAAATGGAATGTGGAAAGGCCGTTGTTGCCCGTGCTGCTTACGCCAGCATACTAATTGACGGGCTTGCGGAGTTGAGGAGAAGCCCGCCAGGGCATTATTCAGTTCTCACCTCTCTTTCCGCTTTCTGCTATGCCCGCTCGCATTCTTCTGGTAGCCTGTTTTTTTGGCCTGTTGCTCAGCGCCTTGCCCCGCGCTCACGCTACTACGGCCACCGCTACCGCAGCAGCTTTCGCCGCGCGCAAATGGCGCCCGAACATCAATAATTTCGTGCCCATCTACACCAATTACCGCTACCACAGCCGCGAGCGACGCGGGTTTTTCAAGTTCCTGCGCTTCCGGCACCGTCAGCCGGGCGTACGTCATCGCGGCACGACGACGCAGCGCAGCAGCGGGCATTCGTCGCGCAAGCACGTACTGGGTTTATTCTAGGAAGCCGTTAGAATTGATGGTTACTGCTTAAATCAGACATGAGACGTTAGACATGAGACTCCGAAATACCAGTCTCATGTCTCATGTCTCACTTCCCAACGTCTCAAGTCCCAATGACTCAAGTCCAAATGACTCAAACAGCAAGTGAGTCTGCCTGACTTTGAGTTTCCTGCTTCAAACGCCCCCGTCCGGCCCCGCCGGTGCGGGGGCGTTTTCGTCTCTGCCTACCTTTGCCCGCGCAATTCTCTCCCACCCCGTTTCGCTTACCCCCGACCCCCGAATTATGGCCCGCATGGAAATGACAATGCCCAAAATGGGCGAATCCATTATGGAAGGCACCGTGCTCAAATGGCTCAAGCAAGTCGGCGACGCGATTGAGCAGGACGAGTCGGTGCTCGAAGTGGCTACCGACAAAGTAGATACCGAAGTGCCCGCGCTCTACGCCGGTACGCTGGCCGAAATCCTGGTGCAGGAAGGCCAGGTGGTGGCCGTGGGCGCGCCCATCGCCATTGTCGAAACCGCCGTCGCGGCCGTCAATGGCACGACCGTTGCGCCAGCTCCTGCCAACACCGACGAGCTGGAAGAGGCCAGCGCCCACCCCGTGGTAGCCGACTACGAGGGCCCGAGCCAGCCGGCGACCACGAACGGCGCGGCCGTGCCCTACCTGCCCACGCCCAACGACCCGCAGGCCGCCGAGCGCGCCACCACAACCGAGCATCCCGTGCTGGCGGGCCGCTTCTACTCGCCGCTGGTGCTGAGCATCGCCCGCGCCGAAAGCATCGGCATGACCGACCTCGAACGCCTGCCCGGCACCGGGCAGGAGGGCCGCGTGACTAAAAAAGACATACTGGAGTACGTGGCCGCCGGCAAGCACCCGCTTGCCCCGGCCGAAACTTCGGCCGCGCCGGGCGCACTGACTCCGCAACCAGCCGTAGCAGCAGTGTCGGTTGCGCCAATAGTGGCCCCTACGCCACTCGCGGAAAAGCCAACCGCGAACGGGCAGCAGCCCGCAGTCAAGACCCAACAACCAACACCCGAAGGACAGCGTCAGCTAACCAACAACCAACAACCAGCCAAACCCGCGCCCTCGGTATCGGGTGGCCAGGAGCTTATCGAGATGGACCGGATGCGCAAGATGATTGCGCAGCGCATGGTGGACTCCAAGCGCATTTCGCCCCACGTGACGAGCTTCGTCGAGGCCGATGTGACGGAGCTGGTGCAGTGGCGCAACAAGCACAAAGACGGCTACAAAAAGCGCGAGGGCGAAAACCTGACGTTTACGCCGATTTTCGTGCAGGCCGTGGCCCGCGCCATCCAGGACTTTCCGCTCATAAACGTGTCGGTGGAAGGTGATTTCATCATCAAAAAGCGCGACATCAACATCGGCGTGGCCGTGGCCCTGCCCTCGGGCAACCTCATCGTGCCGGTGATTAAAAACGCCGACCAGCTCAACCTCAACGGCCTGAGCAAGCGCGTGAACGACCTCGCCACCCGCGCCCGCGCCGGCCAGCTCAAGCCCGACGACCTTGACGGCGGCACCTACACGCTGAGCAACGTCGGCTCGTTCGGCAACGTCATGGGTACGCCCATCATCATGCAGCCGCAGGTGGCCATTATGGCCGTCGGGGCCATCAAGAAAAAGCCCGCCGTGATTGAAACTCCGCAGGGCGACCTCATCGGCGTGCGCCACTTCATGTTCTTGAGCCACAGCTACGACCACCGCGTGGTGGACGGCTCGCTCGGCGGCATGTTTGTGCGTCGCGTGGCCGATTACCTGGAGCAGTTCGACGGGAACACGACGATTTAGCCACAGGCTCAGAACTGGCCTGAGCCGTCATGTCGAGCTTGCCGAGACA
>JANXNW010000298.1 GCA_025353905.1 Hymenobacter sp.
CTCCCGCGCCGCCCGCGCCCGGCCCGCCACCGCCGCCCGCGCCGCCCCGGCCACCACCCCCGCCACCGCCGCTCCGCGCCCCGGGAGCCGAGTTACCGATGACGCCGAGCAGGTCGTCGGCCCCGAAGTTCTGCTCGTTCACGTTGTTACTCTGGGCCAGCACCGTCATCCGCCGCTCGCCGTGGAAGTCGTTCAGGTTCAGGCTCGTGCGGTAACGCGCTGGCCCGGCCCCCGCCACGGCCCGCCCAAACTGCCCGTTGCGAAAGCTGGGCTTGGTGATGATGTTGAGCGTTTTCTGGGTGTTGCCGTCGTTGAAGCCCGAAAAGCGGCTCTGCTCGCTCTGTTGGTCGAAAATCTCCACTCGGTCCACGGCCTCGGCGGGCAGGTTTTTGAGCACCGCGTCGGGGTCGGTACCGAAAAATGGCTTGCCGTCCACGAGCACCTGCTGCACCTGCTCGCCCTGGGCCTGGGTGCGCCCCTGGGCATCGACCTGAATACCCGGCATCTTGCCAATCAGGTCGCCGGCCGTCGCGTCGGGGTTGGTTTTGAAGGCGCGCGCGTTGAGGCTGGTCGTGTCGCCGCGCTGAGTGGCCTGCACCGCCTGGCCCGTCACGACGACCGCCTTGAGCGCCACCCCGCCCGCCCGCAGCCCGATGCTGCCCACCTCCACCGGCGCGCCCCCAGCCGCCACGCTCAGCCGCCGCCGCTGGTCTTGGTAGCCCACGAACGAGGTCAGCAGCAGATAAGTACCCGGCGCCACGCCGCTTATCTCGAAGCGCCCGTCCGCACCCGCCGCCGAGCCGGTCCGCGCCGAGTCGGGCAGGCGAATCAGGACGGCGTTCGCGCCCGGCAGCGGCGTTTGCGCGCCCGCGTCGAGGATGCTGCCGCGCACGCTGCTTTGAGCACGGGCGCTGAGGGTGAGTAGGATACAGGAGAGTAAGAGGGAGTAGCGCATGCGGTGTAGGGTAAGTTTTAGCTGCCACCGGAGGGCTGTCCATAATCGGTTCTGACGATAAAGCGGCCCTTCGGTGGCAGCTAAAGCTTACCCTACACTTTCCGCAGCAGCAGCAACCCGTCGCGCACGGGCAGCAGCAGCGGCACCACGCGCGGCTCGTGCCGCATCCGCTCGTTAAACGCGCTCACGGCCACGGTATCCGCGTCGTTGGCGCGGCCCCCAGCGTAGTCGGGCAGCACTTTGCCGCCCCACAATACATTGTCCACCACGAGCAGCCCGCCCGGCCGCACTTGCTCTACCACGAGGTCAAAATACCGCCCGTTATGGCGTTTGTCGGCGTCGATATAAACCAAGTCCCAGGTTTCGCCGGCCAACCCGCCCAGCACCTCGGCCGCGTCGCCGAGGTGCAGCGTGACGCGCGCGTTCAGGCCCGCCGCCGCCACGTAGCGCCGGATGCGGCTGGCACGCTCGGGGTTGATTTCGAGGGTGTGCAGATGCCCGTCCGGGGCCAGCCCTTCGGCCAGACATAGCGCGGCGTAGCCGGTAAACGTGCCGATTTCGAGCACCCGCCGCGGTTTTACCAGATGAGATAACAAGCTCAGCAGCCGCCCCTGCCAGTGGCCGGTGGCCATGCGCGGCATCATCAGCTGCAAGTGCGTCTCGCGCCAGAGCTGATGCAGCAGCGGCGGCTCCGGTTCGGAGTGCGCCTCGGCGTAGGCGAGCGTGGCGGGGCTGGTTGGGTCAGTCGGGTCGGCCACGTGCTAGGAGCGCGGGTGGGAGCCGGCCTCGTCGCGGCGGTTGCCGAGAGGCCGGAAATTCGACCAGTCCTTGAAGAATAGTGCCCGCACCCCGGCCAGCAGCAGCGCGGCGGCGGCCAGCAGCACCAACGTCAGCAGCAGCTTGCCGATGAGCTGCCAGTTAATGGGCACCAGGTTCCAAAGCCACAAAAAAAGCAGCGTTATAAAACCCAACCCTAGCAGGGCCACGAGGTAACCAGTCAGGCGACGCATAATAAACTGAGCGTAAAGGTGAAATAGCGTGCCTCAAACGGCAAGCGCGCCTATGAAGGTACCGCGCGCCACGGCTCCAGCCGAAACCGGTACACCCGAAAGCCCGACCGGCCCGGCCCGAGCGTGTGGTCCGTCACCCGCCACAGCCCCTCGTAGCGGTAGCGCCCGTCGGGTAAGCGCCGATACACGCGTACTGGCAGCCCGCTCTCTCGGCTCCGGGCCAGGGCCTGATTACGGGCGTTAAAATCCTGGTCGCTGACTTGCCGGCCGGTTTTCTGGTCGCGCCCGCCGTGGCCGGCGTACCAGAAATAGTCGTCGTGAATCTCGTCGTCCTCATACTGCTCGGCCAGCACAAGGCTTTCGGTGCCGCCCTGGGCCATGCCGCACACGCCCGCTCGCCGGGGCCGGTGCTGCCCGCGCAAGGACAACTCGATGCGCGACTCGAAAATATCGCCAGCGCGGGCCGAGCCGACGTGGCCGAAGGGTGGGTTTTGGTTGATTGTTTTTGGTTTTTGGCGCTCGACTAACTGGGTTTTTAGCAAATTCATTTTGGTAAATTTATCAAAGCCAAAAACCAAAAACAATCAACCAAAAACCAACCTATTTTTCCGGCACGTACTGCAACACGCTCAAATTATCGTCCGTTAAAATCTCATTGGCCAACTCGCGCAGCTCAATAGCGCTCACGCGCTCGATGCGGCCGAATATTTCGCTCAGCGGCTCGACGCGACCCAAATCCAGGGTGCTTTTGGCCAGCAGCTGCATCAGGCCCGAATTGCTTTCCTCGCTCATAGCGAGCTGGCCCATGAGCTGGTTTTTAGCGACGTGCAATTGACTCGTGGTGAGCGGTTTTTCGCGCAGCAATTTTAATTCTTTCTGCACCAGGCCCAACGTGCGCTTTACCTGTTTGGCTTCGGTGCCGAAATAAATACCGAATAAACCCGTGTCGGTGTAGGGCGAATACGACGAGTCGATGGTGTATACCAAGCCGTATTTTTCGCGCACCGCCAAATTCAAACGCGAGTTCATGCCGGGGCCGCCAAGAATATTATTAAGCATGAAAAACGGCACCCGGCGCTCATCGGTGAGCGGGTAGGCCGGGCCGCCCACCAGGCAGTGCGCCTGCGAGATGGGCCGCGTCTCGGTGCGGTCCTGGCGCCGGTAGCCGCTGAAGCTCAGCCGCTCCCGCCCTCCGAGCCGGGCCGGCAGCTCCGCCAGAAACTTGTCGGCCAGCCGCTTCACTTCCTGAAAGGACAGGTTGCTGACCGAGCTGAACACGAGCCGGTCGGTGCGCACATTCTCGCCGTAAAAGGCGTGAAAGTCGGCGCTCTGGAAGCCGCTCACGCTCTCGCGGGTGCCCAGAATGTTGATGCCCAGCGGATGCGACCCGAAAACCACCGCGTCGAAGTCGTCCACGATGGCATCTTCCGGCGCGTCCTGGTACATGCTCATCTCTTCCAGAATGACGCCGCGCTCTTTTTCGACTTCTTTCTCCGGGAAAACCGAATTGAAAGTCAGGTCCGTGAGCAGCTCGAACGCGCGCTCGAAATGGGTGCTGAGCAGCGTGGCGTAGAAGCAGATTTTTTCTTTGGTCGTGTACGCGTTCAGCTCGCCGCCCACGGTTTCGAGCCGGTTCAGGATGTGAAAAGACTTGCGCTTGTGGGTGCCCTTGAAGGCCATGTGCTCCCAGAAATGGGCCAGGCCCTGCTGATGCGGCTGCTCGTCGCGCGAGCCAATGTCGAGCAAAAAGCCGCAGTGGGCGATTTTAGTGTGCGGCACCTGCTTGTGCAGCAGGCGGATGCCGTTGGGGTACTCGTGAAGATGATAATCCAGCATAAGAAGACAAAGTTGCGGACAAAAACCGCGCGGTCCCCCGCTGGTTCCCGCTTCCGGGCCGAGCACGGCGACCAACCGCCGCGCTTGCCGCCAGCAGGCAGCCGGGCCAAGCGCGGCGGGCGTGGCGCGGCCTGTCCGGCTCCGCGCGTCAGCGCCTACCTTGGCGGCCATGAATCTGCTCGTGCGCCTACCCAACTGGCTCGGCGACGTGGTGTTGAGCGCCGGCTTCGTGCGGGCTTTGCACCAGCGCCACCCCGAGGCCCGGCTGCACCTGGTGGCCAAAGCCGGGCTGCTGCCGCTCGTGCCGCTGCTCGTGCCGGCCGGGGTGCCGTTCGTCGCCCACGGTTTCGACAAGCAAGCCTGGCTCGGCCCGCTTGGCAGCTGGCGCTTCGGCCGGCAGCTGCGCGCCCAGTACGGCCCTTTCGACCGCTACTACAGTCTGCCCAACTCGTTCTCGGCGGCTTTGCTCGGACTGGCCAGCGGCGCTGCGCTGCGGTTGGGCTACGCCGCCGACGGCCGCGGCCCGCTGCTGACTCAGGCGCTGCGCCGGTCCGCGCGCGGCCAGCTCCACCGCGCCGACGAGTATCTGGCCCTGCTGAGCGCCGACCCGGCTCCGCCCGCCGCGCCGCCGCTGCCCGCCCCCGGCCAGGCCAGTATCAGCCTGCGCGCGCCGGCTGGCCCTGTATCGGCCGGCCAGCCCCGTATCCTGCTCAATTTCAACTCCGAAGCCCAGGCCCGGCGGATGCCGCTCGCCCAAGCCGTGCGCCTGACTACAGCCGTGCACGAGGCCGCACCCGCCTACGCGCTGGGGTTGCTGGGCAGCGCGGGCGAGGCGGCGCGGGTGGCGGCCATCCACGCCGCGCTGCCGGCTGACGTGCGCCGGGTTACGGCTAATCTGGCCGGCACTACCGACTTGCCCGGCCTCGTCGGGCAGCTGGCCGGGGCGGCGCTGTTGCTGTCCACCGACTCCGGCCCGGCCCACGTCGTCCACGCGCTGGGGGTGCCGCTACTCGTCTGCTTCGGCCCCGGCGACGAGCGCGAAACCGGCCCCTACCGCCCCGGCCCCACCGCGCAAGTGCTGCGCTGCCCCGGCCCGGTGCCCTGCGGCGGCTGCCGGGGCAACCGCTGCCGCTTCGGCGACAGCCCGCCCTGCCTGATGAACCTCGACGCGGCCGACCTAGCCCAGCGGGTGCGGGCGTTGCTGGGGTAGGCCGGCGGGGTGGCCAAGGCAGCCCGTGTAGCCGAAGCCCATCAACCCGCCTACGGGATAGGAGTCGCTAACGGGACTACGCTCGTTACGGTCCTCAAACTGGTGGGCCGCCAGTCGGCGCCGGCACAACAATACCGGGTAGTTCGGGGGTTGCTTGCCGCCTCTCCGGCTGGCAGGCCGCCAGCTGGGGAGGCGAAATAAAGAGCTAAAGTTAAGCCGGATAGTGCTGCTAAAGCAATTCATTGCGCGAGCCATAATTTTTTTGATGGTAAAAAGAAGGACGAAAAGTGCGTCGTTTAGTCAGCCAGGTCGAAAAATAAAATTTGAGAAAAGCGGGGCGAAAAAAAACAACGTTGCTGAGGAATTGCCCGCCGTAACAATGCCGTAAATTTGCATTGTGCTTCAACCAAAAAACCTGTTGACGAAGCGCGGGACCCTGCTCGGCCAGGAACCGCGAGGGGACCGGAAGGTCTTCCCTGCTATCGGTTTTCCCGATTTTACCGCTGGCATTTCCGTTGTTTTTTCTGGGTATTGCCCCGCTGCCGTTTCGGATTCCGAGACGGTTTTTTTATGTCCGTGAAGCTCGGCTGCTGTCGCCCTGCCACTAATTGCTATTTGATACTCACTACATACTTATTTTCCCAACTTCGGTATGGCACGTAAAGACCTGCTCGACATCGCCTCCCTGCACCGGGAGGAAATCGAGTTTTTGCTCGACCAATCCACGTCCTTTAAAAAACTATTCACCCGCTCGGTGAAAAAAATCCCCGCCCTGGAGGGCAAGTCTGTGCTCATGCTCTTCTACGAGGCTAGCACCCGGACGCACTCCTCGTTCGAGGTCGCGGCCAAACGCCTCTCGGCGGAGGTGACGAATTTCGACGTCGCCCACTCCTCCATCACCAAAGGCGAGTCGGTGCGCGAGACGATTGAGACGCTCCAGGCCATGCGCACCGACTACATCGTCGTCCGCCACGGCCACCCCGGCCTGCCCGCCATGATTGCCCGCCAAACCACGGCTTCGGTCATCAATGCCGGCGACGGGGCGCACGAGCACCCGACCCAGGCCCTGCTGGATGCCTTCACCATCAAGGAAAAATTTCCCGACCCCAGGGGCCGCAAGGTCCTCATCATCGGCGACATTCTTCACTCCCGCGTTGCGCGCTCCACCAGTACGCTGCTGCAAAAGCTGGGCATTGAGGTCGCTTACTTAGGGCCGGGGTCGCTGGTTCCCAAGTATGTCCCGGCCACCATCCGCCGCTTCACTGACTACGAGGCGGCTATGGCCTGGTCGCCCGACGTGGTGTACCTGCTCCGCGTACAGCTGGAGCGCCAGGATGTGCAGTTTTTTCCCAGCGTTCGCGAGTACCACCGGGTTTACGGCATCACCAACACTAGGCTGGCGGAAATCCGCGACCGTGGCCTCTACATCATGCACCCCGGCCCCGTGAACCGGGGAGTCGAGCTGTGCGATGCCGTGATGGACTACGAGCGCAGCCTCATCACCAACCAGGTCGAAAACGGGATTTCCATCCGCATGGCCGTGCTCGACTGGCTCACGCCGGGCGCGGAATTTCCGAAGCAGGAAGCGTATGCCGCCCGGCATTCAGAACGGTCAGCATGACCGTTCTTTTTCAACCCTCTTCCCTCGCTCCACTCCTTCCTCCATGCTTCTGATTCAAAACGCCCGCATCGCCGCCGAAAATTCACCCATGCTTGTCGAGGGCGATGTGCTGATTGTCGAAGGCATAATTCAGGCCATCGGTCCTGACCTGGCCATTCCCGAAGGTGCCCGCGTCATCGACGCGCGCGGCCGGGTGCTGATGCCGGCCATGTTCGATGCCCACGTTCATTTCCGCGCGCCGGGCTTTGAGAACAAGGAAACCATCACCACGGGCAGCGAGGCGGCCATCAACGGCGGCATTACCGGCGTGGTGATGATGCCCAACACCCGCCCGGCCCTCGACTCGGCAACCGCGATTGCCACCGTGCTGGAAAATGCCAAGCACCGGTCCCGCATTCCGGTGTATACCTCTGGCTGCGTCACCAAAAACCGCGAGGGCAAGGAGCTGGCCGAAATCGAGGGGATGCGCGGCCTCGGCGTGACGATGCTTACCGACGACGGCGACACTACCGCAGACCCGGCGGTGCTGCTGCGGGCGATGCAGTACGCCACCGAGTTTGGGATGTTTTTCGCCAGCCACTGCGAGGTGCCG
>JANXNW010000369.1 GCA_025353905.1 Hymenobacter sp.
ACGACCGGCCCCGAAATCTGGACCGGCACCGAGGGCCGCATCACGCACTGGGCCGCTGGGGTGGGCACGGGTGGCACCATCTGCGGGGTGAGCAGGTACCTCAAGGAGCAGAACCCCAGCATCTTCACGCTCGGCCTCGACACCTACGGCTCGGTGTTCAAGAAGTACAAGGAGACGGGCGAGTTCGACCAGAACGAGATTTACCCGTACAAAACGGAGGGCATCGGCGAGGACATCCTGCCTAAAAACGTGGACTTCGACCTGATTGACCAGTTTATCAAAGTAACCGATAAGGACGCGGCCGTGATGACGCGGCGCTTGGCCCGCGAGGAAGGCTTGTTCGTGGGTTGGAGCTGCGGCTCGGCCGTGTTTGGGGCGTTGGAATACGCCCGTGAGCACTTGACGGAAAGCGACCTGATGGTCGTCGTGCTGCCCGACCACGGCACCCGCTACCTGGGCAAAATCTACAACGACGACTGGATGCGTGCCCAGGGCTGGCTGTAAGTCGTGCGGGGGTATGGCTGGGCAAGGAAGCTGCTGGGCAAAGAAAGAAAGGGGGCTGACTGTCAGCAAAGCGTCGGTGTGATTTCACCGCGGCGCATTTGCATGTAGGCACATCAATTTCGTATCTTCGTCGTCGCAAACCTGGACCTTTTCCGAACGACCCGAATGACTATGACGGACTCGCTAAACCACATCGTGCTGATTGAGGACAACGAGACGACGAGCTTTCTCAACAACCGCCTGCTGAGTCGGCTTGGGGTGGCGCGCCGGGTCAGCTCCTACTCCAAAGCCGACGAGGCTGCGCGGGCGATATGGGGCAATGCGCCCGCCGCCGCTGACGCGCTCACCTCGCCCGCCGCGCCCGAGCTGGTGTTCGTGGACCTGAAAATGCCCGGCATGACGGGCTTCGACTTTTTAGAGCGGTACAGCCAATTGCCCACCGATACTCAGGCGCTCACCGTGGTGGCCGTGCTCACCACGTCGATGCACGCCGCCGACACGGCCCGCGTCGCGCGCTACCCCAACGTGGAGTACCTGACCAAGCCGCTCACGGAAGAAAAGATGCAGCGCCTGTTGAATAAGCGGTTTAAAAATTAAGTATCTCGGCTGGAGGAAAACCCGGTCATTGCGAGCAAAGCGAAGCAATCGCACCTGTTCGGCTTGTTGTTCAGCTCGTCATACGTGGCTGAGCAAGGGATATTGCTTCGCTTTGCTCTCAATGACCGGGTTTTTCCATCACACAGCTACACAAACTCAAACCGCTCGCCGTCGAACAGGCCCAGGTCGCTGAGTTTGAGGCTGGGAATGACGAGCAAGGCCATGAACGAGAGCGTCATGAACGGCGCGCGCAGGCCCGAGCCGAGCTGGATTTTGGCGAACTCATCGAGGGCGGAGTAAGCAGCGGCTACTTCGGGGCCGGGCTGGTCGGACATGAGGCCCGCCACGGGCAGGGGCAAGAGCTTTTCTGTGCCGCCATCGGCCGCTACGGCTGCTAACCCACCCCGCGCTTCGATAATCAGGTTGATGGCGCGGGCCAGGCTTGCGTCGTCGGTGCCTACGGCCGTGATGTTGTGCGAATCGTGGCCGACACTGCTGGCCAGCGCCCCGCTCCTCAGCCCGAAGCCCTGAATGAAGGCCACGGCCGGCGCCGCGCCCGGCTCGTAGCGATTGAGCACGACGAGCTTGGCCACGTCCTGGGCCGGGTCGGGCAGCAACAGCTCGTCGGCCGATACGGGCAAGTCCAGGTCGAGCCGGGCGGTGATGAGCTGCCCGTCGAAGCACTGAATGACGGGGTGAGTTTGAGTTAAGAGTTGAGAGTTAAGAGTTAAGAGTTGGGGCAAGGGGGGCACGTTCTCGCCCAGACTCTTAACTCTTAACTCTAAACTCTTAACTGCCATCGGCTCCGCGTGGAAATTATTGACCACGGCCGGCGCGGCGTAGGGCAGCCGGCAACGCCCGTTTCCGGCCACCAACCGGCCGTCGAGGTAGGTTTGGCGGACGCGGAAGTCGGTCAGGTTATCGACCAGGATAAAATCGGCGGGGTCGCCGACGCGCAGCTGGCCCACGGGCAGGCAGTAGTGGGCCACGGGGTTGAGGCAGGCCACTTGCAGCACCTCGTACACGTCGTGGCCCAGGGCGACGGCGCGGCGCACCAGCTCGTCGATGTGGCTGAGCAGCAGCGTGTCGGGGTGCTTGTCATCGGAGCAGAACATGAGCCGCGCGTAGTGTTCGGGCAGCAGCTCGATGAGGGCATCGAAGTTGCGGGCGGCCGAGCCTTCGCGGATGAGCACGTGCATGCCGGCGGCGAGCTTGTCGCGGGCCTCGTCGGCCGAGAAGCACTCGTGGTCGGTGCTGATGCCGGCGCTGGCGTAGCGCGTGGCCTCAGCCCCCCGCAAACCGGGCGCGTGGCCGTCCACGGGCCGGTGGTAGCGCTGGGCGAGCGCGATTTTCTCCAGCACCGCCGCGTCGCGGTGCAGCACGCCGGGCCAGTTCATCATCTCGGCCAGGTAGCCGATGCGCGGGTCCTGAAAAAGCTGCTCGATGTCGGCGGCGGTGATGGCCGCGCCGGCCGTCTCGAACGGGGTGGCCGGCACGCAGCTCGGCGCGCCGAAGCAAAACTTGAACGGCGAGCCGGCCGCGTTGTCGAGCATGTAGCGCACGCCGGCCACGCCGAGCACGTTGCCGATTTCGTGCGGGTCGCTCACGCTGGCCACCGTGCCGTGGGCCAGGGCCAGGCGCGCGAACTCGGTGGGCACGAGCAGCGAGCTTTCCACGTGCACGTGCGCATCCACGAAGCCGGGCAGCGCGTAGGGCAAGGTGGGTTCGGGGCCGTCGCCCGTAGTTTCCAACGCTTGAATGCGCCCATCAGCCACGCGTAGCCGGGCCGGGCGCGTGGTGCGGCCCAGAATATCTACCACGTTTGCCAGAAGCACGAAATCAGTCAGCATACCGTTCAGAAAAAATAGCGAAAGCCCACGCGGCGATTTCCAGCCCAACCCAGCCCAACCCAGTCTAGCCCAGGGCGGGCGGCGCGTAGCTTCGCAAATAAACTGTCCATGAATTATCGCGTCGTGAAGCTATCGCAAAATTCTTACTGGCCGACCCGCCCAGTCCGGCTGCTACCCCGGCTGCTAACCTTGCTGGCCTTGCTGACGACGCTCGCGGCCAGTGCTGGGTTGAGCAGTTGCGCCAGTCACCGCTCGCTGAGCCAGAAAACGCGCTGGTACAAGCACCACAGCGGCGGCAAGTCGCTGCCCTGCCCGTGCGGGCATTGAGGCCGGGCATTGAAGCTGGGCTATATGGTAGATTATGCGCTAGCTTAGCAGCCCGTAAGCTTCCATGCTGCCTGACCCATGCTCAAATTCTGCTTGCTTTTGTTTGGGCTGACGTTGGTCGGGTCGGCGGCCGCCCAGGTTACCGATAACGCGTCCGGTGCGCAAGTCAGCGGAGCAGGCCGGCCCGCCGGCCCGGCCGCGCCAGTGGTGCGGCTGCCGCCGACGAGCTTCAAAAGTGGCTCGTACCAGCTGCTGGCCGGCGCGTGGCAACGCGGCAAGCTGCTTTACGATGCCAGCACGCTGAGCGTGAGCGACGCGGCGCATAGTACGAAGTATCCGCGGGTCTACCCCGCCGACAGCGTGCGGGCGTTCGTGCTGGGCCGCGACACGTTTCAGCTCGTGCGCGGCGTGGAGCTGCCCCGGCCCGCCGAGCGGCGGCGCGCCACGTTTGCCCGGCGGCTTTACCGGCGCGGCGGCTTCGAGGTAACCGAGCTGGTGGCTGTGCTGCCCGCCCCGGAGCCGCCCATCGTGTATACGCTGGTGGGGCACCCCGGCCAGGTACCCACCGTGCTGCCGTCCAACAAGGTGCTGTTCCGGCGGACGCTGGCCAAAGTCCTGGCCGACTACCCTGCCCTGAGCCAGCAGCTGGAGCTGGACCCTGGCCTGCTACCCGAACAGCTGCCCGAGCTGCTGGCCGCCTACGGCAGCTGGCGCGCCAAGCAGGCGTCGGTGGCCCGGTAAGTGGTCGAACACAGAGCGGAGCGACTCGCCGTTCTGTCTTTCTTTGCGGAGGGGCACTTAGAGCAAGATTCAAGTTTGTGTACGTGCTCGCCGCTCGCAAACCTCACCCCCTAGCCCCCTCTCCAAAAGAGCTAGGGTGTACACACAAGTCCTTGCGCGAGTTTCCACCCTCCATATAGCCGTTGAAAATGCTGCCATCCATGCGTAAGCGTAATGACTCCGGGTGGGCGCTGGCTGGC
>JANXNW010000389.1 GCA_025353905.1 Hymenobacter sp.
GGCTCGCGCACCCGCGTGTTGGGGGTGCTGGCCACGGCCCCCGGCGCGTGGCTCAGCACGAGCACTTTCTACGACGAGAAGGCCCGCCCGGTGCAGGTGCAAAGCACCAACGCCCGGGGTGGGGCCGAGCTGGTGACGAGCGTGCTCGACTTCGCGGGCAAGGTGCGCCAGAGCGTGAGCCGGCACGAAGGGCCGAACCACGCCCCGCTGCTGGTCTCGGAGACGATGCGCTACGACCACGCCGAGCGCCTGACCCAGACCAGCCAGCAGCTGCTGGGCGTGGAGGCCCGCCCGGTGCTGATTGACTCGCTTCGCTACAACGAAATCGGGCAGCTCGTGCAGCGCCAGCTGGGCAGCGGGGCGCTTTTGCAACAGGTCAAGTACGCTTACAACCCGCGCGGCTGGCTGGTCAGCCTGAATACGCCCGACCAGCCCGTGGCGACGGACTTGTTCAGCCTGAGCTTGCACTACGAGCAGGGTTTTGCCGTCCCGCAATACAACGGCAACATCACCGGCCAGCGCTGGCGGGGTAGGGACGGGGTGGAGCGGGCCTACGGCTATTTGTATGACGGGGCCAACCGCCTGCTGCAAGGCGACTACGTGGCCCGCACCGCCACCAGTGGCCCCTGGGCCGAGGAGCTACAACGCTACGCCCTGCGAAGAGTCAGGTACGACGAGAACGGCAATATCCTCGGGATGCAGCGCCGGGGCCTCGTGCAGCAGCCCACCCGCCGCCTGCCCGCCCAGTACGGCTGGGTCGATAAGCTCGCCTACACCTATACCGCCAATAGCAACCAGTTGCGCGGGGTGCAGGACACGGTGACCACCAACCAGCTAACTCGCGCTACCGGCTACAACGGCGCGCCCACGAGCCTGGCGGGGGACTTCCAGGAGCTGGCCAGCGCCCGCGCGGCCACCAACCAGGACTACGCCTACGACGCGAACGGCAACCTCACGCTCGACAAGAACAAGAACATTACGCGCATTCTCTACAACTACCTGAACCTGCCCCGCCAAATTCAATTTGGGGTGGGCGCGGACTCGGTGGTGTTTCGCTACACGGCTGCCGGGCAGAAAGTGGCCAAGCTGGTGTACCAGACGGGCAAGCCCTCGGTGCGGACCGACTACCTCGGCCCCTACCAGTACGAGGCCGACAGCCTGCGCTTTTTCCCCCACGCCGAAGGCCGGGTGCTGCGGCTCGTCGCCACCGACCTGGGCGGCACTTCGACCGTGCGCTACGCCAGAGAGTTTACGGTCAAGGACCATTTGGGCAACCTGCGCCTGGCTTACCGCGTCGGCCAGCGCCGCACGATGACCGCCACCCTGGAGCAGGACCCGACCACGCGCCAGCGCGAGACCCAGCAGTTCGACTCGCTCAGCGTGAGCCCCCCCGTGGCCCAGCCCGGCCCGGCTCGCACGGGGCAGTACGTGGCCCGCCTCAACGCGGGCGGCTCCACCCCACAGCCGCTGGGCCCGCTGGCTCAGGTGGGCGTACAGAAGGGCGATACCGTCGTGGTGACGGCCTACGGGCTGTATCCGCAGCCCACCCAGCACGGCTTTTTGTTTGGCCTGGCTACCTGGCTGGCCGGCATCCTGCACCCCGTCAACCAGGCCCCGGTGAGCGACCGCGCCCACCCGGCCCTGCCCTGGCTGCAAGTGGGCCTAGCCGCGGGCCTGACGCAACTGCCCCAGCTCGGCGGGGGCGTGCCCAAAGGCTATTTGCGGGTGCTCGTCTTTGGCAAAGATTCCAGCTTAGTGAGCCAGCAGGTGCAGGCGCTCAGCGCGGCCGCGCTGGGGGCGTATGAGCAGCTGCGCCTGCAAGCCATCGTGCCCCAGGACGGGTACGTAACGGCCTACGTGGGCAACGAGAGCGACGTGGACGTGCTCTTCGATGATGTCCAGGTCGAGCACCGCCCCGGCCTGCAAGTGCAGGAGAATCAGTATGACCCCTGGGGGCTGAGTCTAGCCGGGCTGGATTACAGTACGCCCGGCATCAAAGGGCTTAATCAGTACCAGTTCAACGGCAAAGAGCAGGAACGTGAACTAGGACTTAGCTGGCAAGACTTTAACTGGCGGCATTACGAGCCTGCTATTGGACGCTTCTTTGGCGCGGACCGTTTAGCCGAGAAGTTCGTTTACATGACTGACTATCAGTTTGCTTCCAACAACCCAACCAGTAAGGTAGAGATTGACGGTCTAGAAGGCTGGATGCCCACACCAGAGGCGATGATATGGGGCTCTACCCCATTTTATCGGACTGGTCCCAGCGGTGACCCTCACCGAGATGACCACAATATCGAGGTATCCAAAGAGATTGCAAAAAAGAATTTAGTCGAGATTGCGAAGCAAGGCCTTTTTATAATAGGCGGAGAAATACTCGGGGCAGGACTCGAGCTTTTGGGTAATGGGGGAAGACTAGCAGCCGCCGGGGCTGAGGCTGCACCAGCTACATCTGCCGCAAGTCGAGCCGGTGCAGAGAGCTTAGCGCAAGGTGGAGAGCTTAGCAACGGAGCTAGGATGATAGAGCAGGTTCTACCGGGTAAGCTTACTATACAGGAGGGCGTAAAATTCAGCGAAAGTGAAGTAAACGCTGCGAACCATATGAGAAAACTAGGTAATGACGTTTACCTTAGAGGTCCGACGGGTACTAGAGCCGGAGGGGGCACCTCAGACCTGCTTGTGAATGGCAAGACACCATATGATGTTTACACACCTATCACGACTAATTCCAACCGAATTATTTCAGCCATTGCTAGTAAAAACTCGCAGACATCGGGAGTAGTATTAGATTTGTCTAAAACCAGTGTGACACCCAACCAGCTAGGTAATATATTGCAGCGTGTACAAGGAGCAGGTGCTAGGAATATCGCAGATGTTGTAATAATGGGAGCCAAATAATATGCCCGGAATAATTTGCAAATGCGGAACGGTCATCCGAACTGGTGAAATTCCAAATCCGCACCAACTACTTGTAATTTCTGACAATGATTTCGACAAATTTTCAGGCTTAGTTGAGGCAGAAGATTTGTACAAATCTATGAAGCATGTTTTGTTATGCCCTACATGTGAGAGGTTGTGGTTCTATTGGGACGGATATAGCTCGGAGCCGTATTCCTACTCAAAAGAATAATACAAAATGGAGGTTCACCAAGTACGATGCGCTGGGCCGGATTATTTTCACGGGCCTCGTCTCGCGCAGCGTAACCCAAGCTGCCGCTCAGGCCGAGGCCGATGCCCAGGCCGCCGCCGCGGTCCTGCCCCTCTGGGAGCAGCGCCTGAGTGGAGCAGCCGGGCAGCCGGGCCAGGGCTACAGCCTCGCCCAGGCCTACCCGCGCCTGGGCAGCGGCCCGGCCAGCGCGGGCTACTTCGCCCCCCTGGCGGCCGCCCAGCTCTTGTCCGTGGCCTACTACGACGACTACGATTTTGACAACGACGGGCTGCCCAACGCGGCCTACGACCCCCAGCTCGACGCGCAACTGATTAGCGGCGGCAACCCCGCGCCCGTGGCCGACCTGCGCACCCAGGGGCTGGCCACCGGCTCGCGCACCCGGGTGCTGGGCGTGCTGGCCACCGCCCCCGGCGCGTGGCTCACGACCACGACCTTCTACGACGAGAAGGCCCGCCCCGTGCAGGTGCAAAGCACCAATGCCCGGGGTGGGGCCGAGCTGGTCACGAGCGCGCTGGACTTTACGGGCAAGGTGCGCCAGAGCGTGAGCCGGCACGAAGGCCCCAGCCACGCCCCGCTCTTGGTCTCGGAGACGATGCGCTACGACCACGCCGAGCGCCTGACCCAGACCAGCCAGCAGCTGCTGGGCAGCGAGGCCCGCCCGGTGCTGATTGATTCGCTTCGCTACAATGAAATCGGCCAAGTCATACAGCGCCAGGTGGGCAGCGGGGCCTTGCTGCAACAGGTCAAGTACGCCTACAACCCCCGCGGTTGGCTCGTCAGCCTGAATACGCCCGACCAGCCCGTGGCGACGGACTTGTTCAGCCTGAGCTTGCACTACGAGCAGGGTTTTGCCGTACCCCAATACAACGGCAACATTACGGGCCAGCGCTGGCGGGGTAGGGATGGGGTGGAGCGGGCCTACGGCTACCTCTACGACGGGGCCAACCGCCTGCTGCAAGGCGACTACGTGGCCCGCACCGCCACCAGTGGCCCCTGGGCCGAGGAGCTACAACGCTACGCCCTGCGCCGGGTCAGGTACGACGAAAACGGCAATATCTTAGGGATGCAGCGCCGGGGCCTCGTGCAACAGCCCACCCGCCGCCTGCCCGCCCAGTGCGGCTGGGTCGATAAGCTCGCCCACAGCTACCTGCCCGGCCGTTACTTAGACTAGGGTTGCCGTGAGTAGTTTTGCCGACTGTTCGCGGCGGGCTGAGTTGGTCCAACGGGCAGGTTTGCTTATCTAATTTTTTCCCATGCCCTACCTGTTCACTTCCGAATCCGTGTCGGAAGGCCATCCCGATAAAATAGCCGACCAGATTTCCGATGCCATCCTCGACGACTTCCTGCGCCAGGACCCGCAGGCCAAAGTAGCCTGCGAAACGCTGGTAACCACGGGCTTGGTCGTCATCGCGGGCGAGGTGAAGTCGTCGGCCTACGTGGACGTGCAGCACATTGCCCGCGACGTAATCCGGCGCATCGGCTACACCAAAGCCGAATATAAATTCGAGGCCGAGAGCTGCGGCATCTTGTCGGCCCTGCACGAGCAGTCGCCCGACATCAGCCAGGGCGTGGTGCGGCAGGCCCCGGAAGAGCAGGGAGCCGGCGACCAGGGCATGATGTTCGGCTACGCTACGAGCGAGACGGCCAACTACATGCCGCTCGCGCTCGACCTCTCCCACGCGCTCTTGCAGGAACTGGCCGCCATCCGCAAGCAGGGCCACGAAATGACCTATTTGCGGCCCGATGCCAAGAGCCAGGTCACGATTCGCTACAGCGACGACCACCGGCCCGAAGCCATCGAAACCATCGTCATCAGCACCCAGCACGACGAATTCGACTCGTCCGAGGAAGTCATGCTGGCCCGCATCAAGCAGGACATCATCGACATTCTGATTCCGCGCGTCAAGGCCAAGCTGAGCGCCGACGTAGCGGCGCTGTTCACGGCCGACATTCAGCACCACATCAACCCGACGGGTAAATTCGTCATCGGCGGGCCGCACGGCGACTCGGGCCTGACTGGCCGCAAGATTATCGTGGATACCTACGGCGGCAAGGGCGCGCACGGCGGGGGGGCTTTTTCGGGCAAGGACTCCAGCAAAGTAGACCGCTCGGCCGCGTACGCCACGCGCCACATCGCCAAGAATTTAGTGGCGGCCGGCGTGGCTGAGCAGGTGCTCGTGCAGGTGGCCTACGCCATCGGCGTGGCCCGCCCGGTGGGCCTCTACGTGACAACCTACGGCACG
>JANXNW010000405.1 GCA_025353905.1 Hymenobacter sp.
ACTGGCGCACTACCTGGATGACTACTACAATACCCAACGCCTGCACTCGGCTCTGGGCTACCGTACCCCGCACGAAGTCGAACTCGAATACCACTCATCATCTACCTTAGCTCCCTGTCCGTTTTGACCCGACCACCCCAATTATCCACCCTTCTTATCTACAGTCTTGTATTATCTATCGGGTGGCGAGAGGTATGGTGGGCTGCACCTTTTTGGTATATAGGCGGATTAATCGCAACAATAGTAGGTGCTCAAGCACTTGATTTGTACCCCGAATGGATTGGTCGAAACGGAAAATTTGAAGACCGAAAGGCAGGCGCAAAAGTGTTGCGTATCGTTACTTTTTGTACTGCTGTATTGCTGTGGATTTTTATTAGCGACCCTAAGTGGGGATGGGCCTCATGGATTGCTTTACTACCTACGTTGCTGGCGACTTATGTGTACAAATCTCTTCTATCAGAAGCAGAATGATATGTTTTCTCTGGTTGTCAGTAAGTAACAAGTAGGGTTGTTTTGTTATCTACATCGTTTGACTGTGTCGTTGAGCCTCTCTTTCTAGCATGGTATGCGAAATTTTTAAGGGAGAGCTGAATCATCGAAAAGCTCTCACTGAAATAGCGTACTCACCCTATCCGGCCCGACGCTCACAATCCGAATGGGAACCTGTAGCTCCCGCTCCAGAAATTCGAGATAAGCCAGCAGGTTGGCGGGCAGGGCGTTGTACTCGGTAAGCTGGGTGAGGTCGGTGTGCCAGCCGGGCAGGGTTTGCAGGACGGGCACGACGTGGGCGAGGTCGCCGGGGTCGGGCAGTTGGGGGGTGCGGGTGCCGTCGGGCAGGCGGTAGTGGGTGCAGACCTGGATTTCGGCGAAGCTGTCGAGCACGTCGGCTTTCATCAGGTGCAGCTCGGTTACGCCGTTGAGCATGATGGCGTAGCGCAGGGCGGGCAGGTCTATCCAGCCGCAACGGCGGGGGCGGCCGGTGGTGGAGCCGAACTCGCGGCCGGCCTGGCGGATTTGCTCGCCGGTTTCGCCGAGCAGCTCGGTGGGGAACGGGCCGCTGCCGACGCGGGTGCAGTAGGCTTTGGTGATGCCGTACACCTTGTCTATGTGGCGCGGCGCGATGCCAAGGCCGGTGCAGGCTCCGGCGGCGATGGTGCTTGAGCTCGTCACGTAGGGGTAGGTGCCGAAGTCGATATCCAGCAAAGAGCCTTGGGCACCTTCGGCCAATATGCGCTTGCCCTGGGCGAGCAGGTCGTTGAGCAAATACTCGGTGTCGGTGAGCTGGAGGGTGCGCAGAAACTCGACGGCGCTGAAGAAGTCGGCCTCGAAGGGTTCGATTTCCAGCTCCTTGTGGTGGAAGCCGGCTTCGCGGGCGTGGCGGGCGACGGCTTCCTGGTAGCGCTTCTGGAAATCGGGCAGCAGGATGTGGCCGACGCGCAGGCCGGTGCGGCCGATTTTGTCCTGATAAGTCGGGCCGATACCTTTGAGGGTGCTGCCGATTTTGGTGTTGCCGCGGGCTTCCTCGCTGATGCGGTCGAGGGCGCGGTGGCTGGGCAGGATGAGCTGGGCTTTTTTAGAAATGTACAGATTCTGGCCCCAGGCCACTCCCCTATCGGTGAGCTTTTGCAGCTCCTGGCGGAACACGACGGGGTCGAGGACGACCCCGTTGCCGACTACGTTAATGATGTGCGGGTGGAAAATGCCGCTCGGCACCTGGTGCAGCACGTGCTTCAGGCCGTCGAAGGTGAGGGTGTGGCCGGCGTTGGGGCCGCCCTGGAAGCGGGCGACTACGTCGTAGGTCGGGGCGAGAACATCGACGATTTTGCCTTTGCCTTCGTCGCCCCATTGGAGGCCGATTAATACATCTACGGGCATTATTTCAATTATCAATTAACAATGAGCAATGAACAGTTGGGGCTGGGGATTTCGCGGATTCGGCTCTAGCGTAAACCATCTCCCTTGGCCCCTATCCCCCTCGCCGCCCGTAAACCCCACCCCCCGGCCCCCTCCCCGGTGGGGAGGGGGAGCCTGACGACCTTGGTTATGTCGGGTATCAAGAGTGTATGGCGGCAATAAAAAAGCCGCCTATCGGGCGGCTAGAGTGAACTGTTGGCGAGCATCGGCCTGGGTGGGGGCGATGGTGAAGATGTTGTTGAGCTTGGTGAGGGCCAGCAGCTTGCGGGGATGGTCGGCGGGGTTGATGAGAATCAGCTCGCCGCCGCGCGAGCGGAACCGGGTGAGCAGCGATACGAGTACGCCGATGCCGGTGGAATTGATGTAGCGCACCTGGGAAAGGTCGATGGCACAGTTGGCGACGGTGCCGCCGAGGTACTCATCGACGGAGGCGAGCAGCAGTTGCGTATCGGGGCTGCCGATGAGGTCGCCATTGAGGGTGAGGTAGAGTACGCCGTTGGCGAGGGTAGATTCGGTAGTCATGTGAGTTTCAGGGCCGTTCTAGCGTGTCGCCTCACGAGACCCCCGTGGGGCCGGCCCCCTCTCCAAAAAGGATAGGGGGAGCCTGACGGACTGAACGGACTTGCTTGGCTGTGTTCACTGAGCGATTTTGGCGGCGGCTTGGGCGCGGCAGTCGCCGCAGATGCCGTAGAGGTTGAGCGAGTGGTGCAGGATGTGGAAGTTGAGCAAGTCGCCGACCATCGTTTGGATGCCGTGGATGCGGGGGTCGCAAAATTCGACCACTTTGTGGCACTCGGTGCAAATAACGTGGTCGTGCTGCCGATAGCCGTAGCTTTTCTCGTACTGGGCGAGGTTGCGGCCAAACTGGTGCTTGCTGACGAGGCCCTGCTCAACGAGCAAATCCAGCGTGTTATACACCGTGGCGCGGCTCACTTGCAGGCTCCTGTCCTTCATGCCGGCGTAGAGTTCCTCGACATCGAAGTGGCCGCCCCGCGAGTAGATTTCTTCGAGGATGGCGTAGCGCTCAGCGGTTTT
>JANXNW010000030.1 GCA_025353905.1 Hymenobacter sp.
GCAGCGAAGCATCTCGCTCGCATCATTGCTGAGCCAACATGTTGGAGTTACTGCGCCACGCGAGATGCTTCGCTGCGCTCTGCATGACAACGCCCCCAACACCTAAAACCTAAAACCGAACACCCAACACCCAAGACCCAAGACCCAACACTTAAGACCCAATACCCAACACCCAACACCTAAAACCGAACACCCAATACCCTGCGGGCTGAAGCCCGCGCCACATTGCTCAAACCCCCATGCCACGGCAGCTTCTCCGGTTCCTACGCGAAAGCTCGAACGCGACCAGCGTGCGTTCGGCGGGTAGGCGATGGTGCGGGTTATTCGCGCTGCTGATTTTCGTTCGTCCCGCCCAGGCCCAGGACTACCCGCGCCGCGCGCCCGACTTCGACCGCGTGGCCCAGGAGATTCTGGCCGAGATTCAAACCGACCAGCCGCCCAACGAGGACTTGTACGGTACGCTGCTGGCGTTGTATCAGTCGCCGCTGAGCCTGAACACGGCCCGGCCCGAAGAGCTGCGCACCCTGCCGCTGCTGCGCGAGGCGCAGGTGGCGGCCCTGCTCGCGCACCGGCAGGCCACCGGCCCGCTGCTGAGCTTGTATGAGCTGCAAGCCGTGCCGGGCTGGGACTTGCGCACCATCGCCCGCATCGCGCCCTTCGTGACGGTGGAGGCGGCCCGGCCCAACGCGGTGCGCGGCAGCTTGTGGCAGCGCATTCGGGCCGAGGAAAACAACGCCCTGCTGCTGCGCTACCGGCGCGTGTTGCAGCCGCGCAAGGGGTTTTCGCCGGTCGATACGTTTCAGGGGCGGCCCACGCTGCGCTACCTCGGCGGCCCGAATGCCGTGGCCCTGCGCTACCGCGTGAGCCACGCCCGCGATTTCAGCCTGGGGCTGACGGCCGAAAACGACGCGGGCGAACCCTGGGCCTGGAACCCGGCCCGCAATCAGTTCGGCCCGGATTTTTTGTCGGCTCACTTCGTGCTCTACGAGCGCGGGCGGCTCAAAACGCTGGCTTTGGGTGACTACCAGTTGCAGTTCGGGCAGGGGCTGCTGCTCTCGTCGGGGCTGGTGCAGGGCAAGGGAGCCGAGACAATAACGACGCTGCGGCGACCCTCGCTGGGCGTGCGGCCCTACGCGGCGCTGCTCGAAAACACGTTCTTTCGGGGCGCGGCGGCTACGTATCAACTCGCCCCGCGCTGGGAAGCGACGGCGTTCGCTTCGCGCAAAAACATCGATGCCAACGCCCGGCAGCTCACCGACTCGCTCGGACAGGCGGCCGACGAGCTGAGTTCGAGCTTACTCATAACCGGCCTGCACCGCACCAGCACCGAAATTGCCAACCGCCAGCGCCTGACCGAAACCGTGGGCGGCGGCCACCTGGGCTACGCCAGCCCCGACGGTAACCTGAGCCTCGGGCTGACAGCCGTCGTCTCGCGCTTCGGCAACGCGTTTCAGAAGCGCTCGGAGCCGTACAACCGCTACGAGTTTAGCGGGCAAATCAACTCGGTGCTGGGCCTGCACTACAGCTACGGCTGGCGCAATCTGCTGCTGTTTGGCGAGGGCGGGCGTAGCGCCAGCGGCGGGCTGGGCGGCGTGAGCGGGGTGCTGGCCAGCCTGGGGCCGACCGTGGACGCGGCCGTGCTCGTGCGCCACTACGACGTGGATTTCCACACGCTCTACGGCAACGCGTTCGGCGAAAACACGCGCAACATCAACGAGAGCGGCTTGTACGTGGGCCTGAAAATCCGGCCCGTGCCGCGCTGGGAAATCTCGGCCTACTTCGACCAGTTCTCGTTTCCGTGGCTGCGCTACCGCGTCAGCGCGCCCAGCCAGGGCCAGGACGCGCTCGTGCGGCTGGCCTTCGCGCCGGCCAAAACCAGCCTGCTCTACGTGCAGTACCGCGCCCGGCTCAAACCGCTCGACTTGCCCTACTCGCTCACCGGCCGCGCGTTGCCGCTGCCCGGCCAGCAGCTGCGCCACTCGGCGCTGGCTTTCGTGGACGTGCAGCCCACGCGCGCGCTGGGCCTGCGCACCCGCCTGCAAGTCAGCTACCTGCGCGCCGACGACAACCAGCCCTGGAAACAAGGCTTCCTGCTCAGCCAGGATGCCCAGGTGCAAGTCGGCCGCCGCCTGAGCCTGAGTGGCCGCTACGCCGTTTTCGACACCGACGACTTCGACACCCGCCAGTACGCCATCGAACAGGATGTGCTCTACGCCGTCTCCATTCCGGTGCTCAACGGCCGCGGCACCCGCGCCTACTTCATCAGCCAGCTCACGCTCAATAAAACGCTGACGCTGTGGCTGCGCTACGCCGAAACCCGCTACCGCGACCAAGCCACCATCGGCTCCGGGCTGGAAGAAATTCAGGGCCGGGTGCGCTCCGAGGTGACGGCGCAACTGCGCGTGAAGCTGTAGGGGTAAAGGGTTTCGGATGTAGTGAGTAGTGGCCAGAATGCGCTTTGGTCCCAGATGCGGCGTAAGCCACAAGCGCTGATTTCGCCTAGCTTTGCCTACATGCTAAAGCGCCTGCACATCCAAAATTTCACCGTTTTTGCCGAAGCCGACTTTGAGTTCGGGCCGGGCCTGAATGTGGTGGTCGGCACCAACGGCACGGGCAAGAGCCACGTGCTGAAGCTGGGGTATGCGGTGTTGCGAAGCATGATTAGCGGAGTCCGGCTGTTAAGCGCTCCTGTCTTTTCCACGCCGGACTCACCTCTCACCAGTCTGAAAAACATATTCCGCCCTTCCCCACCAAACATAACCAAATTAATCAGGCGCGGCGCGGCTAGTCAAACGGCCGTAATCGAGTACACGCTGAGTGACGAGCGAGTCAGCCCAGTCGAGCTACACATATCAACCGAATTATCTTATGAGACAAAGCTGGCCGTTGAGCCTGCTGACGCGACCGAAGAGGTAGCTCATTCATTGGCTCCTCCGGTTTTAATTCCAGCGAAAGAGATTTTGACCCTGGGCTGGATGCGCCCGGCTTCGAGCCAACTCGTCCTGCCCGTTGATGAAACCTACCTGGATTTGCTAACTCAATTAAGCGGTTTACCCTTGCGGCAGCCCGAACCGGCGGTGGCAGCGGCGATGCGCCAGATAACGCCCGTGCTCGACGGGGGCGAGGTAGAGGAAGAGAACGGCGTTTTTTACCTGGTTTTTCCCAAAGCAGAACGCCTGGTAATGAATATGGTGGCTGAGGGGTTACGCAAGTTTTCGACCCTGCAAAAATTACTGGCTAACGGTAGTCTGACCTCCAAAACTACTCTGTTTTGGGATGAGCCGGAAGCCAACCTAAACCCGGCGCTGCTACGGAAAATGGCCGCCGTGCTGGCCGAGCTGGCGCGGCAAGGCTTTCAAATCGTGCTGGCCACGCACAGCCTGTTTCTGCTGAAAGAGCTGCACATCCTGAGCCGACAGCCGGATGCGAAGCCACTGCCCGTGCGCTACTTTGGATTAAACACCGGAGCGGACGGAGCTACGACGGTAGTCACCAGAGACGACTTTGAACTGCTACCTGATATCGTAGCCCTGGACGAGGAACTGGCCCAGGCGGATACGCTGGAAGGAATTTTTGCCACCGAAGACCGCTCCGCCAATGCCGACGTTTGAGGAGGGTCGGCTGATTTTCGACTTTCCAACCGGGTGGTCGGCAGCCCGCTACGACCAGGATGCCGACCCAGTCGCCGGGATGGAGAAAGGCTTTTATCGCCGGGTCGTCATTAGTAGCCAGCAGGAAGCGGACTCGCCGGCGTTGCAGCGAATAAGAGGAGTAGATTTTGTAGTCCGGGCGGCTGACAGCAGCCCCCGCCTCCAACTTATTGAGGTAAAAGACGATGCGTTGCGCCCCGAAAGCCGAGAGGCCCGCGAAGCAGAGCTATACCAAACAGTGCTGCTCAAGGCTTTCAATACCCTGGCCGGCCTCGTGCTGGCCGAACGACTGCGCGCGTCGGACTTGCAGCCAATGGCTTGTCTGAGTCAGCAGCCATTGGTAGAAGTCATCTTGTTTCTAGTAGAACCCCCGTTGGTGCCCATTACCGACGTCGGCAGCAAGCGCAAGCTGCGCCGCCAGAATAGAGCCACTCAACGCAATGGGTTGGACCAGCAGCTAACCGCCAAGCTAGCTGAATGGCACCTGCCCTTCTATTTCTACAACCTGACTACTCGCCTGCCGCCGCAGTGGCAGGTTCGCCTCAACCCGCCAATTATTTAGCTCATCTCTCAACTTTCCTTTAGAGCGGTTTCCGGGTTAGTATATGGTTAAATCTGAGCGACGCGGGCGGTCGGTTTTTCGCCGCCCGCCCGCGTCGTATACTGACCTGGAAAGCGCTCTACTGGTTGGAAAGCGGGCGTAGTCTCGTAATAGCGCGTGGTGCGCCGCGCCTGACTGCTTTCACTTCGACCACCAACCTGTCAGGTTAAGAAAATTGTAAATCAGAGTACCCCTGACGTTTTACAATTTCCCCAGCACTATTTGCGCGTGGTCGGCCTGATTGACTTTGCGCCGGAACTCCTTGTACTCGGCGTATTTCTCGGCGGGCAGCACCAGGGTGGGGCGACGGGTTTCGAGCTGGCGCACGTACTGGATGGTGCCGTCAGGCAGGGCCGTGCAGGTGCTCGAATACGTACCGTAGGCGGACGTGAGCTGCGTCGGCGCGGGCAGGGTTTCGGGCCGAAAGCCGGCGGGCAGGTGCAGGCGCACGGTGTCCTGGGTGAGGGCCGGGGCGGGCAGGGCGAGCGGGGCGGTGCGCGCGCCCACCTGGGCGGGCAGCGCGGCGAGCCGGCCCAATACGTTCGGCTCAATAAGCAAACGGCTGCCGGCGGCAGTGGCCACGCCGGGCAGCTCCAGGCCCAGGGTTTCGACTACCCCCGGCAGGGCTTGCGGGCCGCCGGGCGAAGCAGCGGCCAGGCGCAGGGCCGTAATCGTGCAGTGCGCCACGGGCAGGCGGGCGGCCACGTACTTGCGCTGCTCGTCGGCATCGGCCCCGGTGAGCAGCTGGGCGTAGGTGTCCTGGGCCAAACCCACGCGCTGGGTGCGCACGCTGGCTTTGGCCCCACCCGCGCCGTCGAGCCACAGCTCGGTGCGGCGCTGCTGGCGGTTGGCCGCCGCCCCGTAGCGCGGCGTGGCCACGAGCCGGCCGCCGCTGGGCGTGAGCAGCAGCGCGTGGCGGTTGCCGGTGAACGAGCCCATGTAACCGAACGCCTCGGTCTGGCTCGTGCATTCGAGCCAGACCGTATCGGCGGGCACGGACCCACGGGCCGCCAGCGGCAAACACAGGATGGCGTGGTTGAACTGGCTGCTCGGGAAGTCGGCCCGCACGTCGGCCTCGTCGGCCCCGGCTCCCACCAGCGCCACGTGGGCGGGCAGGCCGGCGGCGGCCAGCAGCGCGCGGGTGTAGTTGCTCAGGGCTTTGCAGTCGCCGTAGCCGCCGCTGACTACGGCCATCGCTGGCGCCGTCTGCCAGCCGCCGAGGCCCAGCTGCACGCTCACGTAGCGCGTCGAGCTTTGCAAAAACTCATATACTTTGCGGGCGCGGGCGCGCGGGTCGGGCGCTTCGATGAGCAGTTGGGCCATGCGGGCGGTGAGGGCGGGCGGCAGCGCGTCGCGGCCCTGCCCGAGCTGGTAGCTCCACTGGCCCAGGCTCTGCCACGAGGCCAGCGAGCCGGCGTGGCCCTGCACCTCAAACGTAGCCGGGGCCAGACGCACGGCCGGCAGCAGCGTTTCGAGCGGCGGCGCGAACGGCTCCTCGTCCACGGCCGGGTGGGCGGGCAGCGTCCAGCGATAGGTAGTGAGCGCGCCGGCCACCGCGGGCGCGCTCGCCGCGCCGGCCGGCAGCAGCTGCTCGCCGTAGCGCAGGGGCAGCGCCGTGGGCGTGGTCACGCGCAGCGTCGCGCCTTCGAGCGATACGTTCTCGGCGCTCTGGGGCTGAAAATCAGGAAAGAATAACGTGTTGTCCGACACCACTTCGTAATCAAACTCCACGGTGTAGGGCGTGGCCGGCTGGCGCAAATCAGCGTAGCGGACGCGCACGTCGGTCATCAGGCTGCCGCCGGCGCTGCCCAGGCCCTGGTCGCGCACCTCGGCCGGGCGCAACTGGTGCAGCAGGTGTCCTTGCGCATCATAAACGGCCCCGCGCAGGTAGCTGATGCGGCGCAGCGCATCGTAGTACACCACCAGCTGGCCGTGCTCGTCGCTGCCCGCCGGGTCGAGGATGGTGATGGCCGTGTGCACGGTTTCGACGAGCTGGCTCGCCGAGCGCACCACCACCACCTTGTCGTAGGCCCGCACCACGGCGTGCGCGTTCTCGCGCAGCGCCGGCGCGATGGCATCGGCCGGGTATTTCGGTGCCGGCGGGCCGAGCAGGGCGAGAAGCAGCAGGAGCATTTTAGTGGTTAGTGATTAGTCTGTCGTTCCTCCTCACAGAGATGAAAAAGTTATAACTTCTTAATAACCAGCGCCTCAGCCTGCTTGGCCAGCACCAGGCGGTAGAACTCGCGCAGGTTGGCGTACTCCCCGGCCCCGTAGATGGCTTTGTCGAGCGTCAGGCGGCTGATGAGCTGCACGGTGCCGGGCGTGGGCGCGCTGACCGAATAGGTAAATCGGCCGCCCTGCTCGGGCAAGGCCAATACGGCTTGCTTGGGCAGTTCGGGCACACCGTAGCCGGCCGGCAAGGTCAGGGTGAGCATAATGACGTCCTGGGTGGGCGCGCCGAAATCCACGGGGTAATTGCGCTCGGCCTGCCCGAACGGGTTACGGCCCTCGCCAAACGCGGCCAACGGACTCAGGTACAGCTCGGTGGCGGTGGCGGGCGAACTGGCTGCCTGGCGTAGCTCGTAGCGCAGGGCCAGCGGCTGAGCCAGCTCCGCGACGGCGGCAAATTTATAGGTCGGGATTTCCCAACTCGGGTGGTGGGCAGCCATGTCCGAGACGTACTTTTTCTCGCCCAGCGTCTGTAGCTTTTCGCGGGCATCGGCGGCCGAGTAGCCGCTGTATTCTTCGCGCACCTGCCCGCTCACGTTGCCCTGGGCATCGACGCTCAGCTTTACTTCCTGAAAGTGGTTGTGGCGCTGATTCGGCAGCAGGCTCACCCAGCGGCCGGCCCCGTCCTTGGCCGCTACCAGGCGGCCGGTCTGGCTCAGGCAGCGGCGCGGCAGCATCCCGCAGGGCAGCAGCGGGTCGGTCGCGTCGAGCAGCAGCTCCTGATTACCGGGCAGCGGCAGCAGGCCCACCACGTAGTTGAACTGCTCCAGAAGCGGAAAATTCTGGTTTACCCGGCCGTGGGCGCGGGTGCTGAGGATGACCGGCTCGGCGGGCAGCCCGGCCTGGCGCAGGGCCGCGATGAGCAGCAGGTTCACGTCGGCCGAGTTGCCACGGTGCAGCTCGTAGGTTTTCTTCAGCCCCGCGCTGGCGTAGAATGTGTTCGTGCCGTCGTGCTTGACGGCCGCCACCACGAGCGCCCGCACGGCGGCGGCGCGCGCGGCGGGGTCGGGGTACTTGGCCACGAGCGGCTTAATCGCCTCGGCCAGAAAGCCGCCCCGGTCGAGCTGCCCGCCAAACTCGGCGTCTTGCAGCAGGTCGGCGTTGATTTTCTCCCAGGTGCCGGCCACATTGCGGTACGCGCTGCCCGGAAAGCGGGTGCCGGCCAGCTCGAAGTCGATGCGGGCCACGTAGTCGCGCGGGGTCGTCATAAACGCCTCCTCGCGCAGGGCGGGCACGTTCTGCATGGCCCAGTGGTAGTTGGTCGTCTTGGCCGGGAAGGTTTCGGACGAGGGAGCCTCCCGTACCGTGCCGCCCCGCGTACCCTCGGTGAAGCCGCCCGCCTGCCGCACCGTAAACTGGGTCGAGCCATCCTCACGGGTTTGCAGGGCCAGCGGCACGTAGCCCTGCAGCAGCAGTTTGTAGTCGAAATACTCGGGGATAATGGCCCGAAACTCACTCCAGCGCGTGGGGTATTCGCGCTGAAACGTCCAGTCCTGGAAGTTCTGAAAGAAGTCCGACGTAACCGAGTAGGCGTACTCAATCACGGCTCCCTCGCGCACGGCCGGCAGCGTGAACTTACGCACCCGCACGTGCTTGCTGCGCTCTTCGGTGAAGGCCGTGCCGGTTTCGAGCTTGGTTTTTTCGAGCTTGCCGCCCACCATGTTGTAGGTGAAGCCGCGCAGGTTGCTAAGCTTTTCCTCGGCCTTATCACGGTGATAAAGCCCCACTTCCACCGTAGCCACGTCGTAGCCGGCTTTCTTGAGCACCTTAATCCGCGTCAGCCGCTCGGTCACGAGCACGAAGCCTGTGGGGCCGTACTCGAAGCGCGTCGTGCCGAAATCATACAGCACGACGGCCGCCGCCCCGGAGTCGGCCGCGAAGCTTTTCGCCTCAAAATCAGCTAGCTCGGGCTTACCGAATTTCACCTCGACGGGCTTGGCGGGAGTCTGCGCGCGGCCGGCCGGGGCACCCAGCAAAGCCAGGGCGAAGGGAAGACAGGCAAGTAGTTTTGGGGTCATAAAAACCGGACAAGAGGCGGGGCGGAATGGCCACGCTTTACCGTGCTAAAAGTAACTATCCGGCTGCGGATTAACAAGCGGATAATGCCCACTTTTACACCACCTCCTCGGGTGCTCCGATGCCCTCCGTCACCAGCGCGGCTGCCGCGTCCGGCGCGGGCACGGCCCGTACGCCCAGCAGCAGGTAGGCCAGCGCGGCCAACACGCAGGCCAGGCTCGCGGCATGCACCCACGGCAAACGGGCGGGGTCGTTCTGGAAAATCCAACCCGCCAGCAACGCCCCCAGCCCGATGCCGATTTCGAGGGCGATGTACATCGTGGCCACGGCCCGGCCCCGGCGTTCGGGGTGGCTCAGGTCCACGGTCCAGGCGTAGAGCGTGGGCGAGTTTAGGCCCGTGCCGAGGCCGAACACGACGGCCGCCGCCAGAAACATCGGCACCGAGGGCGACCACACCAGCCCGGCCAGCCCCAGCGCCAGCAGCGCCGTCGAGAAACGCAGCACCGGCACCCGCCCCCGCTGGTCGGAAACCCGGCCCGCCAGCAGCCGCACGGCCAGCGACGAGACCGTGTAGCAGACGTAAAACAAGCCTTTCGTCGGCCCGACCAGCCCCAGCAGCCGGCTCTGGTCGGGCACCACGGTGAGCACCGCCCCGAACGGAAACAGGCACAGCGCGGTAACCAGGGCCGGGGCCAGCACCCGCGGCTCCAGCACCTCGTCCCAACCCACTTTCAGCAGCGAAAGCGAGAACGGCCGCCGCTGGGCGCGGGGCAGCGTTTCGGTGAGCGTGCCTTGCACGAGCACTGAGAGCAGCGCCGCCGCGCTGGAGCAGTAGAACATGACGTTGAGCGAGAAGTGCTGGGCCACCCACGAGCCAAGCGCCGGCCCCGCCGCCATGCCCAGGCTGCCCGTGATGCCGAGCAGCCCCATCGCCTCGCCCCGCCGCCCAACGGGCACGATGTCGGCCACGAACGCGGCCGTGCCCGTCGGCTTGAAGCCCGTGCTGAAGCCGTGCAGCAGCCGCAGGCCCAGAAAGCTGCTCACCGTCAGCGCCCACGGATAGGCAAAGCCGCACAGAAAACAGACCAGCGAGCCAAACACCATCACCGGAATCCGCCCCACGGTATCGGCCAGCTTGCCCGAAAACGGCCGGCTCAGCGCCGCCGTAAGCGTAAACAGGGCAATGATGTAGCCCTTATAGTCGCCCCCGCCGAGCCGAGCCAAATGGTCGGGCAGCTCAGGCAGCAATAAATTAAACGACAAGAAAAACAGAAACGACGAGAGGCACATCAGCCAAAAGCCGCGCGAGTAAGAACCGGGCATAACGGGCGCAAAGGTCGGGGGCGGAGGGGTGGAACCGCGGGGCCAACCTGCCCGCCGCCCGGAGCCTGCTCATGCTAGCCAAGGAATTATTCCCAAAGTCGGGCATCGTGCAAGTCCGCTGGGGCGACTACCACGCCGCCACCAACGGCCCAGGCACGAGCCACCTACGAAGCCGTGTTGCGGCTGGACCCGGCGGATGGGTACACAAAGGAGCGGCTTGCGGCACTGAAGTAGCGAGTGACCACCAAGAGCGCTGGCGGCGCATCGGCTACTACTACCAAGTGATGGCTACGTCGCGGAACTCAATATTGGTGTCTCCCGGCATAGCATCAGCATTATAGAGCGGGCATTTTAATACCCGAAACAACTTTACCGAAGGCAGCACTTTAGGAATGACGAAAGTCGTTTTCATGGGCACTCCCGTGGTCAGCGTATTTCTGCTTTCCTGAGCGCCTATGTGAATGTTATACGTCTGATACCCCTCGCCTTGCTCATCAACCGCTTTCACGTTTATGAACTGAATGTCCTCGTTGGCCGCCGCATTCGTTAGCATGAGCGTAACGGTCACTGTTTGATTCTTCGCATTACCCTGGGCTTTCACGAGTGCGAAATCAATTTTCCGAACCATTTGGTGCTGCGCACCCAGCACGGAGTTGGCGGCTGTTGGCTTGGCCCCGGTAGGGTCGGCTGCTGGCACTGGGATAGCGGTTGCGGCGCTGTGCCGCACGATGCCTTTCTTTAAATTGGCATTCTCAAACTTGAGCTTAGCGTTTTCTATTTTAAGCTTCTCGCACTCGTCGGTGGTCTGAGCGGTGGCAAGAGCGGGAAGCAGGTAAGCGGCAAGAGGTAGGAACAAGTGTCGCATGAACGAGGATGTGTGAATAGGCGGGGAGGTACCTTACCCAAACGATGCAGGTAAGGTTGCCGCTAAACTACGACTTTCTCTCTCCCCCTGCCAAAACGGCCGCCCCCGCCGCCCGGCCCCCAATTTGCCCCGGCCGGGGCCATGCCTTTTCTAGCCGATTTACTGGCCCGCATCTCGGCCAAAAACCCCAAGCACGTTCATGGCCCCGAAAAACCCCCGGTCAGCGTGCGCGAGCGAGCGGCCGCGCTACGCCACCTGCCGGCTTTCCTGAAGCTGATTTGGCAGACCTCGCCCGCGCTTACGCTCGGCAACGTAGCCCTGCGCCTCGTGCGGGCCGCGCTGCCGCTGGCCATGCTCTACGTGGGCCGGCTGATTCTCGATGACGTGGTGGCCCTGAGCCGGTTGCCCGCCGCCGCCCGCGATGTCGCGCCCGTGTTCGGGCTGGTGGGACTGGAGTTTGGGCTGGTGCTGCTCACCGACGCGCTGGGCCGGGCCGTGGCGCTGCTGGATTCTTTGCTCGGCGACTTGTTCGCCAACGCCTCGTCGGTGCGCCTCATGCGCCACGCCGCCGAGCTGGATTTGGACCAGTTCGAGGACAGCAACTTTTACGACAAGCTGGAGCGCGCCCGCCGCCAGACGCTTTCGCGCTCGGTGCTCATGAGCCAGGTGCTGGCCCAGGGCCAGGACGCGGCCACGCTCGTGCTGCTGGCCGGCGGGCTGGTCGCGTTTCAGCCCTGGCTGCTGGGGCTGCTGCTGCTGGCCGTGGTGCCGGCTTTTCTGGGCGAGAGCCACTTCAACGAGCGCTCCTACTCGCTCTCGCACTCCTGGACGCCCGAGCGCCGCGAGCTGGATTACCTGCGCCAGACTGGCGCGAGCGACGAGACGGCCAAAGAAGTGAAGATTTTTGGGCTATCCGAGTTTCTGATAAACCGCTTCCGTACGCTGTCCGACGACTTTTACCGCCAGAATAAGAGCCTGGTGCTGCGCCGCGCCGGTTGGGGCACGGTGTTCGCGGCCGTGGGCGCGGCCGGCTACTACGGCGCGTATTTGTACATCATCGGGCGGGCCGTGCAGGGCAGCATCAGCATCGGGCAGCTCACGTTTCTGGCCGGCTCGTTTGCCCGCCTGCGCGCCCTGCTCGAAGGCATTCTGAGCCGCTTCAGCCAGGTGGCCGACGGCGCGCTCTACTTGCAGGACTTCTTCGGCTTCTTCCAGATTCAGCCGCGCATCGTGCGGCCCGTGGCTGGTTTAGGCGGGCAGCTCGTGCGGCCGTTTCCGCGCCCCATCCGCCAGGGCTTCACGTTTGAAGAAGTGGGATTTCAATATAAAAACGCCGAACGCTGGGCCTTGCGCGGGTTGTCGTTTGAATTACGAGCCGGCGAAAAGCTGGCGCTGGTGGGCGAAAACGGGGCCGGCAAAACAACCCTGGTCAAGCTGCTGTCCCGCCTCTACGACCCCACCGAGGGCCGCATCCTGCTCGACGGCCACGACCTGCGCGAGTACGACCCGGCCGAGCTGCGCCAGGAAATCGGGGTCATTTTCCAGGATTTCGTGCGCTTCCAGCTGCCCGCCGGCCAAAACCTGGCCGTGGGCCGCATCGAGGAGCGCGCCAACCAGCCCCGCATCCAAACCGCCGCCCACCAGAGCCTAGCCGACTCGGTCATCGACAAGCTGCCACTGGGCTACGACCAGATGATTGGCCGCCGCTTCAACGGCGGCGTGGATTTATCAGGCGGCGAGTGGCAGAAAATCGCCCTCGGCCGCGCCTACATGCGCGATGCCCAGCTGCTGATTCTCGACGAACCCACCGCCGCCCTCGATGCCCGCGCCGAATACGAAGTCTTCCAGCGCTTCAAGGAGCTGACCCAGGGCAAAACCGCCGTGCTCATCTCCCACCGCTTCAGCACCGTGCGCATGGCCGACCGCATCCTGGTCGTCGAGCACGGCCGCGCCCAGGAAATCGGCTCCCACGAGGAATTATTGGAGATGGGCGGGCGCTACGCCGAGCTGTTCCAGTTGCAGGCGGCGGGGTATCGGTAGAGGGGCTGTGTATTATCTTGCGGCAGGTCGTCCGGCTTCGAAAGGTTTGTTTGTACTTCTTGACAGGTCAGTGGCAGGAGTTGGAAAGCAGCATGGTCATGGCAAAAGTAATCCGCTATTCCAGTTTCCAAGCTTTGAAATCAGCTGTACCAGCAGTTTCAACTACTGGCACACCGACATCCGACTTCGAGCGTTTTATTCTCTTACTCAGACAGGCTGAATCAACTCAAAAGCCAATTGAGCCGCGCCGTGGAAAATGATTTGGCCAGCTTGGTACTGCACGTTTGCCAGGCTCTAAACCAGTACGCCGTGCGCTACCTGGTCGTGGGCGGCACTGCGGTAGCATTTCATGGTTATTTCCGCCATTCAGTCAATGCAGCCGGGGTAATCACAGACAAACCGGGTTTAGACTTTTGGTACGACCCAACCTACGCCAACTATTTCCAGCTTTTGCAGGCTCTGCAAGCACTCGGGCAGAACGTAGCTGCCTACCAAGCTGAACAAGCTCCCAACCCCCGGAAATCATTTTTTAGGTATGACCTGGAACATTTCACGCTTGATTTTCTGCCGGAAATAAAAGCTTCTCTGAAATTTGAAGCTACTTTCACCAAGCGACATTCGGTTACGCTGCGTGGCACGGACATACCCTTTTTGAGTTACGACGACCTGCTGCTTGACAAGGCCGCCAACGCTCGCCCCAAAGACCAGCAAGACGTAAAGCAGCTCAGAGACAGGCGGAATACCGAGTGATGGCTCGTGCGCATGGCCGACTGCATCCTGGTCGTCGAGCACAGCCGCGCCCAGGCTACAATCCTGTCGATTTCACCCCAAACCAAATGTCAAGCGACAACAAGCTGCCCTGGATTTTGGCGGGCTACGACCTGTTTGCTAACCACGGACCCGGTGGCCTTAAAGTGGAAGTCATTGCCCGCTTGGTCGGTAAGAGTAAGTCCTCCTTCTACCACTATTTCGCCGACCTGGAAATCTTCACCGACGTGCTACTGACTCACCATTTGGAACGAGCCGGCTTCATCGCCCAGCAGGAAAAGCAGTGCCAACAAGTGGACCCTGACCTGCTGAACCTGCTACTGAGCGTTAAACAAGACCTGCTTTTTAGTCGTCAGCTCCGGGTGCATCGGAGTAATGTTGCGCTTAAGCAGTGCTTGGAAAAGACGACTAAATTGGTAAGTGAGGCAATTATCGGCATCTGGGCGGCTGAGCTAGGCTTGGCAAATAATTCCTCGCTGGCTCAATTGGTTCTGAATCTGAGTATCGAAAACTTTTACCTCCAGCTAACGGCCGAAACGCTGACTTATCCGTGGCTGGCGCAATACATCCAAGAATTAAAAACAATGGTAAGCGCGTTTCAAAAACCCATTTAAATTCGCGCGCCATTGAGTCGTTTTTTTTGTACGGCAGCGTCTAAAATAACTGCTTCTTGTTCGTCAATTTTGCCTGAACATTTCACGCAAATACGACCATGAAAAAGCAACAGCACTTACTTTTTACGGCTCTGGGAATCGTCTTCTGGCTTAATGCCGCCCTGGTTATTCGCTTTTTAGGAGCCGCTGCCTTCAGTGAGCACAACCCTAACCTGCCCGTGCTTTACGTGGCCGCCATCCCGCTGACGCTGGTATCGGTCTACCTCACCAAGCTGATTAGCGGTCGCCCGCTTGCTCAGCTTTTGCAGCCAGTGGTTATCATGACATTCGTTGCCACTTTTTGCGATGGCATCGCGCTGGCCTGGTTTCGTAATCTCTACAGTCAGTCCTTCGAGGTAGCGCTCCACGGAGCCGCCTGGATACTTTGGGGAGCGGGCTGGGGACTTTTATTCGCCTATTATTTCGAGCAAAAAGCTCAATCGACACCGGCTGCTGGTCAGTTGAAGCAGCTTTAAGTGACATTTGGCTAGGGTAACTCAGTTCGGGTCAGCCAGATTTTCAACCCCCGGCTCGTTGGGCACAATCCGCAACGGAGCCACCCCGCTTTCTTCGTAAATCTCGGCCAGGGTCAGGTTTAGATGAAGCTCCGGGATGTGAATAGCTTCGGTAGCTTCAGTCAGGGCCGTATGCACCCATTCGTCGGCGGCGTTGCGTCGATACCATTCCACGGCCCACTGCCGCTGCGATACCAAGACGTAATGTCGGAGCGAGGGCAACGTTTTGTAGCGGGTGAATTTGTGCGTCCGGTCGTAGGCTTCAGTCGAGCGCGAGAGCACTTCCACGACAAGCACGGGCGAGCGTACCAACCGGGCATCCTGCTGGTCGTCAGGATGACAGGAGACTACCACATCGGGATATACATAATGCATATTCTCCTGAATAACGGTTCGTATCCCTTCCATGTACACCCGGCAGTTTGTGCCCCGAAGCGCCTGCCGTAAAGCAACATACCAATTACCCGATAAAGTGTTGTGTGGCTTGCTCTCGCCGGCCATCGTAAAAACTTCACCCCTGAAAAACTCGTGGCGCACATCACTTTGCTCTTCCAGCGCGAAGTATTCTTCCACCGTGTAGCGCGTCGGCGCGGGCTGGGCCTGTCCCATTTGTAGCTGCTTGAAAGTTGGCTTCAAAGATACCCGCCCCAACCTGTTGGCCGGGTTCGTTGTAGCTTAGAGGATTGAACAAACCCGCTACCGCTACCTCATGTCTTCCACCCGCCTTTTCCCCGTGCTCAGCCTGTTGGGGCTGCTACTGCTCACGGGCTGCCTCACCTCGCGCGAGGCCCGCATCGAGTCCAGCTACAGCTACGGCGGGCGGTTTCGCCACTACCGCACCTACGACTTTCTCGGCGGCCGGGGCCTCACCGCCGACTCGACTCGCCTGAGCGCGGCCCTGCGCGAAGCCGTCAAGCAGCGCCTGCGGGTGCAGGGCTACCGCTACTCGCGCCGCAACCCCGACCTGATGGTCGGCTACCAGCTCTTCGAGGGCGACATGCGCTTTCCGGGTTTCGTGCAGCCCGACCTCGCCCGCTGGATTGCCGACAACGAGGCCGAGGACGCCGATACCCCGCCCGAGCAGCGCCACACCTACCAACCCACCCGCCTGCTGCTGCTCGACGGCACGCTCATGGTCACGCTCATCGACGCGCGCACCTCGAACGCCATCTGGCACGGCTACGCCTCGGGCGTCACGTTGCCCGAAGGCCCCCGCGGCGAATACGAGCTGGTGCGCTCGGCCCGCGCCGTGTTCGACCGTTACCGCGTCTTCACCGAAAACTACCTCAAGGGCGGCAACGTCGAAGCTGCCGAGCCGGGCGCACCCACCCCTGATGGCCCCGCCGTGCCCGCCAGCGCTGCCCCCATCGTGCCGACCGCCGCACCTCGTTAGGCCCAGCTGTGCCCGCGCAAGTGCTTTTGCCCAGACCTGGGCCGGCGTACCTTTGCCCGGCTCACGCTGTCGGGTGCGCCACTACTCTTATTTTATCCGCTATGCTTCTCGCCGCCACCACCGCCTACCAACCCAGCGACTACCTGCCTATCTTGGTGCAGTTCGGGCTGGCCGTGGCCTTCGTCGCGTTTTCGATGATTGCCTCGCACCTCATCGGGCCGCGCCGTTCGTCGCGCGTCAAGGACGAGGCGTTTGAGTGCGGCATTGAGAGCGTGGGCAACGCCCGTACGCCCATCTCGGTCAAGTATTTCCTCACGGCCATCCTGTTCGTCTTGTTCGATGTGGAAGTGATTTTCATGTATCCCTGGGCCGTCAATTTTCGGCAGCTCGGCCCGGCGGGCTTCATCGAGATGGTCGTCTTCCTGACTCTGCTGCTGGCCGGCTTTGGCTACGTCATCAAAAAGGGCATCCTGCGCTGGAACGAGGCCGTCCCGACCCAAACTTTCGCCGCGCCGCCCGTGTTGGCCAAACAAGCGCAATTATCAGTCATCAATTAACAATTATCAGGCTTTTTAGGAGCTTGTTTATTACCAAACAACCCGTTAATCGAAACTGATAATTGATAACTGTTAATTGATAATTGAAAATGACCCGCGTTCCTGAAATTAAAACCGTGGCCGCGCCCGAGGGCGTTGAGGGGGCCGGCTTCTTTGCCACTTCCATGGAGAAGGTCGTCGGCATTGCCCGCGCCAACTCGCTGTGGCCCTTGCCCTTTGCTACCTCGTGCTGCGGCATTGAGTTCATGGCCACCATGGGCTCGCACTACGACATCTCGCGCTTCGGCTCCGAGCGGCCCAGCTTCTCGCCCCGGCAGGCCGATTTACTCATGGTGATGGGCACTATCGCCAAGAAGATGGCCCCCATCGTCAAGCAGGTCTATGAGCAGATGGCCGAGCCGCGCTGGGTATTGGCGATGGGGGCCTGCGCCTGCTCGGGCGGCATTTTCGACTCGTACTCGGTGCTGCAAGGCATCGACCGCATCATCCCCGTGGACGTGTACATCCCCGGCTGCCCTCCGCGCCCCGAGCAGGTGCTCGACGGCCTGATGCGCGTGCAGGACCTGGCCAAAAACGAGAGCATGCGCCGCCGCAACTCGCCGGAATATCAGGCCCTGCTGGCTTCTTACAACATTAAATAGTGAGACATGGGACGTTGAGAGGTGAGACATGAGATGCCTACCGGACGAAAGTCCCATGTCTCACCTCTCAACGTCTCATGTCCCCTTAAGACCATGCCCGAACCCATCGCCGCCCCCGACGAAAACCTGGCCGCCGCGCAAGCCGCCGACCCCGTAGCCGCCCAGAACGCGCGGGTGCTGGCTTTGCTGCACCGCCTGTTTGGCGAAGACGCCTTTACCGACGTGCACGAACCCTATGGGCTGCTCACGCTGACTACCACCCGCGAGCGCATCCACGGCATCGTGGCCGGCTTGCAGCGGGAAGAAGAGCTGCAATTCCACTTCCTGACTACGATGTGCGGCATCCATTATCCCGAAAACCTGAATCGGGAGCTGGGCATGATTTATCACCTGCACAGCCTGGTAAACAACATTCGGCTGCGCCTGAAAATCTTCTTCCCCATCGCCGACCCGGTCGTGCCGACGCTTTCCGATATCTACGCCTGCGCCAACTGGATGGAGCGCGAAGCCTACGATTTCTACGGCGTTATCTTCACCGGCCACCCCAATCTGCGCCGCATTCTCAACGTCGAAGACATGGATTACCACCCCATGCGCAAACAATACCCACTCGAAGACGGCACCCGCGAGGATAAAACGGACTTGTTTTTTGGCCGATAAAAATTGGTGCTTGGTGCTTAGTGCTTGGGCCGTTCAATGAACACGAACGACCCAAGCACCAGGCACCAGGCACTAAGCACCAAGCACTAAATATGGCAACCAACGACACCCTGGACGGCACCCACCGCATTATCGAGGAAGCCCGCGAGCAGCAAGGCGGTTTGCTCGTGCCCACGCTCAACGACTTTTCGCAGGAGCTGACGACGCTCAACCTGGGGCCGACGCACCCGGCTACGCACGGCATTTTCCAAAACATCCTGCAAATGGATGGGGAGCGCATTATTTCGGGGGTGCCCACGATTGGCTACATCCACCGGGCGTTCGAGAAAATTGCCGAGCGGCGGCCGTTCTACCAAATTACGCCGCTCACCGACCGGATGAACTACTGCTCCAGTCCCATCAACAACATGGGCTGGCACCTGACGGTGGAGAAGCTGCTGGGCATCACCGTGCCCAAGCGCGCGCAGTATATCCGCGTGATTATGATGGAGCTGGCCCGCATCACGGACCACCTCATCTGCAACTCTATTCTGGGAGTGGACACGGGCGCGTTCACTGGCTTTCTCTACTTGTTTCAGGAGCGCGAGAAGGTCTACGAGATTTACGAGGAAGTCTGCGGCTCGCGCCTGACCACGATGATGGGCCGCGTGGGCGGCATGGAGCGCGATTTGTCGCCCGTCGCCATCGAGAAGCTGCGCAAATGGCTCAAAGAATTTCCGGCCGTGATGCGTGAGTTCGAGGTCATGTTCAACCGCAACCGCATTTTCATGGACCGCGTGGTGAACGTCGGTCCCATCACGACCGCCAAGGCGCTCGACTACGGCTTCACCGGCCCCAACCTGCGGGCGGCGGGCGTGGACTACGACGTGCGGGTGATGAACCCGTATTCGAGCTACGAGGACTTCGAGTTCGACATCCCGGTGGGCACCAACGGCGACACCTACGACCGCTTCATCGTGCGCAACGAGGAAATCTGGCAGAGCCTGCGCATTATCAATCAGGCCCTGGACAACCTGCCCGAAGGCCCTTTCCATGCCGACGCGCCCCACTATTACCTGCCGCCCAAACAGGCCGTGTACAAAAACATGGAGGCGCTGATTTACCACTTCAAAATCATCATGGGTGAGATTGAAGCGCCCGTCGGTGAGGTATACCACTCGGTGGAAGGCGGCAACGGCGAGTTGGGCTTCTACCTCGTCTCGGACGGTGGCCGCACACCCTACCGCCTGCACTTTCGCCGCCCCTGTTTCATCTACTACCAGGCGTATTCGGAGATGGTAGTGGGCACGAGCTTATCCGATGCCATCGTTATCTTGTCGTCCATGAATGTCATCGCCGGCGAGCTGGACGCTTAATTCTCTCATGCAACTCACGGAGCAGCAGCTAGAAATCATTTGTCAGTTCTGCCAGCAGCGGCCGGTGGTGCGAGCTTACGTGTTCGGCTCCTACGCTCGCGGTGAGGCGGATAAGGCGAGCGATGTGGATTTACTATTGGAGCTGGATTACGAGCGGCTCGATGCGCTGGATTCTCTGGCTTGGCCCGCAAAGCTGCGGCGACAGCTTAAAATAAAGGTGGACATCGTGTCAGGCATTAAACCACGGGGCTACGCTTCCGCCAAATTTTATGAGCGTGTGATGCGCGACCGTCAGTTGGTGTATGAGGCAGGCGCTTAACGATTAATGATTATGTCCGATTGGGGCATATAATAGAAGCTGCCAGCGATGTACTAGCCGCCTACGCCACGCTGCCGGACGGCAAATTACCGGATGGAGACTTTCGGTACTACGCGTTCATCAAGGCTGTGGAAATCATTGGCGAGGCGGCTTCCCGACTCACCCGTGAATTTCGAGCACGGCATTCTGACGTGGATTGGCCGGGTATTATTCGCCTGCGCCATATCTTAGTCCACGACTACCACAGCGTGGATGAGAACCGCCTGTTTACTATCATTCAAACCCAAGTGCCAGTTTTGCGGCAGTGGGTAATCGACTACTTAGCTACGCACTCCGAAGAATGACTCCCGCCGCTACCCAACTCCGGTTTTCCCCCGCCGCGCAAGCCGAAATCAAGCGCCTGCTCACTCATTACCCGGCCGAGCGGAGCAAATCGGCTATGCTGCCGATTCTGCACATCGCGCAAGCGGAGTTTGGCGGCTGGGTTAGCCCCGAGGTGCAGGACCTAGTGGCCGAAACACTGAACATCCGGCCGATTGAGGTGTATGAAGTCGCCACCTTTTACACCATGTACAACCTCAAGCCAGTGGGGCGGCACGTGCTCGAAATCTGCCGTACCGGCCCGTGCATGCTGCGCGGCTCCGACGAGTTGACCCAGCACCTGGAGCGCATCACCGGCGCGCGGGTCGGCGAAACTTCGCCCGATGGCGAGTTTACGCTCAAGGAAGTCGAGTGCCTGGCGGCCTGCGGTTTCGCGCCCGTGGTGCAGGTGCGCGAGAAATACTACGAAAAGCTCGACACCGAGGAAGCCGTCGATACCATGCTCAGCGAATTGCGAAGTTTAATTCACCGGCCGATTTTGTCCTGGGAAGAAAACGGATTGCCAAACTCGCTGCAAAACACCTAGTATAATGGCTGAGCAAAATCAAGACCTGCCCCTCGTTGTTTCCGAGATAATTATTGAGCTGCAAGGAGTTCAATCCCGGCTGGGCAGCGTGGAAGTTGAGCTGCAAGGAGTTCAATCCCGGCTGGGCAGCGTGGAGGACCTGTTGCTCCAGGTAGTGGACGGCGTACGGCATATGAGCGGTGCGATAACGCGCCTGACCGAGACCACAATCAGCCAACGGGAAGCTGCTAACGAAAACTTTCGCTTGCTGAAAGAAGCGGATGAGCGCAACACAGCTCAGTTAGCGGCTGTTTTTCAGCAGGCAATGAACACCATCAGCCGCCGGTTCGATGGTCTGGAAACTCGTTTGGAACAAGTAGAAACTAAATAACCAGTAAATACCTCATGGGACGCAAGCTCTTAACCGAACACGTTAATGTCGAAGGCATCGAAACCTTCGACGTGTACCGCAAGCACGGCGGCTACCGCTCCGTGGAAAAAGCCCTCAAAACCATGACTCCGGACGAGGTCGTGGATGAGGTGAAAAAGTCGGGCCTGCGCGGGCGCGGCGGCGCGGGCTTCCCCACGGGCATGAAGTGGAGCTTCCTGGCCAAGCCCGAGGGCGTGCCGCGCTACCTCGTCTGTAACGCCGACGAGAGCGAGCCGGGCACCTTCAAGGACCGCTACCTGATGTCGAAATTGCCGCATCTGCTCATTGAGGGCATGATTACGGGCAGCTACGCGCTCGGGGCCAACACGTCCTACATCTACATTCGGGGCGAGCTGCTCTACGTGCTGCGCATTCTGGAAAAAGCCATTGCTGAAGCGTACGCGGCGGGTTTTCTGGG
>JANXNW010000079.1 GCA_025353905.1 Hymenobacter sp.
TGCTCATTGCCGTGCCCAACGCCGAGAGCCTCGATGCCCAGCACTACCGCGCCGCCTGGGCCGCCTACGACGTACCGCGCCACCTGTATCATTTCGTGCCGGCTACGATGTGCCGGCTACTGGGCCAGCACGGTTTGCGCATCACCAAAACCCAGCCGCTGCCGCTTGATGCCTACTACGTGAGCCTGCTCTCGGAACGGCTGCTGCCGGCCGAGCGGGCCGGCGGCTGGCTGGGCGCACTGCGCGCGGGCTACAAGTCCAACCAATACGCGGCCCAGCACGGCGGGGCGTATTCGAGCCTGCTCTACGTGGCGGAGCGGGCGGCCCCCAGCGCGGCGGCGTAGCTTCGCACACGTTTTCGCGGGGCCATCCCGTTTGTTGGTGATGAGTTCGCGCGCTGCTTTGGGGTTGATTTTGGGGGTTGAAAAAGCAGTTGGCGGCGGCCAATTGGGAAGTCGAGCGCTAGCGCTGACCGGGCTGCTGGGGCTGGGCGCGTGCGCGGCTATAAGCTCACCGCAGGGCGGGCCGCGCGACAAAACCGCGCCGCGGCTCATCAGCACCTCGCCCGACAGCGCGGCCCGCAACGTGAAGCAGCAGTTTATTACGCTCACTTTCTCGGAGCCGATTCAGGTGAAGGAGCTGCCCAAAAACCTGCTCATCACGCCCCAGCTCGCGCCCGACAACCCCTACACCCTGCGGCCCGACCGCAACAGCGTGACGCTGCTCTTCAAAAAGCCGCTCGACGCGAACACGACCTACTCGTTCAACTTTCGCAAGGCCATCGTCGATGCTAACGAGAGCCTGCCCGCCCGCTACGAGGCCCTGAGCTTCAGCACCGGGGCCACGCTCGACTCGGGCCGGGTGCGCGGCACCGTGGCCGACCTGCTCACGGCCCGGCCCGTGGCCGATGCGCTCGTGGGCCTCTACCGCGTCAGTGACACGGTGAGTGTGCGCCGGGGGCAGCCCTACTACCTCACCCGCACCGACGACAAAGGCCAGTTCAGCCTGAATTTCGTGCGCGCGGCCCCGTACCGGATTTACGCCTGGGTGGATAAAAACAATAATAACCGCTTCGACGACGGCGAGAAAATCGCCTACCTGCCCGCCCCGCTCGCCGTGAGCGACACGACCGGCCCGCGCACCCTGCGCCTGACGCTACCCGACCGCCTGCCCCCGCGCCGCACCGGCCTCGAAAACACGGCCACCGTCGAGCGCCTGCGCTTCAACGAGGGCCTGCGCACGGCCACGCTCCGGCCCCTGACCACGACCGACGCGGCCGGGGCAACCCCAGCCGCTACCCTGGCCACCATCCAAAGCGCCACCCAGCTCACTGAGCAGGGCCGGACCCTACTGATTTACAAAACGCCGCAGCTCGGCGACGGCCGCTACTTGCTCAGCACCGCCGACAGCACCGGCAACGCGCGCCAGGACACGCTCACGGTGCGGTTTCCGGTGCCCAACGCGACGGGCAAAAAGCCGCTCGCGGCCGTCGGCACCACGCTGGAGGGCAGTCCGCGCGCCGTGTATCGGCAGGGGCAGTTGCGGTTTCGGTTTCCGGTGCCGGTGCGGCTCGTGGCGGGCCGCGCCCCCGGCACGCTGCGCGAGGACTCGCTGCGGGTGCGCCCGCTGCGGGTGCCCCAGGATGCGCAGCTCGATGCCGACCGCTCTGCCCTGACCGTTACGCTCGACACGCGGGCGCTGAAATACGTGGAAGTCCGGCTCGACAGCACGGCCATCGAGGCCGTGACGGGGCAGTCGCTGGGCCTGCGCCGCCCGGTGCGCCTCGCCCTGACCGAGCAGGAGCCGACGGGCCTGCTGTTTGGCGTTATCCAGACCAGCGCCAAAAACTTCGATTTGCAGCTGCTGGACGAGAAATTTCAGGTGTTGCGGGAGCTGCGCTCGCCGGTCGGCAAGTACCGTTTCGAGCGCCTGCTGCCCGGCAAATACCGCCTGCGGGTGCTGGTCGATGCCGACGGCGACGGCCGCTGGTTCTCAGGCGACCCGCTGCTGCTGCGCCCCGCCGAGCCGGTGGTGGTGCTGCCCAAGCTGATTGACGTGCGCGCCGGGTTCGAGATGGAGGAGAAGCTGAGTTTTTGAGGAGTTGGATGCTCAAGTTGGCGAGCGAGTCAGGTAGGGTGCGGAGCTTGCCCCCGCCCATCGTCTGCTCGGTTCGCCGGCTGAACAATAATGGGCGGGGGCAAGCTCCGCACCTTACGTCTGGCATGACGGCCTGCCTAATAACTCGCCGACTTTGGCACGGCCGGCGCGGGCGTCGCCGGAGCAGCCGCGCTCTTCCCCTTGCCGCTCTTCCCACCCGCATACTGCGCGAACTGGGCCGGGGTCAGAATACCTTGCAGCGTCTGCTTGAATTCCTGGGCGTTGGCTTCGAGGGCGGTGTTTTTGGCCTTATTGGTGGTAGTGCCGGTTTGGATGGCATCGATTTTTTGCGCCCGCGCCAGGGCGGCGGCCCGCACTTTGGCCGTCGTGGCGGCGTCGAGGCCGAGCTGACGGGCCATTTCCTGGCTCATCTTGTCGGCCCGCTGCTCGGGCGGCGCGGCGTGGTAAGCAGCGGCAACTGGCGCGGCTTTGGCAGCCGCTGGGGCAGAAGCAGTCGCGGGCCGGGCTTGAGCCGGGGTCTGAGTTTGGACTTGCGGCGCGGGCGACGACACGGCTCGCGTGGGCTGGGCAGGCTGGGCGGCGGCGACCAACGGGCCGAGCAGAGCCATTGCCCCGACCAACGCGCTGGCTCTAAAAGAAATATTCATACTGTTCATCAGAAAAAAGGTGAGCCGTAAAAGTATTCCCGCGGCGGCTATTCCACCCGCATCGGCGCGTCGGGCAGAGCCAGCGCGGCTTTGGGCGCGAACGTGCGGCGGATGAGCGGCAACAAGAAGCGACCGTACGAGCTGGGCAGCAGGCGGGTGAGCCAGTCGATGACGCGCGCGTCGGGGCCGATAAGGATACGGGCTTGGTTGCGGGCGATGCCGCGCAGGATGGTCTCGGCGGCTTGCTCGGGCGAGGTGCGGGCGTGGCGGGCGAAGGTCGCGTTCACGATGGACTGCTGGGCGGCCGTGCGGTTGCCGCCGAGCCGGGCCGCCGCGCTGATGTTGGTGCGCACCCCGCCCGGAAACACCGTCGAAACCTGCACTCCGCGCCCGCTCAGCTCATTGCGCAAAGTGTCGGTGAAGCCGCGCACCGCGAACTTGGCCGTGCTGTAGGCCGCTCCCTCAGGCGCGCCCATCAGCCCAAACACGCTCGACACATTGACGATGTGCCCGCCGCCGCCGGCTCGCAGTAGCGGCAGAAACGCCTTCGTCATCCGCACCACGCCCCAGAGGTTGATGTTGAGCAGCCACTCGAACTCCTCCAGCGTGTTGTGCTCGAACGTGCCCGCCCCGAGCGCCACGCCCGCGTTGTTGAACAAAATAATGCGCCGCCCCGGATGCGCGGTCCCCACGAGCCGGGCGTACTCGACAATCTGCTCCGCGTCGGCCACGTCGAGCAGCGCGGTTTCCACCTGCCCGCCGGTGGCCGTAATCAGCTCGGCCGTGCGGGCCAACCCGGCGGCGTTCACGTCGGAGGCCAGCACCCGCGCCCCGGCCGCCGCCGCTGCCACGGCCGTCGCCTGCCCAATGCCGGAAGCCGCTCCGGTAACGATAAAAACGGAGTCGCGGAGCTGAGTCATGTTGGGTGAGTAGGTGAGTTGGTGAGAAGGTCCGTCATTGCGCAACATGCTCGCAATGACGGACAAAAAACTCAACAGCTCACCCCATAACTTTCAAAATAGCGTCTGCCGTTTGCTGCGGATAAAAAACAAGGGCGAAGTGGTCGCCGGGAACCTCGACGTACGGCTCGTCGGGCGGCCGAATTACGTTGTCGCGGCGGGCGTGGACGCGCAGCTCGGGCTGCACGGTGAGCGGCGGCGCGGGCGCGAAAACCACCTGTAGCTGCTGGTGCAAATAGCGGCGCCGGAAACCGGGCAAACCCTCAATCAACTCGGTGTGCAAGGCCCGCGACTCGTCGCGGCGGTAATCGCGGCGGTAACGCTGGCGCATGAAACGGCTCTGCATCAGCCCCGACCAGGCGTAGAGCGTCAGCAGCGTAGGATGGCGCACGTCGGACACGATTTTACGTTGGTCGGTAAACGAGCTGAGCAAAACCGCGCGCGCGCCGGTCAGCTGCTTGAGGTGAATGGCAATCCAGCCGCCCATCGAGTGGCCGAGCAGCACGTCGGCGGGGCCGATGTCGTGTTTGCGGGCCAGGTGCCGGGCCAGGCTCCCCACGTCGGGCCGGCCGGCGGGCTGCCAGTCGGCAAACTCAGCCTCCAGCTCCCAAGACCGCACGTCGGCCCCGGCCGGCAGCAGCGGCCGCAGCGAGTCAAAGATGGCCGGGCTTTCCAGGTAGCCGTGCAGCAAAAAAACGCGGGACATTGCTTGGGGTTTTAGCGCTTGGATTTGAGTTTACGATTGGCCGCGACTGGCTACCTGGGTTTATTCACTCCGCGAACCTCCGCCAGAAATTCCAGATTAGCCCGAGAAACCGTTTTAGGCTGGCGCTTTCCTTCGCCGCCTTATTACCTTCGGTCCATGTCTGCCCTCTCGCTGCCGTCCGATTATCCACAGTTCCTGGCGGAGCTGAAGCGCCACATCCGCGAAACGCAGGTGCGGGCCGCCCTGTCCGTGAATTCGGAGCTGGTGCGGCTGTATTGGCGCATTGGCCAGCAGATTCTGCATCGCCAGGACCGGCAAGGCTGGGGGGCTAAGGTGATTGACCAGCTGGCGCAGGATTTGCGCCAGGAATTTCCGGAAGCATCGGGCTTTTCGTCCCGTAACCTCAAGTATATGAGGGCTTTTGCCCAGGCGTGGCCGGATTCGTCAATTGTGCAACAGCGTGTTGCACAAATTCCGTGGGGGCATAACGTACGCCTGCTGGACAAGGTAGCAGACCCAGCTGAGCGGGCGTGGTATGTGCACCAAACCGTTGAAAACGGCTGGAGCCGCAATGCGCTGGCCGCGCAGGTGGAAAGCGGCCTCTACCACCGGCAAGGGCGGGCTGTGAGCAATTTCAGCCGCACGTTGCCCGCGCCGCAGTCGGAGCTGGCGCAGCAGATTCTGAAGGACCCCTACACGTTTGATTTTCTCTCGCTGGGGGCCGAAGCGCAGGAGCGGGATTTAGAACGGGGCCTGCTCGGGCACGTACGCTCGTTTCTGCTGGAGCTGGGTAAAGGCTTTGCGCTGGTGGGCAGCCAGTACCACCTGGAAATCGGCGGGCAGGACTACTACCTGGACCTGGTGTTCTATCATCTCAAGCTGCGGTGCTTCGTTATCATTGACCTGAAGATGGGCGAGTTCAAGCCCGAGGACAGCGGCAAGATGAACTTCTACCTGTCGGCGGCCGACGAGCTGCTGCGCCACCCGACCGACCAGCCCACCATCGGGCTGGTGCTGTGCAAGAGCCAGAACCGGGTGGTGGCCGAATATGCGCTGCGCGGGCTGAGCCAGCCCATCGGGGTGGCCGAATGGCAGCTTAGCCCTACGCTGCCCGCCGAGCTGCGCCCCAGTTTACCGACATCGGAAGAGCTGGATGCCGCGCTTGGGCAAGGTTGAGCAGTGAGTTATTGGCTGCTGGCTATTGGCTGCTAGTTTTCCCCGTGCGTCTCCACGATTGATGGAACGGGGTTGTTGCTGAAAACGCGGGTAAAAAGCTGCGGACTGACCTCATGGTGGTAGCTTGGCAGCCCAACCCCAACCGGCTGTTCTTCCGCGCCCCTTCTGCGAAGCCCTCCGCGTCTTCCGCAGTGAAAGAGCTAACTCAGTAATCTGCGGAGTAGGCAAAGCCTGTTTGCCTGGACGTGACAGCAGCTACAAACTAACCGCATGCTCAACTCAACTCATTTCGACGTGGCCGTTATCGGGGCCGGTTTTTCGGGCCTCGCGGCGGCCATCCGCCTGCGCCAGGCGGGGCGCGACTCGTTCGTGATTTTTGAGCGGGCGGCCGAGGTGGGCGGCACCTGGCGCGACAACGTGTATCCCGGCTGCGGCTGCGACGTGGCCTCGCCGCTCTACTCGTTCTCGTTCGCGCCCAACCCGGAGTGGTCGCGCATGTTCTCGGGCCAGCCCGAAATCCTGGCTTACATCCAGCGCACGGTCAGCCAGTTCGACCTGCGGCCCCACATCGAGTTCAACACCGAAATTATCCGCACCGAGTTTTCGGAGCAAACCGGGCGCTGGACGCTCACTGACCGGGCCGGGTGCGCCACTACGGCGCGGGTGGTGCTGGTGGCTATCGGCCCGCTCAACCGCCCCGCCCGGCCGCGCCTGCCGGGCCTCAGCTCGTTTCAGGGCCACACGTTTCACTCTTCGGAATGGGACACCGACCACGACCTGACGGGTAAGCGGGTGGGCGTGATTGGCACCGGGGCCAGCGCCATTCAGTTCGTGCCCCAAATCGCGCCCGTGGTTGGGCAGCTGAGCTTGTTTCAGCGCAGCGCCCCGTGGGTGCTGCCGCGCCTGGACCGGGCTTTTTCCGAAACCGAGAAAACCTGGTTTCGGCGGCTGCCTGTCTTGCAGTGGGTGCAGCGCGAGCTGATTTACTGGCGCAACGAGCTGTTCGGGCTGGTGTTTTTTGGAAACAAGAAGCTCACCGACCAAGCCCGCGCCATCGCCGCTCGCCACCTGGCCCGCGCCATCAAAGACCCCGACTTGCGCCGCAAAGCCACCCCCAACTACGCGCTGGGCTGCAAGCGGGTGCTCATTTCCAACGACTACTACCCCGCCCTGACCCGGCCCAACGTGGAGCTGGTCACCGAGGGCATCCGCGAAGTAACCCCGACGGGCATCGTCACCGACGACGGCCGCGAGCGCCCGCTCGACGTGCTCATCTTCGGCACTGGCTTCGTAGCGTCGAGCTTTCTGATTGACTTGCACATCAGCGGGCGCGGCGGCCGAAGCCTGTTCGGTGAGTGGCAGGCCAGCAGCGCCGAGGCGTACCGGGGCACCACCGTTTCGGGCTACCCTAATATGCTGGTGCTCGTCGGTCCCAACACCGGGCTGGCCCACAATTCCATCATTCACATCATGGAATCGCAGGTGGCCTACGTGCTCGACTACCTGCGGCGGCTCGACGCGGCCGGGCCGGGCGCGTACCTCGACGTGCGCCCCAAAGCCCAGCGCGCCTACAACGAGCAGGTGCAAGCCCAGCTGCGCGACACCGTCTGGGCCTCGGGCTGCCAGAGCTGGTACCAGACGGCGGAGGGCAAGAACACGACCCTGCTGCACACGCTCACCGTCAAGTTCCGGCGCAGCCTCAAGCGGGTGGAAATGGGCGACTACGAGCTGCTGCGCGCGACTCAGATGACCCAGGCCACCCAAGTGCCTACGCTTACGCCCGCCTGAGCGCGGACAAAACGCAGACAGCGCAATTCAAACAGGCGCTCAGTTGAACAAAGTGGATAAGTTAGGTGCCAACGCAGTTACTGAGCGGTGTTTTTAGCGGTTTTCCACCGGTTTTCCACACGGTTTTCCACGCCGGTTTCGGCTCCAGTCACCGATTGTGGATAAGCCTGGGGATAAGACCGCCCGGCTGGTGGATAATTGGTGCCTAACTTTTTTAGGTATTTCACGTCCGCTGACAGCTACCCGGCGCGCACCCGCCGCTGTGGATAACGGTGCACAACTCCTCCGGCCCAGCCGCCGTTTCCACATTCCGCTTTAGCTGTGGATTGTGAATAGTGGATAACCAGTGTGAATAGTGGATAACCCGGTTAAGTCGTTATCAAACAGTGAAATGATAGGCACATTGCCGGTTGATAACCGGTGCATAACCCCAGAGTTACCCACCCGTTATCCACGCCGTGGATAACTATTTTGGCTTATCCACTTATCCACTGCCCTGACGAGTGAGAATGAAAAGGAGATTTTTAAAAAAATTTAATCAATCTTATCAACTTGTGGAAAACTTCGGTCGGCTTGGTTCGGGTCAGCCGAAGTCTCACGCCACCCACCACACCCCAAAAATTAACCATTGACCATTAACCATCCAAAAAGTGGCTTTCGACTACACGCTTGATTTCACCACCGTTGATTTCCGGCAGCACCCGGAGCTGTACCGCGTGGGGCGGGGCGAGCAGGGCGTGTTGCTGGTGCAGCCCTACAAGGGTGAAATCCTGCCCCACTGGCGCTTCAAAGACGCGGCGGCGGCCACCGAGTCGTCGGCCGCCATCTGGGCGCTGTTCGAGCAGTATTTGAAGGCTGAGGACTTCGTGGGGGCCGACATGGCGCGTAAGTTTTTGCAGATGGGTTTCACCCGTGCCCGCCGCTACGCCAACCACCACGGCGGCAAAAAATACGACGGCCCCGTGCCCGACGATAAAAAAGGCCAGAGCGGCGCCCACGGCCGCGCCGAGCTGCCCCGCACCGCTACG
>JANXNW010000084.1 GCA_025353905.1 Hymenobacter sp.
CCTGACGTTGCCAGGTGCCGAGCAGGGCAGCCGAAATGCCCTGGGCACGGGCCACGTCGCTCTGCCGGGTGCCGGCCGCCACCTGGCGGACGCATTCGGCCTTGAAAGCCGGGGTGTATTTTCGGCGCGTCGCACTGGAATGGACGGGCGCGGGGTGAACTGTTTTTTCAGGCATGACAGGGGAAAGTTAAGACGCTTCCCTGTCCGTTTTGTCTAGACCACCCCAAGCGACCTAATAATCGCTCCTCAGCGCCCCAAATAAGAGGCAGCAATAGCCTATTATCAGTGCTGGTTGCCCTTGCCGTCGCTCGTGTACGCGCCGATGTCCGCATTGTACGTCGGGTTGCCCTTGCCTTTAGCCGGCGAGCTGCCTTGCAAATGCAGGTCATTCGGGTTAGTGGCCAGGGTGGGGTCGGTCGTGGCGGCCAGCTTCACGAGCTGCGGGTCCTTGTCGGTCTTGCTCGTCGAGACGAGGTCCGTCGCCTGCGCCACGCCCTTCGAGCCGGCGGGGTAGAAATACTTGCGGGTCGAGTCAATGGCCGTGTAGAAAAAGTTGTTGCCGTAGCTCACGTTCTTGTAGTCGGCCACCGGGTTGATGTCCAGGCCGTAGTAGTTGTTCACCAGCAGGTTGTTGTACACCTCCCCCCGGGCGTTTTTATCCACCGAGATGGCCCGGCCCGGCTCGCCAAAGCCCCGGCGGAAGCCGTGAGCCACCACCGTGTTATTGTACACCTTGATGTTGGTTTGCGGAAAGAGCACCGTCGGGCTGGTTTCGAGCTTGATGGCCGTGCCCGCGCCGCTCCAGAGCACGTTGTAGGCCACGATGCCCGTTACGCCGCTCTTCAGGTTGATGGCATCGCCGTCGGTCGTGCCCTCGTCGTCAATCGTGTTGCGCTGCACGTCCACCACCACGTTCGAGCCGAAGAGCGAGATGGCATCGTCGGTGCCCGCCAGCAGCCAGGAGTCTTGCAGCACTACCTTGATGGTGCCGATGGCCCGCTTGGGCGCAATGCGAATCGTGCCCCGCGGCGAGCCGGTCGCGTTCGGTCCGCCGGCGTAGTTGATGTGCGCCCACTTGATGCTCACGGCTTGGGCGCTGTCGCACTGGAAGCCGCCCCACGAGCCTTTCTTGGCCAGCGGCGAAGTGATGGTTACCGGCTTGTCCGACGTGCCTTCGATGATGAGCGTGCCGTCTATGAAAAAGGCCGAATTGTTCGACACGTTCACCGTTACGCCCTTCTGAATGTAGAGCGTGTCTTTTTTGGCAATCCGCACGTCGCAGCTCATCGTGTAAGTGCCCACCGACGAGAGCAGCGTCCCCTTGATGCCCCCGCACGGGATGACCGGGGTCTTGATTGGGTTCGAGGCCGGCTGCGGTGCCGAGGTGATGACGAGGTCCTCGCCGTTCTTTTTGCAGCCGGCCAGCACGGCCAGCCCCAGGGTGAGGCCCGCCAGGGCCTGAAAGACAGATTTTTTCATGACAAAAGAGGAAGGGTGAAAAGATGAAATAAAAGGCAGCCGGTCTCGCTTAGAGCGCGTAGCGCAGCCCGAGCAGGTAAGTAGCCTGGAACGTGTCGCGGCGCTGGATGAAACCCGTGTCGTCCACCCGCGACTCGCTGGGCGTGTTGAGCAAATTGTTGAGCTTGACGAAAGCCGTCAGGTGCCGGCGCACGTCCTTTTCCGCCGACACGGCCAGCGAGGACTGCGGCTGCTGGTAGTAGTCGAAGTTGGGGCCGATGATGCGCAGTACCCGGCCCGTGTATTGGTAGGCAGCCTGCACGAACAAGCCCGTGGGCTGGTTGCGAAACAGGAAGGAGACGTTAGCCACATGGTCGGCCTGCCCCTGCAAGGGCCGCTCCCTGCTCACCACCTGGAAAGTGTTGTTCGCCGGGTCGTTGAGCAGCTTGTTCGAGCTGGTCAGCGAGTGGGCGTAGGTGTAGTTGCCGCTCAGGCCGAAATGAGCGCCGAGGTATTTGGTGAAGGCCAGCTCCACGCCGGTAATGGGGGTCAGCCGGCCGTTGGTGGGCGCAACCGTCAGCAGCCCCGACCCGTAGCTGATGAATGAAAGCTCAATGGGGTCCGTCAGCCGCTTGTAGTACGCCCCGATAGTGAAGAAATCCTCGCCCGAAGGATACACTTCATACCGCACGTCGTAGTTATCGGCCGTGGTGTGCCGCAGGCCGGGCCGGCCTTCGAGGTAGCCGTCCGCCGTCCGGCTCTGGTAGGGCACCAGCTCGTAGTAGTTAGGCCGGGCCAGGGAGGCGAAGTAAGACAGGCGCAGGTTCTGGCGCTCGCCCAGCCCCACCTTCAGGTGCAGGCTGGGTAAAATGTCGGCGTAGCTCTTCGTGATAGCCGTAACCTGGTCCACGGCGGTCGAGATGGCTTTGGTGTCAAAGCCCTGCTTCTGCGTGTTTTCCACCCGCACCCCGCCCAGCGCCTGCACCGGGCCGAGCTGAAGCTTGGCCTGGCCGTACCCGGCCACGATGGTTTCAAAGGCGGTATAGTTGGCTACGTCGTAGAAGTAAGTGCCCTTCGCGTTGTAAACCACGAACTGGGCCGCGTCCACGGTCGTGAACACCTGCTTGCCGCCGTTAGGGCCGGGTGCCCCCCGCAGCTCATACGCATCCTGCACGTTGAAACGCTGCTTGTCGCGGTACAGCCCCCCGACCCTGATTTCCAGCTCGTGGCCGCTCAGTACCGGCGGCTGCCAGGCCAGGCTGCCCAGGGCCGAAAAATCCCGGTCCCGGTTGTGCTGCCAGATGTGGCCCGCCCCGTCCAGCGAGTTGGGGCTGACCTTAATCGGCCCGTTGGCCTGGGGGGAGGCCACCCGGTCGAAGTTGAGTTGGGCCTCGTCCGGGGCGTTGCTCGTGGCGAGCGAATACACGCCCGCCCAGTCGAAGAGCAGGCGCGGGGCCAGCTCGTGGCGACCCGAAAGCTTGGCGTTCTCCACCACCTGGCGCGTGTTGCGGGTTCGCAGGTACTCGCGGACGGTGCCCGTGCCCGGCCCGCGCCGCTGGTCAGTAAGGGCCGTGTCGATGGTCGTCGTGAGCTGGGCGAAGTCGGCCAGCAGCACCACGTTGTCGAAGGCCAGCTTGTTGCGCTCGTTCAGGTTAAAGTCCAGGTGCGTAACCAACCCCGAATTGCGCTGCTGGGTATAGGTCTGGTGCGAAGTGGCCGTGAAAGGCGACGGCTGGTTGGTGGGGCTGCTGGTGAACGAGTTAAAAATGCCATCGGAGCCGTAAAACTGGTTCTGCGTGTTGAGCGCCACCAGCACCCCGAGCCGGTTGTTCAGGTAGCGGTGGCCCAGCGTGAGGCCGGCCAGGTAAGTGGGCGGTGCCTGCTGCGGGACGGCGCGGAGGTTGCTGCGCGAAAAATCACCCGGCGTGGCCGTGTAATCCGCCCCAAACCGCTGGTTCAGGCTTTCCGACTGAATAGCCGCCTTGTCATAGTTCTGAAATTTGCGCCCGAAAAAAAGCTGGCTGTAACCCACCGAGGCCGTGGCCCGAAACAGGGTCGTGTCGGGCGCGTCCTTCATCACCAGGTTCACCGTGCCGCCGATGGCATCGGATTCCATGCCCGGCAGCAGCGCCTTGCTGACCTCGATGCGCCTGAGCAGGTCCGAGGGCACGATGTCGAGCGACACGTAACGGTTTACGTTGTCGGGGCTGGCTATTTTGATGCCGTTCACCAGCGTGTTGTTGTAGCGCGGCTCCAGCCCCCGAACCACGGCGTAGGCCCCGTCGGAGCCGGCCGTGCGCTGAATCGTCACGCCCGACACCCGTTGCAGCACGTTGGCCGCGTTAATGTCCGGCGAGCGTTCCATGGCCCGCGCCCCAATCACGTTAATCACGTTGTCGGCGGTGCGCTCCGACAAGCGCGAGGCGTTTTCTTCTTCCTGATTGAGCTTGCCGGTTACAGCCACGTTGCTCAGGTTCTGGCTCTGGGTTTGCAGGGCAAAATCCACGTTGAGCGGTTCGCCATCGGCGGCCACGTCCACCGTCCGTTGGGCCGTCTGGTAGCCCACGAAGCTAACCTGCACCACGCAGCGGCCGGCGGGCACATTCGGGATATTGTAGCGCCCGCCCGCGTCAGTGGGGGCGCTCAGACTGGTGCCCTGCACCAGCACCACGGCCCCCGGCAGGGCTTCGCCGGTGCGGGCATCGCTTACCCGGCCTCGCAAGCTAAGTGCCTGGCTATGTAGGGCCGTCAGCAAACCAAGCACCAGTAATAAGCTTCTCATAGCTAGCGGGTTAGTAACGCGAGCAAAGGTCCGCGACCGGCCCGGCATCCACGTTACCGTTGCGTAACCATACCGTTACTTCCCGCCCCGCTACGTGAGTTTAGGATGAGTAAAACCTCGCTCCTAGCGCCCGCCCGGCCCGATAATATCTTCCCAGCGGTAGTATTGAAAGGTGCGGTCGTCGGCCATCGCCACGAACAGCCCGCGCGGAAAGCCCGGCAGCGCCCGGCTCGTTACGTCCGAGCCGTCGCTCAGGTGCGCCGCCGTGCGCACCATCCGCACTTCGGGGTGGGCGAAGGGCTGTGCGGCGCTGCCCTCCCGTCGAAACAAATGAAACGCGCTCGCCCCCTGGTCCGACACGACGAGGTAGCCCGTGCCCGGCCCGGTCGGGTAGATGGAAATGCCCTCGTGGTCTTCCGTAAAGCCCGTGCGGGCAAACAGGGCCAGCTCGGCGTTGCCCCGCGCCGGGTCGGCGTAGTACTGGCGCACGCCCACGCCCTCGTCAGAATAGTAAATGAAGCCCAGCTCGCTGTCCACCGCCACCGACTCGATTTCTTTTTGCCCGCTAAAAGCCCCGAAGCGCCGCTCCGAAGTGAATTTGAGGTGGCCCGTGCCGTCGTCGCCCAGGCCGTACTCGGCCAAGTAGCCGGTTTTGGGTCCCGTCTTGCGGCTCACCACGGCGAACATGGCCCCGTCCGTGGGCCGGGTGTACATGGCAATGCCCATCGGCAGCCGCTCGCCGGCCGCGTCGCCGACAAACACGTCGAGATTGTCCCGGTCGAGGGGCCGCATATCGGGCAGGCTGAACGCGCGCAGCTTGCCCGTCTCACGCTCCGTCACGAGGACGAAATCGGTGGGCCGCCCGCCCAGTTTCAGCCCGTAGGCGACATCCACGTTGTTGGGCCGCTTGAGGCCGCGCACGGTTTTGCCGGGCACCTCGTGGCCGTGTAAGTCGAAGACGTACAGCGCGCCGTCAGTATCCTTATCGGTGCCGACTATCAGACTGCCGGCCGGGTCGGTGGGGTTGAGCCAAATGGCCGGGTCGTCGGTGTCGTGGCGCACGGGCTGCGTAACGACCACCGGCCGCACCCGCGCCGAATCCGCCGCCAGCTTGCTCGCCGGGGCGGAAACCCCCGCCGCCGCGCCCGACCCGGCCGACCCGCCTGTGCCAACCGAACAGCCAGTCAGCCCCAGCCAGCCGGCCATCACTCCCACGGCCCACCCCGCCCGACCCGGACGCAGCAGGTCCATACGACCGCAGTTAAGCCAGTTGAAACAAGGACGCATAGCCGGCCGCTGGCTTATTGCCCGTACTCCAATACCCGGAACGTGCCCGCCACGATGCCCGGCTTGGGCTTCGGCTCGGCCTCAGTAGGGGCGGGCGCGGGGCCGTAGTCGGCCGTACACACGAAAATGTGGTGGCTTACCGGGTCGAAGGCCAGCGTGGCCGCGCCCGGCGCGGTCCGCACCGTAGCCACCACCCGGTACTTGCTGGGCGAGTCTTGGTGGATGACCGTGAGCAGCCCCTCGCCGCACGAGACGATAACGTTGCCCGTGGCTGGGTCGAAGGCCGCGCCGTCAGCTTTCTTGCCGATGGGCAGCACGGCCACCTGCTGGCCGGTGCGGCTGTCGGTTATCACCAGCTTTTCGTTGGCGCAGGCGCTGAACAGGCGGCCCGCTTTCGGGTCGTAGGCCAGGCCAGTCGGCCCGTCGCCGGGGGCCACCGAATAGCGGTGGCGCACGGCCAGCGACTTGGCATCGAACTCAATCACCTCGTTTTTGTCCTCAATATTGACAAAAATGCCGCCCTTGCCGTCCGTCGCCGGGGCTTCCACGTCGCCACCGAGTGCGGCCGTGCCCACCACGGCCCCGGTCCGGGCATCGAGCACCGTGCTCTGCCCGCCCTTGTTGCTGAATAAAAACACCCGCCCCGAAAACGCGTCGTAAAATAGCGCGTCCGGCTTCGGCCCGGTGGCAATGGGAGCGCCGATGGGTTGCAGGGTTTTCGTGTCGAACACCACGCACTGATTGACCCGCCCGCAAGTGACATAGCCGCGGCCGGCCCCGGGTATTACCTCAATACCGTGCACTCCCGGCGTGTTTGGAATAGTGCCTATTTGCTGGCGGGTTTGCAGGTCCACCACTTCCACCTGCGTGGCGTGCGACACGTAGAGGCGCTGCCCGGCGGGGTCCACGCTCAAAAAGTCCCACTTACCGTCGCCCTTGAGCGGAATAGTATGCAGTAGGCGGTACGGCGCGGCCCCGACCGCCGCGGTTTGTGCCTGCGCTGCGCCGGTGCCCAGTGCCAGTAGAGGTATAAGTAGATTCCAGCGGCGGGCGGTAAGCATGGTACGTGTTGAGATTGGGTATTGGCTACCGTAGCCAACTGCCCCAAAGGTCAGCCCCGCGCGGGCCAACGCTCACTCGCTACCTATTCCTAACAGCCTTGTGCCCCGCCTACCTGCCCGGGAACCAGACACCCCTCAACGCAGTCCCATTATTAGCAGAGCACTCACCACTAAAACGCTCATAAACAAGGCCACCAGCTGATTTTCGCGCCGCTCGCTGAGCGTGGGCGACGAGTTGGGCGGCGAGTTGGGAGGTGAGGCTTCCATGAAAATAAGCATGGGTTTGGATTACGTGATTATCAATCCTTAATCGGCGGCTAATGTAGTGATAATGATTAGATAATATAACAGACGGCTTTCAACGAACCTAGCCGCGCGACAAAACTCTTCCTCATACTCAAAAAACCAACATTGCTCGGAATTTCCATTTTTGTCTACTCTCTACTTAGCCCTACCCTCCCACCGTACACTGAGCCATCAGAACTGTTCAGTAGATTTTACAACATCATCTCCCATAATGCTGGCTTGGCATAGACGGGTAGAGTGCTCCCACGGCTGCGTAAAAAGAGGAAAAGCCAGCGCGTCATTCTTCAATCAATTTAACTATTAATTCTCCCGCATTCATCCACGAAGGGGTCCTCTCAGAAAACGGAATAAATAGCACGTTAAGGAATTTCACATCGGTCATCGGTGGTGTCGCACGTACGGGTTTTTGCTGCGGCGGAATCGCTCTCCCTACACGTCGGCGTCGGCGAGCAGATGGGCGCCCGGTGGCATCGGTTTCGTGGCGGCTCGGACCAGGAGCCGGCGAACCGTGGCCAGGTGAAAAGCTTTGCCCCGGCGAGTGCGGTAGCCGGCCTCGTTGAGCTCGCGGGCAATCTGCGTCAGGTTGTGGCCTTGCAGCTGCAACAGCGTCGCCACCCGACTCGCCTGTTTATTAGCCTGGTGTTCCCGGGCGTTCTGCTGGCGCACTGCCAAACCCCGTTGCCGGGCCTCGGCCGTCAAATTTGCCGGCGTGCCCAACGTGGCCCCCCGCGCCTTCTTGGCGGTGAGCGCGTCTTTGGTCCGCTTCGAGATGGTTTCCCGCTCGTGCTGAGCCAGCACCGCAAATAAGCCCACGGTGAGCGTGTTCGCGTCAGGCATGTCGCAGCAGACGAACTCGACACCCGCGTCGCGCAGCGTGAAGATGAAGCCCGCGTTGCGCGAGAGCCGGTCGAGCTTGGCGATGAGCAGCACCCCGCCCGCCTGCTGGGCCGCCGCGATGGCGGCCAGCAGCTGGGGCCGGTGGTTTTTCTTACCGCTCTCGATTTCGACGTACTCCCCCCGCAGAGCTACTGGGTCGGCCACGAAGGCCCGGGCCGCTGCCCGCTGGGCTTCCAGGCCCAGCCCCGACGCGCCTTGCTTCTGCGTCGAGACCCGGTAGTAGGCAAAGTAAGGGCGAGTGGACGGAGAGGAAGAACGCATAAAAGAAGGAGTAAAACCGGCGTTTCCGACAAAGCTAACATTTTACAAACGGACGTTTGCAAGATGTAAAATCACTACCTTGCGGGTACTTGCTTCCCTCTGGTCCCCCTTTGATGTCCTCTGCGCGTCGCTACACTCCTTACTACAGAGTCTCCACTCAAAAGCAGGGTAACTCCGGTCTGGGCCTGGAGGCGCAGCGGGCCGCCGTGCAGGCCTTCGTACCAGACGTGGCCCAACTCGGGACCGAGTTTCTGGAAATCGAGAGCGGCAAGAAGAACCAGCGCCCGCAGCTGCTCGCGGCCATCGCGGAGGCCCGGCGCGTGGGCGCGACGCTGCTCATCGCCAAGCTCGACCGGCTCAGCCGTAACGCGGGCTTCATTTTCGCCCTGCGCGACTCGGGAGTGGATTTCGTCTGCTGCGACATGCCCGACGCGAATACGCTCACCGTGGGTTTGTTTGCCGTCATGGCCCAGCACGAGCGCGAGACGATTTCCAAGCGCACGAAGGACGCGCTGGCCGCCAAAAAGGCGCGGGGCGCCCAGCTGGGCAGCCCAGCTAACTTTACGCCGGCTGTCATGGCCCAGGGCCGGGCCGTCATGCAGGCCAACGCCCGCGAGAACCAGCAGAACCGCCAGGCAGCCCGGCTCGCGGAACTGCTCCGGGCTAAAGGCCATACGTTGCAGCAGGTGGCCGACGAGTTGAACCAGGCTGGTTACCGCACCCGCCGCGGCCGGGACTTCCATCCTACCACCGTACAGCGACTGCTGCCAGCTCAGACTACATCGGTGACCAGCTAGCGTTGAGCTGGGGCCTGCATTTCGGCTTCCGTCATCACCCGCGGGGGCTGGTCCCGGGGACGTAGCGCGGCGAAACCTGCCTGGGAGGAAACCCGCAGGTACGTTTTGAGGCGCTGACCGTCGGTGTAGTCCGGCGCGGTCCAGAAATCGGCCCGCGCCCGTTGGCCGTTCCAGCAGTACTGGCCCTCGGCAACGAGTTTACCCGGCCCGAACAAGTGTTGGGCCTGGCCCAGCAACAGTGGCGCATTCTCTTGCTTGGTTCGGACCAAGCAGCTGATAAACTTGTCGCGCTGGAATACATAAAACACCACTAGTGGGGGTGAATGCAGCCCAAACCAACCCGTTTCGTGTTCGCGCAGGTAGATGTACTGACCGGGACCACCCGGTTCAATAGAGAGCAGCTTGCTGAAATTGGTGCGCGGTTCGCCAAACGTATGGGACTGCATCCCGTTGAGCGAGTCCACTCGCTGGCCCGCGTCGGCCACCAGCGCCGAGGTGGGCGAAGTGGCAGACGGCGAATTTTGCTGAGCCGCTGCTGTCTTATCAGCACCGGAAGAACAGCCTGCCGCGACAAGCAGTGACACCCCCGCTAGGTAGAGTAAAGAACGCATGTGCTTAGAAAATCAAGGGAAGAGCAGGAAGCAAACGCGACCTTGCAAGTAATCTCTTGAGTAAGGTTAAGAGTAAGAAAATCCGTTATTTGAGCAGCTTGGTTTTTTGAGCCTCATACTCCGCTTTGGTGAGCACCTTCTGGTCGTAGAGCCTTTTGAGCTTGGCTAGCTCGTCGGCCGTGCTCAGCGCCGGGGCAGCAACGGCCGGGGCGGGCGCGGCCGCCGACACAGCCGCCCGGCGGGTGTGGGCCGTGATGATTTCGCCCGCATCCTCGGCCGCGTTCAGGTCCACGCACCCGTTGAGGGTGTTGGCCTTGACGACGGCTACCGTCTTATCGCCGTAGAGCTTCGAGTTCTGGGCGCGCAGGTCCTTGACCCGCACGGAGAGGTTGTTGAGCTGGGACGAGAAATTAACCTGCTTGGAGCCGGTGAACACGTTCTCCGGCACGTAGATAAACTGGAACTCGCCCGTGGGCAGCGTGCCGCGGCCTAGTCGCAGCGTGTCGCCCACATGGACCACCGTGCCGGCGCGGGTCGTGAACTCCGCCACGGACTTGCCGAAGATTTGGGCATGAGCAGCTGGTCCCAATAGGCAGCCGGCAAGTACTAACGAGTAAGAAAACTTCATGTGGGAAGAGGTAAAGGCAGTGGGGCAGAAGGGGTGGGGTACTATTCAACTGGTTGGATGATAGGACATACCGAAACGTTGGACGCACGATGCGCTCAGCGGGGGTATATCTTGTAGGGGTCCAGGGAGCCAAGGGGGTAGCGGGCGGCCCGCCAGGCCCGGGAGAAGCGACGGAAGCGCTCGCTAACGGCGGCACCACCCGGCTGTAGAGCGTACTTCCGCGAGTCAAGCGCTTGCACGCTTACCCTGGCGGGGTCGGTGACCAACAGGACTTCTTCGACCAAGGAATTACCCGCCAGCAAGCTGGAAAATAGCTCGTACACCAGCGGTCCACACGCGCCGGGATTGGCCTCCAGCTCTTCAAGCGCGGCTGCGGCCGCGCGAGCGTAATTGTCCAGGCGACGAGCCAGATAATGAGCTTCCGAGCCAAACTCGAGAGGGTCAGACACGAACAAGATTTCGCTGTCGGCTAGACATTGAGTCAGGCGGGCTAGGTCCGGTGAGCTGAGCTCCACACGGGCGGCCGTTAGATAGAGAGTGGGCTGGAGGTAGTCTAGGGCCCTTGCCCAGAGCAACCAAGGCAGGATAGGAAAGGTCAGCTGTAGCTGCTGTTGGACCGTCCACAAAGCGTTTGAACGTTGTAGCAGTGAGGCTTCCGAATAGAGAATACCGGCAGCGCCATCATGTTGAAATGGAGTAGGAAAGGAGTTCATTAGCGACTAGAAAAGAGAAGTCAGAAGCGGATATGAGGGAAAGTCAGGGGACGTTTCAGACGCTCGACCAGCGAGTTAGCCGGGCGCACCAGGTGGACCACTAACAGAGGGCACAAAGCTAAGTAGAAGCGGAGTAAATAATGACAAAAATGTCATTGTCAATAACGCGAGTAGGTCGGACTTTGGGGGTTCATGCTAACCCCTGTTTCCGAAGAGATTGCGCGCGAAATAGCCTACCGTTTGCGGCAGCTACGCCAAGCTCGGGGCTACACTTTGCAAGAAGTGTACGACGCAACGGGCGTTCATATCGCTCGATTAGAGGCCAACAGAGCCAACATGACCGTGGCTACCCTGGCCACCCTATGCCGGTATTACGAAACCCCTTTGGCGACATTCTTCCAAGACTTATAGGGGTGTGATGAAGAAACTAAGAGTAGAGTATATTGAGCTACCATCCTGGCCAGCCCCGCTCACGTCGCGGAAGTAAACCGCCACAACCATGAGCTGAAAACGGACAAAATCAAGGTTCTCGCAGCGCCGGTGACCTGCTGCTGGTGCGCCTGGACCTAGTCGTGGCCAAAATGGCTAAGACTGTCCCTGGCGCGTAATTTGCTGCCCTGAGCGCTGGAAGTTCTCCATGAGCTTGATAGGTATGGAGGTGAACGCCCCTTGTTAGAAGCCCGTGGTTCGAGCCATGGGCTTCGTTCGTTTAGCTGGGTCAACGAGGCCAGGTTGAGGACATTGCCATAATTGCCTACTCATTAAGGTCGTCAGGGCCCGCGAGACATACAGACTCATCTCGTATCTATATAATATGGCCAGTAAGGCGATGCCGTATGATGCGGTACGTAATACAGTACGGTCTATACGGTCTGTATGGCTCGACCATACAATATGTCTCGTCCTTATAGTATGGTTAGTATGGTGTACATTCGCCGCCGGGTTCTATGACAAGGACGGGCTGAACTATTTTCTTCCACAATTTTCCCAACGTATGAAACGCAAGAATCCGCCGAGCCTAGCCAAGCCACCGTTGCGCGTCATTGCGGTTGCTAACAGCAAGGGTGGGGTCGGCAAGACGACTACCAGTCTCAACCTGGCCGGGGAGTTAGCCAGTCGCGGCTACCAGGTGCTGCTGATAGATTTAGACCCACAAGGCAACGCGACGGCCGCGCTCACGAAAGAGGACTTGCCAGCTTCGACGGGCCAGGTACTCGTCGCCGGTGGAGGGTTGCTAGAGGCTGTCGTTCCTACTGCTCTGGGCACGCTCTGGCTACTGGGTACAGGGCCTGAGCTACGTGCCTATGCCAAACAACTGCCTGAGCAGCGTGAGGACTACCGCAACGTGTTGCGCGATGTGCTAATGAAGGAAGCCGGCGGGTTTGACTACGCGCTGCTCGATTGTCCACCCTCGCTCGATACGGAGACGCTGCTGGCCCTGTGCGCGGCGGACTATTACCTGATACCGAGTCTGCCCGAGCGCTTCTCGCTCGACGGCGTAAAGCGGCTCGTCGGGCTGGCGGACCGGGTCAAGGAAACGATGAATCCGACGCTGCATTTCGCTGGAGTATTCTTTACTCGCTTCAATGCCAACAAGCCCAGTCGACTCCACCAAGACATCGTCGCGGCCGCCAAACAACTATTTGCGGGTCAGGTACTGTCCGGGGTACGTGACAACCAGGCCCTGGGTACCGCCCAGCGGTACGCGGTGCCGGCTCAAACTCAAGCCCCCGAGTCGGTGGGAGTACTCGACTATCGGGCTTTAACCGATGAGCTGCTGCACTTACTTGACACCCGTCCGCTCTCTACCCTTTACTCCACCACCTGATGGCTAAGTCTTCCACTCCTCCCAGCCCTCGTACTGGTCCCGCACGTGACTTAGACGACTTGCTACGCAACGCCCCCCCGCGACCTCCTCAGCCACCAGGCCAGCAGGTGCCCCGTCAGGCGACGAAAGGGGCCCCTCTGAACCAAGAGGTTGGACCCACCGACCAAGTGCCGTCAGCAGGCCACAAAATGACGTTTAACCTGAGTGGCTCCAATAACCATCGAATGCGTCAATTGAGTTATTGGCGCCGCGGCCCCAAAGCGAACTTGACGTGGATACTGAACCAGGCGCTCACCGAGTACCTGGATAGATTTGCCGATAGCGACAAGCCCGTCCCAGTAGATGAAGAAAGCGAAGACGGTGCTTGAAGCGGGAGCTAACTCAAGCCATTTTTGGTGGTCTTTGCAACGACCAAGCCCAGGCGCACGAGTAGTAGCCCTCCAGGGTTACGAGTGGCTTTGACCTTACCCGTTTTCAGGTCGTGGTTGTAGCGGTTTACCTCAGCAATGTGGGTTGCACTGGCTAGGATGGTCTGCCGGTGCTTGGCATCCATGATGCGCAGCTCGTCGAGGATGCGAGCGGCATTATTGAGCTGGGTCTGAGAAATGCCCACGATTGGCTGTGGCTCATCCGTGGTCATTATGTCGAAAGGGATGTTCTCAGCTATAGCTTGTGGCTTGACTGTGAAGACGACACTTTGGAAGCTACGGCCTGCTTTTTCCAGCTTGTAGCTGATACGCAAGTTGGTGTGCTCGCTTATTTGCTTCACGGCGATGTCCAATACTTTGCTTTTTAAATCGCTGATTCTCTCCGTCTTATCTGCACCTACTGCGTCGACCAAGCCGAGCATTCTTTTAAAATCCTGAATATCATACTTCTTGGTTTCACCTCGGTCCTTCCATTGAGAGCACAGTTGATAAATGCGCTTGGCATATTTGCTAGTGAGGCGTAAGGCAGAGGCTAACTCGAAAGAAGTGTAATTATCCTTGAGTTCAAATAAGTAGGGGGTGATACCATCTGTAAGCTTGACATCGATGATTCCTTGTCCCAGATGATATGTAACGCTCTGGAACATCCAAACCTGCTGATAGCTCTTCTCTGTCAAAACCTCAAACATCCGCGACCCCATATCAGCCGTGGCTTTGTAGAGGTAGGTACGGTTGTATTTTTTCCCAGTTAAAGCAGATAACTCTTTGATATTAAGCTGATAAATGCTGCTAATGCCGTCCTTCTTGAGCTTGGAGAGGAGGAAAAAAAACAAGTCCAACTGAAGCTCAGTGTACTCGTAGCGAGCGTTAGTCAGAGCATTGTGTTGCCGTACCTCTGTCTTATTATCCATTTTTGAGAGATAGCTAGTTGATTGAAGGGCAATTATACGATGAAAACGCCATCTAATAACGACTACCGTTTTGTACTACAGTTTTTCATACACTAAAAGCCGTTCTTAAATGCACGAAAAGCCGTAATTCGTGCACGAAAAGCCGTTTTTAACCCTCATAATTTATTGTTAGTCAGTAAGTTATGAGACTCTCAAATAATACAAATAATACAAATAATCAACATGTTGCTTCGCGCGAGGAAAAATTCGGTTTTTAAGGCGGAATGACGACTTCTGATAAGGAAAACGAGATAAGCAAACAAGAACAAGCAAAACCTTAATCAACAAGAAGTTGCGAGAATAGTACAAAGTGCATGTAATTGATAAGTAGCATAATATGGTACAAAAAGGACGAGCTTATACTATCAAATGCTAAGGCCAGACTTGACAGGGAAAAACGGCTTTTCGTGTACCTATATAGGTACAAGAGACGCTAAGTAGAAGCAGATGAGGCAGTAGGTAAGTAGTCTGAATGTACCACAGAGGCTGAAGGTGGCACAGGAGAAAATTGCAAACTAACTGGGCGAATAATTTAAGACGGATTAAACAAAACAGGGTAACGACTGAGGAAAGGAGCGAGGTGAAAGAGAAGGTAACAGGGATGAAGTCGGAGAAGCAAGTCAGAAAATGACCAAATAAAACAATCGGACAGGGACAGAAATATAGCCGGGTAAGTGGTTTAAGGCGGATGAAACAGGGAGCAACTAGGGGAGGTAGCGAGGTGACCGGAGGAGTGGCCAGAGAGGGCAACTGAGAAATGACCAGGGAAGTAGCTCAGGACAGACGAGATGGAAAGCAACTGGGCAAAGGGGTGAGGTGGCCAGGTTGAGCAGTCGGGGGTAAGGTCGAGGAAGCAGGCAGAGGGGAGAGCAGTGGGCAAGGAGCGCAACTGGGCGAGGAGGAAAATCAGGGGCTGATTTGGTAGTTCAGGGGCAGGGTCGTAGCTTGTGGTCGGGATAGGGTTTGGGGACGGGTGGGGGTCGGCTCGTTTAGTGTATCACACACGATGCATAGAAAAAGTATATATCGCTTCGCTCATACACTTTTTCTATGCCGTGCGCCCTTCGGGAGCGGCCCCTACCTTTTTCCCCCCTGCCTTTTTTCCCCTCTGCTCATGGCCTATGCCATTTTGCGCCACGCCAAAATCACGAGCCAGGACCAGGCCACGAAGGCGACCGCGCACAACTACCGTCAGTACCCCGTGCTCAACGCGGACGCGCAGCCGGCTCACCCAAACGTCGAGTTCGTGAACCCCCAGGAGCGTAACTATTGGGAGCTGGCCGAGGAGCGCATCGCGGAAGCCGGCATCACCATCCGGCGGAAAGACGCGGTTCGGTGCGTGGAAATCGTGCTCACGGCCAGCCCGGAATTCTTCCAGCGCGATGAGCGGGGGCGGGCTGTCGATATGCAAGACAGCCAGTGGATGAAGGACATCAGGACTTACTTAACCGCGACGTTTGGGGAGAAAAACCTGATTGGGCTTCAAATTCAGCAAGATGAGAAGTCGCCACACATTCACGCGCTCGTCGTGCCCATCACGCCAGACAACCGGCTTTCGGCGCGGGACGTGTTCAATCCAGCCACGTTGCGGGCTTATCAGACCAATTTCGCCGAGGCGATGAAGCCGCACGGCCTGAGCCGGGGAGTGGAGCACAGCCAGGCGGAACACCGCGATATGAAGCAGATGTACGCGCAGCAGGGACAGACTGCGGTGGAGCTGGGCGCGCAACTGGGGCCAGCTAGTTCGTACCAGGACGTGCAGGTCAAGCGGCCAGGTGCGAAGGACGTGCTCAATTTGAGCGAATGGGAGGCCAGAACTAGCGCCCAGGTGAACGAGCAGGCTCGCGCCCAGGTCGAGGCGGCCAACCAACGGGCCGAGAAGGCTCATAATCTGGCTCAGGAGAGCGCGTCAGCCAAAGACCAGGTTCGGGTACTCCAAAAGCAGTTGCTCACGTCAGAGAGGCTGAAAGAGGCTAATTATGCGAAGTTCCAAGCTGAGCAGGCGAAGGTGGACGACGTAGCCATGCGCGTAGCAGGGGGTGAGCAACCCGGAAAAAAGTTTGTGGAGCGGGGCCATCGGTTGCTCGACGTGGCCACCGAGCGCGTAGTGGCCGGTCGGGCGCAGCTCGAGCAGCTCACCAAGCAAGCCGACCAGGCCGAGCGTACCGGCGATTACGCCCAGGTAGCTGAAATTCGGTACGGAGGACTCAAAACCGCTCAAGAGAGCCAGGACGAGGCAGAAACGAAACTGAGAGGGTACCGCGGCGGGGCTACTCGCTTGGATGAGCTGACCGCGCAGCAGGCCCAGGCCCAGGCCGCCGAACTCAACCGCCAAGCTGAGGAAAAGCGCGAAACTGAGCGGGTGGCCACGGAGCAGGCCCGACTGGCGCGCGAGGCGGCCGAGCAAGAGCGCCTACGCCTGGCCAACGCAGCAGCTGAGAGCATACGAAAGCAGGTGGAAGAAGCAGCTGAGAGAGAGCGGCAAAAGCCCCTTGTTAGGGAAAACGAACGCCAGCAGATTGAACGAACCGTCGAGCGCATCCTGCAAATCAACCCCCATATTTATCAGCGTGAGCACCTGGAAAAAGCACTCAACCAGACTGGGGTTGATGTTTGGATAGTGGACGCTAAACGCCGATTCGCGCTAAAGGGCAGCGAAAATGAGTTCGGTGTGGCTGACATCCGACCAGGGGGCCGGCCACTAGAGGAGGTAGTGAACGAGCGGCTGGGGGCCAACCAGGCGCGTTTCGACCGAGAGTGGGAACGCGACCGGGGAAAAAGCGCCGGGTACGAGCGATAGGTTCGCGCGGGCTTATCTTCGCTTACCCTTGCGGGGTATTTTCCATTCAAGCCCCAGAGTTGGCGCTTTGGGCAAAAAAGCCTGACGTTCGCGCGTCGGGCTTTTTTTAGGGGCTTACCCCAGGGCGACATTCGACCAGGAGGCCGACCCGTCTTGACCGGGAGTGGGAACGAGGACGCAGCAACGACTGGGGACGGGACTAACGTACACTCATGCTTATCAAAGAGAAACGACGCGCCTGGCACCAGGCAAACCGGCCGGTTGTATACGCGCACTTCTTGGGCGTTTGCCAGTACTGTCAGCTGCCCATCGGCACTAGCGGCCCCTTGTGGGATATTCATCACCTAAGCTACCACTATCATGGACGTTTATATGATACTGCTGCTGCTGAGCTGATAGAGGCTGGAATAGTTACGCTTATCTGCCGGCCCTGTCATAACCAGGTGCATACCGCAGCGGACCCGCTTGCCCCTCAGCACGGAGAAAATCGCGCTTGTTGCGAGCAGTGTGGGAGGTCGGAGCGCGGAATCATGGACCGCAAGCAGGCCGAGAGCTTGCCGAAGCTGCTTTGTCGGGCCTGCTTTCTGCTGCACCGGCAGGGGCTAACCCAGACCCGTCTTTTGTTCTGAATCACCCAGCGGGGCGGGGAAAAATACCACGGCAGCAGTTGCCCGCGCGGGCCGGATGAAACGGGGCGATTCCGGGACTGGTCCGACAACCAATCTTATGTTAAGGGATGAAACCAAGACAAGCGAGGGACTTTTTGCACTTCCCCACTGCCTTCAGAATCTTATCCGACTAGCCCACCAGCGGAGCCGGTAGGGCCGGTACGAAGCCGTCAAAGACCTCGTAGCTGATGATGTGGTAGCGGCGGGCGTAGGCCCGCAGATGCACGGCGATAATCCGCTCCTTGGTGGCCCGTTCAGA
>JANXNW010000094.1 GCA_025353905.1 Hymenobacter sp.
ACGTAGTCGGCGGCCGTGAGGTTGAGGCCCACGCCGCCGGCTTTGAGGCTGATGAGGAAGATTTGCAGCTCGGGCGTGTCCTGGAAGCGGGCCACTTCGGCGGGGCGGTCGCGGGTGTGGCCGTCGAGGTAGGCGTAGGGCAGCTCGCGCTCGTCGAGGCCAGCGCGTACCAGGGCCAGGTGCTGCACAAATTGGCTGAACACGAGTACCTTGTGACCTTCGCTAACTACCGAGCGCAGCATCCGCAGCACCTCGCGCAGCTTGCCGCTCTCGCCTGGGTAGCTCGCGTCGGCCAGGCGCGGGTGCGAGGCGATTTGGCGCAGGCGGGTCAGGCCTTGCAGCAGCAGCAGCTGGGGGCCGCCAGCCGGGGCGGGCTGGTGGCCGTCGAGACTTTCGAGGATTTTATTGCGGTAAAAGCTCTTGGTTTCTTCGTAAAGGTGCTGCTGCTCCTCGGTGAGCGGGCAGTAGCTGAGGTGCTCGGTTTTGGCGGGCAGCTCGCTGGCTACCTGCGCTTTCTGCCGCCGCAGCACGAACGGCTTGATGAGCGCGTGCAGCTTACGGGTGCGGCTCTCGTCGCGGTTCTGCTCGATGGGCCGCACGAATTCCTTCCGAAAAAACGCCTGGCTGCCCAGCAAACCAGGGTTGATGAACGACATCTGCGACCACAAATCCATGGTCGAGTTCTCCACGGGCGTGCCCGTCAGAATCAGCCGGTGGCGCGCCCGCAGCCGCCGCACCGCCTGGGCCGTGGTCGAAGCCGGGTTTTTGATGGCCTGGCTCTCGTCCAGAATCACGTAGTCGAACTGGTAGCCGGCCAGCAAGTCGGTGTCGAGCCGCACGATGCCGTAGCTGGTCAGCACCACGTCGTAATCGGCAAACTGAGCCGTATCCTTGACCCGGTAGGTGCCCGTGTAGGCCAGCAGCCGCAGGCCGGGCGTGAACTTGCGGGCCTCGTTTATCCAGTTGTGCACCAGCGAGGTGGGCAGCACCAGCAGCGAAGCCGCGCCTTGCGCCCCGCCGCTCTCGCTTCTATCTTGCAGCGTAACAAGCGTTTGGACACTTTTGCCGAGTCCCATCTCGTCGGCTAGACAGCCGCCCAGCTGGTAGTCTTGCGCCCAGCGCAGCCAGTTGTAGCCCGCCTGCTGATAGGGCCGCAAGGTGCCCTTGAAGCCCACCGGCAGCGGCCGGTTCTCGGGGGCGGTCGTGGCATCCTGGTTGCGCAGCAACTCCAGGCGGTGCGTGAGCGTGACGGTGGCCAGGCTGTCGGCTTCGAGGCCGGCCACCAGAGCCAGGTGGTGCCGGCGCAGGGCCAGCGGCTGCCCGTCAGTTTCTTCGGCGAAAGCAAACAGCTCCAGGTAGTCCGTAAACCATTCCTCGGGGATAAACGCGACCTGCCCGTTGGGCAGGCGGTACTCGCGTCGGCGCTGCAAAATGTAGGGCCGCAGCCGCATGAACGGCACCTCGTACTCGCCGAACCAGACCGTGCCGCGCACGTCGAACCAGTCGCCGCGCTCGGCGATGCCGACTTCCACCCGCACTGGCCCGATGAAATAATCCTCGCGGGCCGTTGCCGCGCCGCGCACCGCGAAGCCCAGCTCGGCCAGGGCCGGGGCGTGCTCGTGCAGCCACCGGAATGCCTCGGCTTTGGGCAGGGCCGCGTGGCCGTCGGCATCAAGGGGCAGGCCGCGCTGGCGCAGCTCGACGGCGCGGGCGGCTTCGTCGGCGGCCGAGCGCAACAGGCGGCGAAACACGTAGGACGTGCCGTCGGCATCGTCTTCGAGCTGCACGCTCAGGACGCGGGCCGGGGTCGGGGGCAGCTCGTAGGCCCCGTAGCGAAAGCGCAGACTGAAATAAAGCGCTGGCTCGCCATTAATGCTGGGCACCGGGATGGGTTTAGGCAGCGGCACCCGGCCCCGCCGGGGTGGGCCGGGCGGCCGGACGGGCACGGCGGTTGCCGCACCGTTGGTGCTGCCAGCAGCGCCGTTGCTGCCGCTGCTGCCATTCGCGCCGGCCGCCGGAGCGGGCGGCACGTCCGAAAACAGCAGCTGGGGCCGCGCCAGGTAGCGCTCGGTCCGAATGTCGAAGCCGCGCGCGTGGACATCGAACGACTCCATGAGTGGGGCCACGAACTTTTGGAAGTAGCTCCGCTCGACGGCCCGCGGCACGACCACGAATTTCTTGCTCAGAAACGGCAGCAGCTTACGCCCGTCCACGTCGTGGCGGAAGTGGTAGAGCACGTCCTCGACCAGTAGCCAGGCCGGCTGCTGACACACGAGCGCGGCGTTCTTGAACTGAAAATCAAGCCGTTGCTGCTGGTATTGGATGGTCGGGAAGTAGTGCGTGCCCTCGTCGCCCCGCCGGAAGTGAAACAGCACCGAAGCCGCCGCCGGGGCCAGGGCCAGCGCCCGCCAGGTCGGCTCGCCGTCGCGCCCCATCACGAACACCTGCTTGCCGGCCAGGCCCGCCAGCAGCCGCCCCAGCCGGTTCTGCACGTAGCGCGCGATGGCTTCCTGCAAGGGCTTGTCGCCTTTTTCGGGGTTGTAGGTCTTGAGAAAAAAATCAGCCGCCGAAATCTTGCGCGGCCAGAACTCCTTCAGCACGGCCTCCTGCTGAAGCTGGTCGCAGAGCGCAATCAGCTCATAGTCATCGGGCAGCAGGCCGGCCGCAAACTCGGGCGCGTTGCGCGCCGACACCGTTTGGTGCTGCAAAGTGAGCCGTCCGCCCGGCCCGAGCTGCACCACGTGCGCCGTAAACAAGTGCCCCAGGTACTCGTGGGCGAAAAGCGAGTAAACGAGCTGAAAAGGTTGCGCCGTAGAAACAGTCATAGCCGAGCACGAGAACGCGCAAGTTAGGCTACTACGTCAATTATCAATGAGCAATGAACAATGAGCAGTTCTCGTCCGCCCCGTTTGGTCATTACGAGCGCAGCGAAGCAGCCTCACTGGTTAAGCGCGTCGGACACGCTAAACAAACACCAATGTTTCGCCTCGCTCGAACGGGCAGACGAGAATTGCTCATTGTTCATTGAATCACAGGTTCTCTCGCACGTCCATTTGCCCCGCCTGCCGGGCGGGGCGAATGCTTACGGCCAGCGTGATGGCGATGATGGCCAGGGCGATGAAGAAAATATCCGAGGCTTGCATCTTCACCGGGTACCAGCTGATGACGGACGTGCTCATGCCCATCGGTACGATGTGAAAGTAGAACTGAATCAGGCAGATGCCGATGCCCAGCACCAGCCCCACCGTGGCCCCGACGAACGCCACGATGGCCCCCACCAGCAGAAACGCCCGGCGCACGGTCGTTTCGCCCGCGCCCAGGGCCAGCAGCACGGCAATGTCCTTTTTCTTGTCGATGACGAGCATCGAGAGCGAAAAGAAAATATTGAGCGAGGCGATGAGCAGGATGAAGGCGAAGGTGATGAACACGAACAGCTTCTCAATCTTGATGGCCCGCAGCAGGCTCACGTGCTGCTCGTCGGAGTCGAGCACGGTGAAGGCCGGGCCAAGACGTTCACGCAAAGCTTGCTTTACGTCTTTTACTTTGAAGCTGCCGCCCACCCGCACGTAGAGGGCCGTGCAGCGGCCGTCGTAGCCGAGCAGCCGCCGGGCGAAGCTCAGCGGCACGAACATGTACGCATTATCCAGGCTCTGCTCCAACTGGAAAAAGCCGCCGGCGAGAATGCTTTCTTCGGTGAAGGCTTTTTCGGGGTTGAGACTGAGCGTTTTGCGGCCCGGCTCCTGGCGCGGATACAGCAGCCGTAGCGGGGCCAGGCGGTTGTCGAGGGCGATGCCGAGCTGCTGCTGCACCCCCTCGCCAACGAGGGCGTACTCGCGCTCGCCGCGGCGCAGCCGGTGGTCGCCGGCCCGGATGGCCGAGTCAATCGGAATCTGCCCGAAGTAATTATCCGACAGTCCGCGCAGCTTGACCACCATTTGCCGGTCGTGGTACTGGAGCAGGGCATTGTCCTCGATGACTTCGGTGAGCAGGGCCACGCCCGGCGTTTGCTGCACTTGGGCCAGCAGCGGCGCGTCGGCCCGAAACGACTTGCCCTGGGCCGGGGCGATAACCAGGCTCGGGTCGGACTTGCCGTAGAGCGAGCGCACGAGGTCTTCCAGCCCGTTGAACACCGAGAGCACGATGATGAGCGCGCCCGTGCCCACGGCCACGCCCACCATCGAAATGTTGGAGATGATGGTGATGATGTTGCGCTTCTTCTTGGAGAAAAAATAGCGCTTGGCGATGAGCAAAGAGACGTTCACGGGGGCAAGCTAGGCAGGCGTAACTAGAGCCTGTTATGCACTTGGGAGTAAATTTGAGGTATGACTGCTACGCGAAGTTACCCCAGTGATGTGTCAGATGAAGAATGGGCCTTTGCTGTCTCTTACTTGTGCTTGATGCGCGAGGATGCCCCCCAGCGCGACCA
>JANXNW010000128.1 GCA_025353905.1 Hymenobacter sp.
TCCGCGTCCTGGTGCTGGGTGATGAACTGGTGCGGCGCGTCGTCCATGCGGGCCAGCAGCTCGCTGGTTTTCTTGAGAATCGTCGGCCGCTGCCCCCAGGCGAGCAGGGCCGCGAACAGCCCGCTGATTTCAATGTCCTGCCGCAAACTGAACCGATGCGGCAGGCTGATGGGGTCGGCCGCGATAAAGGCGGGCTGGTTGTAGCGGGCTACGCGCTCATCGAGCAAATCACGGATTCGTCGAATTGGGTCGGATTTCACGAATTTTGTGGACGACTACTTCTATTTACGGCTTTGCTGTTAAAATTTGTCGGAGCCTATTTAATTACCCAGTTGCCCAAGCGCTCCGTCCACAAAATCCGTGTAATCCGCTAAAATCCGTGCTAATCCGTGCTCAGGGCACATAGCTCGTCTCGACCCGAAACTTGCCGTCGCGGGTGCCGAGCTTTTGCAGGGCGCGGGGCGAGAGGCGCACCAGCACGTTCTGGTTTTCGCCCGTTTCGGGCAAGGCCCCGATGACGCGCACATAGACCGTTTGGCCGTTCATCTGGTTTTTGACTTCCATGATGGTGCCCACGGGAGCCGTTTTGTGCAGCGCCAGATACTTGTCGGTGCCCGTGCCGACAATGGTGCCGGCGATGCCGGTTTCGACCTTGCGGCCGACCAGCTCGGCGGCGCGGGTGGGGGCGGGCTTGTCGTCGGCCGAATCGGTGGGCGGTGCCACGGGCGCATCCCGGTCGCGGGGCGGTGCCGGCACGGCGGGCGTTACGGTTGCCACCTGGGCGGGCTTGTCTGGGTTGATGGCGGGCGCGGCGGCGGCTTCAGCGGGTTTGGGCGCGGCCGGCGTCGGGCGGGGGGCCGAAGCGGTTGTCTCTGCTGCGGGTTTGGGCGCGGTGACCGGCGGGGCGGTAGCGGTTTCGGCGGCGCGCAGCAGCAGCTCCTGACCCACGCGAACGCTGCCGCCAGCCGGCAAGCTGTTGAGCTGAATCAGCTCGGCCGGGGCCAGGCCGAAGCGGCGCGCGATGCCGAACACGGTTTCGCCCTTCGCCACCGTGTAGCGGGCCGGCGCCGGGCCAACGGTCGCGGTTTTAACCGGTGCGGCGGCAATTTTAGCCGGAGTGCTTACCGCGCCCGCTGGGCCGGGCCGGGGCACGAGCACTATCTCACCGATGCCGAGGCCCGCCGTGATTTGCGGATTGGCGGCCGTAATCTGGGCCACCGACACGTGGTAGCGCCGGGACAGGGCCGAGAGCGTTTCGCGCGGCTCGACGCGGTGGCGCACCAAGCGCTGCCCGCCGCGCGTGACTTGGCCAATAGAATCGGCCGGGGCCGGGGTGGCGCGCGGCAAGGGCGCAGCGCACAAGGCGTTGAGCAGCAGCAGAGAAGCGAGCAAGGTCATCAGCAGTAAAAGGAGCAGAAACACGCCGGAAGCCCGCCCATGCGACAAGGCGCGGCAGTATTGGCGAGGGCAAAGTAACTACCTGTGCGTCGGCCAACGCTAGTTTTGGGCTTTCTCGTGCGCCGGAGCTACAAGTCGCCAGCCGCACGGGAGCGCGAATTACTTTTTTCACCGCAGACGGTGTAGAAGCTCCGCAGAGGGTTCGTAGAAGCTCGAATTCATAATTCATAATTCATAATTTGAACAATGGTCCTCGGCATCATTCCTGCCCGCTACGCCTCGACCCGCCTGCCCGGCAAGCCGCTCGTGGACCTAGGCGGCCTGAGCATGATTGAGCGGGTCGTGCGTCAAGCTCAGTTGGCCAACCTCACCCGCGTAGTCGTCGCCACCGACGACGAGCGTATCCTCGACCATGTGCGCGGCTTTGGCGGCGAGGCCGTGCTCACCCGCGCCGACCATCCCAGCGGCACCGACCGCGTGTGGGAAGCGTTCGAGCTGCTCGGCGCGCCCGCCGACTGTCAGTGCATCGTCAATATTCAGGGCGACGAGCCGTTCATCGACCCACGCCAGATTAACGCACTTGTGGATTTGTTTAGCCAACACCCGGCGCCCGCCATTGCCACGCTTATCAAACCCGTGCGCACGGACGAAGAATTGTTCAGCCCGCACCTGCCCAAAGTAGTTATTGACTATGCCGGCCGGGCGCTCTATTTCAGCCGCCACCCCCTGCCCTACCAGCGCCAGCACCCGCCCGAAGAGTGGCTGGCGCACCACCGCTACTTCCGCCACTTGGGCCTCTACGCCTACCAGCCCGCCGTATTGCGCCAGCTCACTCAGCTGCCGCCATCGCCCCTGGAGCTGGCCGAAAGCCTGGAACAACTTCGCTGGCTCGAAGCCGGCTTCTCTATTCAAACTACTGTTACCGAGTTGGATGCGTTCGGCATCGACACGCCGGAGGATGTAGCGCGGGCACGGACAAGATTAGGAATCAGGGAGGAGAGATGAGGGAGGGTGGCGCGCCGCTCCCACAGCGCCCGCAGCAGCTGCCCCGCCACGGCCCCGATGCCCCGCGCGAGTATGCCGCGCCCAGCACCTCAATGCCCAGCTTGATGTTAGCCAGGTGGTTGGGCTGTGCTTATATTTGCTCTTGTCCCAATTGCTCCTCCCATCTCTCGCTAGCTATGGCTTCCTTTTACGCAGAACTCGAAGTGGGGGGCCACACCTACCCGCTGCGCACGTGCGCATACGGGTTTACCCAGGGCACCGACTCGCGGGGCCGGGTCAATGAAAAAGTGCGCCACGGGCGGGTACACCTGACGCTCGACGTGCCCGAGGACTGCTTTTTGGAACACTGGGGGGCGGCGGCCCACATGCCGCTGGCGGGCCACATCACCTTTTACGATGCCATCCAGCGCTCGGCGCTCGAAACGCTGGCCTGGGAGGTCGGCCACTGCGTGGGCTACCAAGAGGAATTTATGAGCGGCGATTTGCTGAGCGGCGCGTACACCTGCCAGGTTACCATTATCTCCCCGCAGCTCACGCTCACCCCTGGCGGCCCCAGCCGGCGCTACGTGGCCCCGGCCCCCCGCGAGTACGCCTACCTGCCGGCCCAGCTGCTGGCCCCCGACCCGCTCACCCCGCCCCCGCTCAGCAAGCGGCAGCGCTACGAGGTGCGTATGCGGCTGCTGGCCGATTCGCAGGCCAAGCTCGACCGCGAAACCCAGCGGCGGCTCGCCGCTCTGCACCCCGACACCGCGGCCGCGGCCGATGCCACCCGCGTGGCCCCGGGCGGGCGGGCCGCCGGTGCCCTGCGCGCGGCCGGGCCGGTGCCCCGGCCCGAAGACCTGACCCCGCTGCAGGCGGCCAACGACCGGCTCGCCCGCAACAATTTTGCCGTGGAGCACGCTAAGCTCGCCGACGACTCGTATTTTAATGACCTCCAGAAACTACCCAACGGCACTTACGCCGCCGTGCGGTCACCGCTGAAAGACGCGGCAGGCAAGGTCATGCTGGACGCGGCGGGGAAACCTATCCCGATGGATACACCCGAGGGTTGGATAGTGAAGAAAATTTATAAGGGCGAAGCAAGCGGCTTTATGGCCGTGCTCTACCAGAGCACCTATCAGACTCCCCCACAAAATGTGCTGGCTTTCCGGGGCACCGATGCCGACCCGGCCGCCATGGCCGAATTAATAAAAGATGCCAAAACCGATGGAAAGCAGGGAATTGGCCTCTACACGGATGCTTTCAAGCAGACAAAAGACATTGCGCTTCGAGTACAGGCGGACGACCTTAAAGGGCAGCCCTTCGACATTTGTGGCCACTCGCTGGGCGGGGCTGAAGCCTCGCTGGCAGCCCTGATAACGGGTAGCAACGCGTACACTTTCAATTCAGCCGGCTTGCACCAGTTTTCAATGGAGCGGGCGGGCATCCAGCCGGCGCAGTACGCGGCCAACGTGCCTAAGATTCAAGCTTATTTTGCCGACAACGACCCGCTCAACTGGAACCAGGATAATCCGGGCCTGGTGAAGGGGGCGGCCAAGCTCGGGGTCAAGGCGCTGACCTGGCCGATGGGTCCTATAGCGAGTCCGGTCGCGCCCTACATCGACAGCCCGCTGGTCATGCCCCAGGCCATCGGCACGCGCCAGCTGCTCGACTCGCAGACCCACGACCGGCTGCCGGGCGTGGATGTGGCCGGGCACTCGATTCCGCCCATGGTGGAGGCCATCGAGCGGCAGAAGGACGCAGACACCGCCCGCCTGCGCCAGTTCACCGACCGCCCGGAATGAAAAGCCTCCGCCCCCTTACTGACCCGTTTGACCCGCCGGCCCGGCCCGGCCCGGCCCGTTGGCTGCTTGTCTTCCTTTTTCTTACTTGCGCGCGTTGTTCTATGCTGCCTCTACATCCCGCCGCCGCCGCCGATTATTTCACCGGCCCCGCCCTGACAGTGGCAAAAGCCTGCGAGCACGACGACGCGGAAGGCGTGGTGAAAGCCTTGGCCGCGACCCACGTGAGCCCGGACGCGGTGGGGGCCAAGGGCATGAGCCTGCTGATGCTGGCCCTGCGCAACCGCAGCAAAAACGCCATGCGGGCTCTGCTAAAACACGGGGCCAACCCGAACTTGGAAACGGAGCTGAGCGCCGAAAAGGTGCCGGTGCAGCCGGTGGCGATGGCGGCCGGGGGCGACGACACGGAGCTGCTCACCATCCTGCTCGACCACGGCGGCGACCCCAACAGTCACTTTGGCCGCAGCCCCGCTATTTTCGAGGCCACCAACCACGACCGCTACGACCAGATGCGCTTGTTACTGGACCGCGGGGCCGACATCAACGCGATTGGCGAGTTTGGCGACCCTTTGCTGGTAAAATTGGCGCGACTTAACGAGTATGAGCAGCTTATTTATTTGATTAAGCGCGGAGCCGACATTCACAAAACTGGTACGCATGGCGGCACGGTGGCTTTTGAGGTGCAGAACGTGCGCCACGAGTTGCCCGAGGCGATGGACCGCGGCAACGAGCAGGTCATCGCCCTGCTCCAGGCGCGGGGCATCAGGTTTCCGGTGCCCCACCCCGGCATTGCCTACCAGGCGCGGGTACGCGCCGAGAACGCGCAGCGGCGCCAGTGGGAGGCCACGGCCGCGGGCGGGGCCTGGATAAACCCGATTCGGGATGGGGACCAAGCGGCGGAAATAGGGCAGCAGTCGGATGAGAATTACAGCCAGATGATGCGCCGCCGCCAGGAGGCGGAGCCCGCTTTCCAGGCGTGGCGCAAAACGCAGCCCCACTGGTCGCCGACGACCAACGACGGGGGCACGGGCTACGTGGACCCGCCCACCTTGGAGTTGGAAGCGGCCGACATCGCGCGGGGCAAAGTCCTC
>JANXNW010000136.1 GCA_025353905.1 Hymenobacter sp.
TTTCGCGGGCTTCCCAGGTAAAATCACGGACGTGGCGGCTGGCTTCCTCGCGGTACTGCTCGGCCGTCTGGCGCAGCGAGCGCAACTCGCCGTAGCGCTTGTGGGCCATCACTTGCGCGTCGAGCGTGTGTTCGAGCAGCAAGTCCGACACCCGCGAGGGGTTGCCCATCCGAATGACGTTCACGCCGCGCTCGGCCAGCTTTTCGGTCAAGAGGTCCACGGCTGTGTTCGAGGGCGCGCACACCAGCACCCGCCGCTCGCGCCGGATGGTTTCCAGGATGGCCTGCACGAGCGTCGTGGTTTTGCCCGTGCCCGGCGGCCCGTGGATAATGGCCACGTCCTGCGCGGCTTGCACGTGGCGCACGGCCGCTAGCTGCGAGTCGTTGAGCGGGGAAGGGTAGAAAATATCGTCGCTTCGCTCGGCCCGAAACCGGGCGGGCCGCGCGCCGAGCAGTACGTCGCGCAGCTCGGCCAGGCGGTCGGAGTGTGCGCCCATGACCTTGCCCAGGGCGTAGTCCATCTCGCGGTAGCTCACCTCGTCAAAGGTCAGGTCGATGCCCAATTTCGAGCCGCTTTTACCGCCCTCGCGCACCCAATCGGGCAGGTCCTCCTTGGTGGTGGCCAGCAATAGTTTATTGCGCCGCACGCTCGTAATAACCCCGCTCAGCGTGGGCCGCTCGGTGGCCGAGCGCCCCGGAATATTACCAAACAGGGCCGCGTTCTTGCCCACCTGAAACAAGTGCAGCCCGGCTTGCCCGGCGGGCCGCTCCAGCTCCAGCACCACCTTGCCGCCGAAGCCGACATCCTCGCTGGCGATGGTGACCGGGTACCAGGTCAGCCCACGCTGCTGGCGCTCCTGGATGCTGGCTTTGGCGTTTTTGAGCTTGAACTGGGCGGCATCTTCTTCCTGCTCCAGCTTGAGCAGGGCCTGCACGCGGCGCAGTTCTTTTTCGAGGGCAAACGGCTCGGTCGGGGTAGCTAGACTAATCAAGATATTGGAGAAGTAACTAAAATTCTGAAGTGATGCAGTAGAAGCGTTAGTTTGGTTGGGTCACCTGCTGCACTGTAAACACTGTCTTTGACGAAGTATCCCCACCAGTCGTGTGGTGAGGCTTCGGTAAGTTTCCAATCGATGTACAGGTCGGCTAACAAAGTGTTCGATAAATCAATTTCGACCGACCACCCCGGATTGTCAATTGTATTTATTTTCACCCCGTAGCCATGCTCCCAATCACCGTCACACTGGCTTGAATACCACAGTTGGAGCCACGCTAACAACTCATTCGCTGCTTCCATAGAGACAATCAAGCCGCTCGCAGCAGCACCTCGGCCGACAAACCCAGGTTTTCGTGGAGCGCCTTCATCATCTTGGCCGTGAGCTTGCGCTTGCGGTTGAGCACTTCGCTCACCCGGTTCTCGCCGCCCAACCACACGGCCAGGTCGCGCTGCCGCAAGCCCTGCTCGGCCATCACGTACTTGATGTACTCGATGGGGTCGGGGTCCGGGATGGAGTGGTGGATGGCTTCGTAAGCCTCGATGAGCGTAATTAAAACCTCAAACTCGTCTGCATTCGGGTCGCCGGGCTTGGTATCAAAAAGGACATCGACGCGGGCCAGCGCGGCGTGGTGGTCTGCCTCGGTGCGGATGGGTTTGATAATGCTCATATAGTGGCAGCGTTAATGTGGTCGTAAGCGGCGTGGGTACCGATAAAGCGAATGCGGACGACAAAGAACTCGTAGTTCACTTGCGCAATCAGCCGAAAATCATTGCCCTTGATGTTGAAGATAACCCGGTTATTGGCAAGGATGCTGGCGTTTCCGTAGAGTGCTTTCACGTCGTTGGGGCTGCTCCAACTGGCGGCCAACACTTGCTTATGCCAGGCGCGTAGCGGCAATTCAGCCGCCGGATAGCGTAGCCAGAACTCCCGCAAAGTGCTTTTGCTCAAAATGCGCATTGGGCACAAATATACGCTTTATGTTCCCAATTCGGGAAGCTACCCCGCGCCCTGCCCCAACACCTTATCCACCCAGCCTTTGCCCCACTCCGCCAGCTCCTCGGCGCTCCAGAGCTGGGGATAGAAGATGCGGCGCTGGAAGCGCGGCGGCAGGTAGTGCCGCCAGTTGGTGCCGCCGGTGGCGGCCACGTCGTCGGGGTTGGATTGCAGATACCGCACGGCCGACTTGAAGTGCATCAAGGGCCAGTTTACGTTTACGCTCACGTCGAGCTGGCGCAGGGCGCGCAGCAGGGCGGGGGCCTGGCGCTCAGGCTCGGGCAGGCGCTGCACCACGGCCCAGGCATTGCGGGTGTCGTAGTGACGGGCCTGGGCGATGAGCTGGGGCGTGTACTTGCGCTCGAACTCGACCAGCGTCAGGGCTTTGGCCCCGGTGGCCTCGACCGTCGCCCCGGTGTGCCAGTAGAGGCAGCCCAGGTACTGCTCGTGGGTGGGCGCGTCGCCGAGCAGGCGGCGCTGGTCGTCGGGCACCAGGTTCTCGAGGGCCGTCGCCGCCAGCTCAATCAGCCGGTACTGCACGCTCTGAAAGCCCGAAGCGGGCATCAGGCTCAGCCGAAATTCCAGAAACTCCTGCTTGTCCATGCCGTCCACCATCACGTCGAACGAGTCGATGAGGTTCTCGAAATAGCGGTTCACGCGGCCCAGCCGGCGCACTACTTCATCGAGCGTAGGCTGCTGTAAATCACCCAGCTGCTCGAACTCCTGCAAGCAGAGCTTGAAGTATAGCTCCGTTATCTGGTGATAGACGATGAAGATTTTCTCGTCCGGGAAATCGGTGAGTGGGCGCTGCAAACTCAGCAGCGTATCCAGCTCGATATAGTCCCAGTAATTGACGTAGCGCGCGTGAAGCAACCCTTCGAGGTAGGCGGCCAAATCCTGGTTGTCGTGGGCGTAGCGGCCTTGCAGGCGGCGTAGCTGAGCCAGCACTTCGGGCGAAAACTCGGCTAGGTGCGGGGCGGTGGGCGGGGTTTGCATAGAAAAGGCGCTGGGAAGGGCGGCGCAAATATCGGGCGCGACCCGGGCGGGCGGCTTTTCGCCGCCCGCCCGGTTTGGGTTGCTCAGCACCGTCGGCCAGCTTTTGCTAAGAGGCTGTTTAAGTTAGCACATTTTGACTATTCGGCGGATGTTACTTAGCAATATAAAGGATTCTTCATTGACCGTTTTTCGTTCGTAACACCTTGCCAGTCTACGGTTATTGGTTAGCCAACTGATGCTACGCTCGAT
>JANXNW010000143.1 GCA_025353905.1 Hymenobacter sp.
GACTTATTGCCGGGCGCAGCTGCCGCCCGGCACATTGGCTGTTTCAGCCATACCGTGGCAATCCCCCCCCCCCCGCCGCGGGACTGGCGAACTTTTTCTCTTCCCCCCTTTTTCTTTTTTTTATGCTTCTTTCTTTGTTGATGCAAGTTGCTGCTATGGCAGCTAATTACGGTCCTGGTTTGGCCGTTATGGGTGCCGGTATTGGTGCTGGTTTGGTGGCATTGGGCGTGGGCCTGGGCATCGGCCGCATCGGCGGTAGCGCCATGGATGCTATCGGCCGTCAGCCGGAAGCTTCGGGCAAAATCCAGACGGCTATGATTATTGCCGCCGCTCTGATTGAAGGTCTGGGCCTGTTCGCAGTAGTAGTCTGCGTGCTTATCTGGACCAAGCTCTAGGATATTTTGTCGGGCCCTAGGCCCGGAAGTAGTTGGAAGCCCGCCGCCCGCTGCTGCTTATGCAGTTGGCGCGGCGGGCTTACCTGCTCCTAATCTGAATAGTCGATTAGTCGAATTTCTCGATTTTCCTTACCTATACTGTATCAATGCTGCCAGCTTTCTTATCCCCCGAACTCGGCCTCATTTTCTGGCAACTGGTTATTTTCCTGTTAGTGCTGGCGTTGCTGGCCAAGTTTGCCTGGAAGCCGATTCTATTGGCGCTCAAAGAGCGTGAAGACAACATCGAAGGTGCCCTGCGCATGGCCGACCAGGCCAAGATAGAAATGCAGCAGCTGAAAGCCGGCAACGAAAAGCTGCTGACCGATGCCCGCCTCGAGCGTGACCGCATGATGCAGGAAGCCGCCGTGATGGCCAACCAGTACCGCGAGACGGAAAAAATCCGCGCTACCGATGAAGCCAACCGCATAATCCAGCAAGCCCGCGAAGCCATTCAGCAGGAAAAGAACGCCGCCCTGGCCGAGGTGAAAAACACCGCCGCCAAGCTGTCGCTCGACATTGCCGAGCGCATTCTGCGCCGCGAGCTGGCCGACCCGGCCGCGCAGACCCAGCTGGTAGATTCGTATTTGAAAGACGTTAAGCTTAACTAGTTGTTCGTTATTCGTTGTCAGTTATTAGTTTGTGCTAATGGCTGATAACCAGCTTAACAACTCGCCACCAACAACTGACAACCAAACCAATATGGCTGACCAACGAGTAGCGGCCCGCTACGCCAAGTCGCTCCTCGACTTAGGCCAAGAGATGGGTACCCTGGATGCGGTGAAACAGGACATGGACCTGCTAAGCAAGACCATGACCGAAAGCCGCGAGCTGCGCCTATTGCTGCGCAACCCGATTGTGAAGCATGATAAAAAGCTTGCTATCCTTACTGCCATTTTTCAGGGCAAGGTGTCGGATGTAACCATGCGGTTCTTCAGCATCCTGACCCAAAAAAACCGGGAGTCCGCGCTCGAAAGCATGGGCACTGAGTTTCAGGTGCAGTACAACATCCTGCGCGGCATTCAGGCGGCCGAGGTTACTTCGGCCGCGCCGCTCACGGCCGTTTCGCGCCTGGAAATCCGCAAGCTGGTAACCCAGCAAACCGGCCACGCCGACGTGCAGCTCACCGAGAAGGTAGACCCTGAGCTCATCGGCGGCTTCGTGCTGCGGGTGGGCGACAATCAAATTGATGATTCCGTGCGTACCAGCCTTCGCAAGCTGCGTACGTCGCTGCAAGAGAATACATACCAACCAAAACTGTAAGGTTTTAAGTATTAAGTACCAGGTAATAAGTAGGTAGACGTTGCGACGGAAACTTCGATGCCTTCTGAACACCAATTACTTGCTACTAGCTACTTACAACTAACTACTACTTAATTCCCAAAAAAATGGCAGAAGTACGTCCGGATGAAGTCTCCGCAATCCTGCGGCAGCAACTGTCCAATTTTAAGTCCGAAGCTGAGCTGGAAGAAGTCGGCACTGTGTTGCAGATTGGCGACGGCGTAGCGCGCATCTATGGTCTGGGCAAAGCGCAGGCGGGCGAACTGATTGAATTTGAAAACGGCCTGCAAGGTCTCGTGCTCAACCTCGAAGAAGACAACGTAGGGGCCGTACTGCTCGGCGACTACTCCGGTATTCAGGAAGGTGCCACGGTGAAGCGCACCCGCAAGATTGCCTCTATTAAAGTGGGTGAAGGTATTGTGGGCCGCGTGGTAAACACGCTCGGCAACCCCATCGACGGTCGCGGCCCCATCACGGGCGAGCTGTATGACATGCCCCTAGAGCGCAAAGCGCCCGGCGTAATCTTCCGTCAGCCGGTAACCGAGCCGATGCAAACCGGTATCAAGTCGATTGATGCCATGATTCCGATTGGCCGGGGCCAGCGCGAGCTGATTATCGGCGACCGCCAGACTGGTAAGTCGGCCGTGGCCATTGATACCATCCTGAATCAGCGCGAGTTCTTCGACCGTGGCGAGCCCGTATTCTGCATTTACGTGGCCATCGGCCAAAAGGCTTCGACCATCGCCCAAGTGGTGCAGTCGCTGACCAAAGGCGGTGCCATGGATTACACGGTAGTGGTAGCGGCACCGGCCGCCGACCCCGCGCCGCTGCAATTCTACGCGCCCTTCACGGGTGCAGCCATCGGTGAGTTCTTCCGCGATACGGGTCGTCCCGCGCTCGTGGTGTATGACGACTTGAGCAAGCAGGCCGTGGCTTACCGCGAGGTGTCGCTGCTGTTGCGTCGTCCTCCGGGCCGCGAGGCATATCCCGGCGACGTGTTTTACCTGCACAGCCGTTTGCTGGAGCGGGCCGCGAAAATCAACGCTTCGGATGAGATTGCGCGGAACATGAACGACCTGCCCGACAGCATTAAGCACTTGGTGAAGGGCGGCGGCTCACTGACGGCCCTACCCCTGATTGAGACGCAGGCGGGTGACGTATCAGCTTACATCCCAACCAATGTGATTTCGATTACGGACGGCCAGATTTTCCTCGAAACTAACCTGTTTAACTCGGGAGTGCGTCCGGCTATCAACGTGGGTATTTCGGTATCGCGCGTGGGTGGTAACGCCCAGATTAAGTCGATGAAGAAAGTGGCCGGCACGCTGAAGCTTGACCAAGCCCAGTTCCGCGAGCTGGAAGCTTTCGCCAAGTTCGGCTCCGACCTCGATGCCTCGACCAAGCTCACTATCGAGCGCGGCCGTCGCAACCTGGAGATTTTGAAGCAGCCCCAGTTTTCGCCCGTGAAAGTGGAGGACCAAGTCGCCATCATTTACGCGTCGACCAACGGCCTACTCGATACCGTACCCGTGAACCGGGTGCGCGAATTCGAGAAAGAGTACACGCAAGTGCTCAACGCCCGCTTCCCCGACGCGCTCAAGGCCCTTAAAGCCGGCAAGCTCGACGACTCCGTGACGACCGCGCTGCGGCAAGTGGCGAAGGACGTGGCGGCGGGTTATGCGGCGTAAAGTTTTGAAGTAGGGGTTGCTTTTTCGTAGCTTAACTGGCAGTAACACATTTTTCAACGTGCCCGATTATGACCAAGCAAGCTATTATCGAGCGGACTATTCAGGTCATTGCGCAATTGCCGGTGGCGAAGGCGGAAGAAATTTCCGCCTTCGCTGACTTCCTCAGCAAGCGCCACGAGGAAGAGCAGCTAACGGCGGGCATTGGCTTGCTGGCCGTGAAGAGCCAGACATTTGATTTTCTGGCAACTGAAGAGAATTTATATTCCGTTGCTGATTTGCAGGAGGTGTACGGTGGCTAAGGGTGACATCGTGCTCATTACCTTTCCCTTCACCGACCTGAGCGGCCACAAGCTGCGGCCGTCCGTCGTGTTGGCCGAAACCAGCCTTGACCTGACCGTTTGTTTTATCACCACCCAGCTGAGCTGGCAGGAGCCGACCGACGTGGCATTGACTCCCAATTCGACTAACCGCCTGCGTCGGCCTTCACTGACTCGGACGAGCAAGCTGGCCACGCTCGACCGTTCGCTGGCGAAAGGCCGGCTGGGACGACTTACGCCGGCCGAATTATCCGCCCTCGATACCCAGCTAAAAACGCTGTTGCAGCTAGACTGATTATTTAAATACGCTAAATGGCTAGTCTCAAAGAAGTACGCTCGCGCATTCAGTCGGTGTCGAGCACCCAGCAAATCACCAAAGCCATGAAGATGGTGGCGGCGGCCAAGCTGCGGCGCGCTCAGGATAACATCGTGCGGATGCGGCCCTACGCCCAGCGGCTGACGGCGATTTTGGCAAACCTGACCCGCACCATACCCGAGGGCGAGGTCGTGAGCGACTTTGGGCGGGTGCGCGAGGTGCGCCGGGCGCTGGTCGTGGCGGTTACCTCCGACCGCGGCTTGGCGGGCGCGTTCAACTCGAACGTATTCAAGGGCGTGGCCGCGCTGATTCAAGAGCGTTACGCGAACTTGCCGCCGGGCAGTGTGTCTGTGATGGCGATTGGCAAGAAGGCGCACGACTATTACACGCGGCGCGGCACGGCGGTGGGTAACTACACCCACGTCTTCGCGCAGCTCTCGTTCGACACGGTGCGGGCAGTGGCCGAAGAAGCCATGCAGGGCTTCGTGGCCGGCACTTACGACGAGGTGGTGCTCGTGTACAACGAGTTCAAGAACGTGGCAACTCAGATTGTACGGACCGAGCAACTCTTGCCGCTCGTGCCGCAAGCCGCCCCGGCTGCTACGGCTACGTCGGAGGCCAACGTGGACTATATTTTCGAGCCGAGCAAGGAGGAAATTATTCAGAGCCTCATTCCGCAGAGCCTGAAAATTCAGCTTTACAAGGCCATTCTCGAAAGCAATGCCTCGGAGCACGGCGCGCGGATGACGGCTATGGACAAGGCCACTGACAACGCCGGCGAGCTGCTCAAGTCGCTGAAGCTGATGTACAACCGGACGCGGCAGGCGGCCATCACGACCGAGATTCTCGAAATCGTGGGCGGGGCCGAAGCGCTGGCAGCGACGCGGTAGTCAATTAGAAATGGACAATTAAAAATGAAGGATTGACTCTGCTATAACCGCAGAGTCAATCCTTCATTTTTAATTGTCCATTTCTAATTTAGCCCAAGCCAGCGGCGGCGAGCAGAGCTTCCAGCTCGCCGGGAGCCAGGTTAGCGCGGTCGCTCTTGTCGTACACGGCCAGCAGCAGCACGTACTCGCCGACTTGTTTGACGACCGTGATGACGCGGGCACCACCGCTTTTGCCCTTGCCTTTGGCGGCAATGCCCAGGCGCACCTTGTAGCAGCTGCGGCCCAGGGCATCACCTTGCCGGGGGTCAGCCGTCAGCTTTTCAAGTAAGGCTTGCAGGTCGTCGGGCCAGGACCGGTAGCGGCGGGCCAACTGCCGCGACTGCCGTTCGAAACCAGGAGTTTGAAGAATCCGGTAGCTCATTGCCCGGCCGCTTGCTCGGCCCGCAGCTCGCGGATGTGCTCGGCGAAAGGCTGCAGCTCCAGCTCGCCGCGCTCAAACGCCTCGGCCTCGCGCAAGGACTGCTTCAACTCGTCAATGAAGAGCTGTTGCTCGGCCGTGAAGGGCGGCGGGGATGCGTCGGCCAGCTTGCGGGTGCGGGTTATTTGGGCGCCGCGCAGGTTCTGGAGCAGCTTCTTGACCGGCCCGAACAGCTCGTCGGGGACTTGAATCGTGATTTCGCGCATAGCCTAAAGGTACGTCCGCACCCTAAAACCTTTCGCTTCCGAGAATACGCCGACCCGAAGCGGTTGTTTCTGGGTACCGGTTACGGACAAGCAATCAGAAACGCTCAACCCGGTATTTTTGCGGACTGATGCGCTACTTCGTTCACTTCGCCTACGACGGCACCGCCTACTGCGGCTGGCAGGTGCAGCCGGGCGTACTCACCGTGCAGGCCGTGCTCGACCGGGCCCTGAGCCAGGTGCTGCGCCAACCGGTGCGCTCGCTTGGCTCGGGCCGCACCGATACCGGCGTCCACGCCCGGCACCAGGTGGCGCATTTCGAGGCCGAGCTGCCCGACGATATGAGCCTGGATTTGCTCTGCTACCGCCTGAACCGAACGCTGCCGGCCGATGTCCGGGCTTGGCTTTTGCACGAAGTTGGCGCGCACGACCACGCCCGGTTTTCGGCCGAAGCCCGCACCTACGAGTACCAGGTGAGCCTGGTGCCCGACCCGTTTCGGCGCGACCAGGCCCTGTACCTGGACCGCGCTCCCGACCTGGCGGCGATGAACGAAGCGGCGGCGGCGCTGGTGGGGCAGTTCGACTTCACGGCGTTTTCCAAAGTGAAGGGCGGCGAAAGCCACTACCTGTGCTGGGTGCACGAGGCCGGCTGGCACGAAATACCGGGCGGGCTGACGTTTCGCATCCGCGCCAACCGCTTCGTGCGCGGCATGGTGCGGCTGGTGGTGGGTACGCTGCTCGATGTGGGGCGGGGGCGGCTTTCGGTCGAAGGGTTTCGGCAGGTGCTGCGGCGGCAGGAGCGCATCGCGGCGAGCGGGGCCGCGCCGGCCAAGGGGCTGTATTTGAGCCGGGTGGAGTACGCGGCTGGGGTGGCACCAGAGGCTGCTGGCAGAGCTTGGAAGGGAGAGCTTGGCGCTTAGAAGGGAGATGATTACCGAAAAAAATCTAAGTTCTAAGCTCTCACATCTCAGTTCTAACGACCAAGCGCCCGACCTTTGTGGCTGCTTATGGATGCTTCTACTGCTGCCACCAAAACGGGGCAGGTATTTGACTGGACGGTGTTGCGCCGCCTGCTGGCTTACGTGCAGCCCTATCGGGGCGTGTTTCTGGGGCTGATAGTGCTTACTATCGCCACGGCCGTGCTCGGTACGCTGCGGCCGGCCCTGGTGCAGCGCATGATTGACGTGGACATTGCCCGCCAGGACTGGGAGGGCCTGAACCGCTCGACCGTCTGGCTGCTGGGCCTGCTGCTGCTGCACACGCTCGTGAGCTACTTGCAGACGTATTACGGCGGCTGGCTGGGGCAATATATCGTCCGTGACATTCGCACGGGGCTCTACCGGCATTTGCTCAATCTCAAGCTGAGCTTCTTCGACCGCACCCCGATTGGCGTGCTCGTGACGCGCAATATCTCGGACGTGGAGACGCTAGCCGACGTGTTCAGCGAGGGGCTGGCGGCGATGGTAGGCGATATTCTGCAAATCGTGTTCATCATGGGCTTCATGTTCTGGACGAACTGGCAGCTGGCCCTCATCAGCCTGGCCGTCATTCCGCCGCTGCTGTTGAGCACGTATATTTTCAAGGAGAAAGTCAAGCAGAGCTTTCAGGAAGTGCGCAATGCGGTGGCCAAGCTCAACTCGTTCGTGCAGGAACACCTGACGGGCATGAACGTGGTGCAGATTTTCAACAACGAGGAGCGCGAGTTTCGCAAGTTTGAGAAAATCAACCAGGAGCACACCCGCGCCAACATCAAGTCGGTGCTCTATTACAGCATTTATTTTCCGGTGGCCGAGGTGCTGAGCGCCATCGGCGTGGGCTTGCTGGTCTGGTACGCGGCCCAGGGCCAGATTGAGGGCCGCATTTCGCAAGGCGCGCTCATCGCCTTCATCATGTACAACGCGCTGTTTTTCCGGCCCATTCGCCAGATTGCCGACCGCTTCAACACCCTACAGTTGGGCCTGGTGAGCACCGAGCGCCTGCTCAAGCTGCTCGACAGCAAAGAGCTGGTAGCGACTTCGGGCACCGCGCCCGTGCCTGAGCTGCGCGGCGAAGTCGAGTTCGACCACGTCTGGTTCAGCTACAAAGCCGACGTAGCGGAAGGCGAGGAACCGGAGTGGGTGCTGCGCGACATCAGCTTCGAAGTAAAGCCCGGCCAGACGGTGGCCTTCGTGGG
>JANXNW010000149.1 GCA_025353905.1 Hymenobacter sp.
GACCCAAAATTAATCCCGCCCTGCCACTTATGTGTACACCCTAGCTCCAAAAGAGAGGGGGGACTAGTTCTAGATTCTAACTTATTAATTTCTAGATTTCTAGAACTAGAAACTAGTCCCCCCTCTCTTTTGGAGAGGGGGCTAGGGGGTGAGGTTTGCGAGCGGCGAGCTGCTACACTAACCTGATAACCGCTCTAAGATGAGAATTGCCCATCAGCTAATTACCTAATCACCTTCTCACCCACTCACAAAAAAACCCGCTACCAGAGGCGGCGGGCTTTCCAAGCTATGAAAACACGGCTCTACTGAGCCCTTAGTGGTTATTTACGGCGGCGGGCGGTGGGGCGGTTTTCGGCACCGCAGTTTTTTCGGTCAGCGCCGCTCACGCGCCGTCCATGCGCACGATTTTCGGGGTGAACGTGCCGAGCACATCCACCAGCTCGTGCTGGCTGGCCATCACGGTGCGGATGTCCTTATAGGCTGCCGGGGCTTCGTCGAGGCCGCCGCCGAACAAGTCCACGCCGTGCTCGGCCAGGGTGCGGCGCAGCTCAGCGGCCCCGATTTCGGCCTTGGCGCGGGTGCGCGACAGCCGCCGCCCGGCCCCGTGCGAGGCCGAAGCCAGCGACGCCGCCACGCCCCGGCCCCGCACCAGAAAGCCGGGGGCCGTCATCGAGCCGGGAATGATGCCGAGCACGCCTGCGCCGGCCGGAGTCGCGCCCTTGCGATGCACAATCAGCTCGCGGCCCAGGTGCTGCTCGCGCCAGGCGAAGTTGTGGTGGTTGGCCACGCGCGCCACCGGCCGCTCGCCCAGCGCTTTGGCCAGCCGCCGATGAATCTGCTCGTGGCAGGCGGCGGCATAGTCGCCGGCCAGGTTCATGGCCGCCCAGTACTGCTGGCCGGTTTCGGAGTCGAGGTCGAGCCAGGCCAGGTACTTTGCTTCGGCCGGCAGCTGGCAGCGGTCCTGGGCCAGGCGGGTGAAGTGCTCGGCCACGCTCGCGCCCAGCCCGCGCGAGCCGGAGTGCGAGAGCAAGCCCAGGTACTGCCCGGCGGGCAAGCCCAATTCAGCAGCCGGCTCGCTGATTTCGACCACCCCGAACTCCACGAAGTGGTTGCCCGAACCAGACGTGCCGAGCTGCTCAGCGGCCTTGTCGAGCTTGTTTTTCAGAAACGGAATCTGCCCGAATTCGGCCCGCGCCAGTACCTCGTGGTCGAGGCGCTGGCCGCGCTCCCAGCTCCGGCCCGAGCCGAAGCGAGTGTGGTCGAGCAGCTTACGGCCCAGCTCCTGCCGACGCTGAGCCAGGTAAGCAGGCGGCAAATCGAACACCGACAAAGCCATGCGACAGCCGATATCCACGCCCACCGCGTACGGAATCACGGCGTTATCCGTCGCCAGCACCCCGCCGATAGGCAGCCCGTAGCCGTGGTGGGCGTCGGGCATGAGCGCGCCGGCTACCGCCACGGGCAGCTTCATGGCCGTTTCCATCTGGTGAATGGCGCTCGGCTCGATGTGCGCGGCCCCATACGTGGCGTAGGCGCGGCGCGGCACCAGCGCGTGGTGGCGGTCGGCGGGCGGCAGCAGCGCCGCCGCCACATGGCTCCAGGCCAAATCAGTGAGGTAGGCCGCCGGCTCGGCTCGAACGCGCTGGAGCAGCGCTATTTGTTCAGCTTGCGCGAGGCGGCGAAATTCCTTGCGCTGCAATTGCGCCAGCGCCAAGCCAATGGCCCGCCCTTCGGGGAAACCCAGGGCGCGCAGGTCGTTACCGCGTAGTTGGTTGCTCATGGTTGTTTGTTTTTTGTTGATTGTTGATTGCTGGAAACGCCGCGTAAGCAGCGCCTCCTTTCACATTTCTTTAGCGAACGTCAGGCGGGCTTCGCCGAGCCAGAGCACCAGCCAGTGGCGCTCGTCGGCGGTGAGGCGGCGGTTGTGGCGGCCGCGCACCTGGGCCACGAAACGCTGGGCGCTGACTTCGATGGTGAGCGCCCGCTCGCCGGCCACCGTGAGCGAGAAAATACCGCAGCGGCCCCGGGCGCACGAATAGGCATACGACGCCACGCAGTGGCCCAGGGCCTGCCCTTCAGCCACCAGCTCGGCGCGGCTCAGCAACTGCGTAATACGCACCGGCCGCCCGCGCTCGTCGGCCCCCGCGAAACCGGGCACCGGCAGCCCGACCCAGCGCTCAGCCGCATCCCAGACCTCGCCCAGGGTGCGGACCCGGACCACCTCAAAGCGTGGATTTTCGCGCTCGTGGCGCGGCTGGGTCAGCTCCCAGCGCTCGGTGGCGGCAAGCACGGCCCCGATGGTGCGGCCCCGCAGCGAGAAGCCCGGTTGGGCCGGCTCGGTGGCCGTGCCCACCGTGCGGCGCTGGAAAATCCAGGCGCTCACGGCCGGCAGGCGGCGCGGGTCGGCGAAGGGCGCAGCGGCGAAAAAGTCCACCACGCCCATCCAGAACTGCTCGTCGGTCGCCGTCAGCACCTGGTTCAGCGGCGTTTGCAGCGCCGGCCCCAGCCAGTCGAGCGTACCACGGGCGGCGAGCTGCCCGTAGCGCAGCGCTTCGAGCGGGGTGCAGCCGGCCGGGGCCTGCCGCATCTCGTGCTCTAGGCGCTTGGTGAGCGGCACCGGCCAGCCCCGGAAGCTCCGCAGCGAGAGACCCGCGCCGAGGTGCAGCGTGAGGGCAACGGCCGAAAAGCCAAGGTTGGGGCCGACGGGCCAGGTGGTCGTCCAGCCCGCCACCACCCAGGCCGGCACGTCGCCGTATTGGTCGAAGAGGTGGCGTATGAGGCTTTCAACCTGCCGAAACGGGTTTTTGGAAGGCGGCTGCCAGTTGGCCACTTCGCGCAGCCGGCGTGGGTAGGCCCGGCCAATGTCGGCCAGCGTCCGGCTCAGCTCGGGCCGGGCCAGCACGGTGGCGCGGCGGGCGGCCAGGGCCAGCAGCCAGGCGTGGGTGTGCAGGCGCTCGGCGGCCGGCCGGCGCGCCACGCAGTGGGCGTGGAGTTGCGCCAGGGCCGTTTCAGGACCAATGTGCTCGGCCAATTGAGCGGCCGCGTCGGGCTGAAAGATGAAATCTATCTGCCGGGCGAGCGGCCAGGCGCGCCAGTTCAGGTGCCGCGCCAGGGCGGCATCGGCGCGCAGCGCGGTTTGCGCCTGCGCCGAAAGGAGTTTTTGGCGGTTGGCCATGAGTGAAAAAACTGGCCGACTGAATAATTCAGCCGGTTAAATTGGGTATTTATTGATGGGGCGGGTAGTCTCGGCGCGTGATTTTTCATGGGCGATTTAATTGGCATTAATTATTGGATTGATTAGCGGACATAGTTTTCCCGCGAGGTGAAAAAGTAGTTTTTCACCGCTGAATTTGACACAAAAAACCCGACCTGGAAATAAGTCGGGGTTTTGATACGCACTAAACACTACGTAGCTATCTACGGTATTTATTCGCATAAAAACCCCGCTCTTCACCATCCAGCAACCGGTATTTCGGCTGCCGCCGGGGGTGTCCGGGCAGGAAAGAGAAACGCCTGAGCTGCATGATTAAAAAGGGCTTAAACCCCTGAAAAACAAAGCAGCCTGAGCTTATGGCCCAGGCTGCGACGGAGAGTAGTTACGAGGAACTGCTACGCGCTACACGGGCACACCAGGATAAAGCCGCAAATTGGGGCTCATCGTGAGTTGGCTGAAATACTTACCGTAGCGGCACATGTTATTTAGGTTTAGTGCGACAAAGATAACGCACTAATTTTCTTATTTGCAAACGAATTAAAAAAATAATTTCCGATTACTGCTAATTCAGCTACTTGTACTGATACAGTAATAGGTGGTCGTTGAGTAAGACGCGGAATCAGGTAAGACAATTACCAAGCACCAGGGTAATTCCAACCCAGGCGCATTACAGCAAAAACTCCAAGACCTGGTGCACCACGGCCTCATCGCGCAGAATGCGGTTGTGGCCGAGGCCGCGCGTGGCCAGCAGGCGGGCGGCGGGCCAGGCGGCGGCAATCTGCTGGGCCTCGGCGAAAGGCACGATGGCATCGTGCTCGTCGTGGATGAGTAGAGTTTGGTCCACGGGCAGGCGCGGGCCGGCTGCGGGCACGGCCAGCTCGGCGACGTCGCGGCCCACGATAGCTTGCATTCGGGCACTCATGCGCCGGAGTACGGGCAGCCCCAGGCCCAACAGCTCGGCGAAGCGGTCGGCCACCACCCGCGGGCCGAGCGGAACGCTCAGCAGCACCAGGCGCGGCACGGTGGACTGGCCAGCCGGAGCAGCCAGCGGCAGGCCCACCGTGGCAGCCGCCCCGAACGAATGCGCCACGACAGCCTGCACCGGGCCGGTTTGGGCTGTGTGCTGTACTACGGCCTGCACGGTTTGGCCGAATTCGAGCAGGTTGGTGCGCCGGCCGGCGGTACGGCCGTGGGCGGGACCGTCGAGGGCCACCACCCGGAAGCCGGCCGACCTTAGCGGGGCCACCCAGGCGCCCCAGAAGCTGGCGCGGTGCTCCCAGCCGTGCACGAGCACGACGGCCGGCGCGGCGGCTTCGCCCCAGACGTAAGCCGCAACCTGGCCGCCCGCGAAGGGTACCCAGACAGCTTGGCTACCGGCCAGGGCGGCCGTTTCCCAGGCTTTGGCGGGCAGGCGGCGGGGCGTGGTGAACACGCGCCAGGCCAGCGCTTCGGCAAGAGCAGGGGCAACGGCCTGCAACACTCCCAGCTGCCAGCGCAGCCAACGCAAGGCGGGCGGCGGCGAAGGGTAGCGCACCGGGGGCGCGGGGGGAGTATTTTCAGCCATAAAAACCGTGTGCGCGGGCGAATAGGTATTGACCATGTTTTTGGTGCTTAGTGCTTGGTGCTTAGTGCTTTGATAACATAAAAACCTTAACGCCTAATAACCAAGCACTAAGCACTAAGTACCAAGCACTAAATCACGGCAGCAGCTCCAGGCGCAACTGCTCGATGATTTGGTGGTAGTGGCGCTCGTCGTGGACGCGGGCTACTTGTAGCGCGCCGGCGAGCGTGGTGAGCAGCTGAATGGCTTTGGCCGAGGGGCTGCCTACGAAGCGCAGACTGGCCGTGGCCCGGCCCACGGCTAGCACCTGGGCCAGCCACTCGGTCAGCTCGCGGTTAAAAATGCGCAGCTCGGCCTGCATGGCTTCGGGCAGGGTGCGAAAGTCGGCGGCCAGCGCGCCAAACAGGCAAACCCGGCGCTCGGCCTGGACATGGCCGAAGTAAGTGTCGAGCAGCGCGTCGAGCTGTTGGGGCGGCGTGAGGCTGGTGAGGCGGGGCAGGTCACGCCACTTGCGCAGGCGCGCCAGCTGCCGCCGCACCAGAGCCAGGCCCAGGTCGTCCTTGCTCGGATAGTGGTAGTGAACAGCGGCGGGCTTGATACCTAACTCCTTGGCAATATGCTGGTAGCTGAACGCGTTGAAGCCGCGTGTGAGCAGCAGCTCCTCGGCCAGGGCCAGGATACGGGCACGGGTGTCGGCGGCAGGCGGCAATAATAAGGTGGGCATGATGCGGGCAAAGGTAATACTTACTAATTAATAAGTAAGTGGCTGTTGAGGCAAAGAAAAAGCCCGAACGGGGTGGTTCGGGCTGACTGAGTTGCCGGGCGGGTTTGAGCGGGCAATTTGTGCAGAGGACACAGAGTTTAACCGCAGAGCGTCGCAGAGCCGAATAAAGGGGGGTGGGCAAGCAGAGCTGATTGTCTTCGGCAGCGGGTGAAATGGCCGTTACACCGGCGGCGGCTCGTCTTCGGCCAGGCCGAGCGCGGTGACGGCGGCTTGCACGGCCTCGGCCCGGAAGGCGGGCGCGGTGGCCGGGGCGCGCAGCAGGCGCAGTAGCTGGAAATACTTGCGGCGGCCCTCTTCCAGCATCAGCGGCGGCACTTCGAGCGGGAACACGCCAAACGGCTCCACCTTCTGCACGCCCACGAGCAGGAAGCGCTCGGCTTGCAGCGCGTCGGTGTAAAAGGCGGCCTGCCGGTCGTAGTCGTAGGCCGAGCACTGCCAGCGGAAGTGGTCGGCATCGCGCGCCAGCGTCGTTTTGAAGTCCACTACGGTGTAGGGCTGGCCGGGCTGGTCGAGCACGAGGTCGGTGCGCAGCTTGCAGAGCGTATCCGTAACGGGTTCGGTAAACAGGGCGCTACGCTCGGGCAGGCCCTGTTCGAGCAGGCGGTTCAGCTCCGAATTCAGTTTCACGCCCTCGACCAGCCACCAGACGAGCGTATCGTTCAGGCCGGGCTGACCGGGCTGGTAGTCAGCGGGTTCGAGCAGGGCCGTGTGGAAAGCCGTGCCGAAGCTCAAGGCGCTGGAGTTGCCCCCGCTGCCGCTGTCGCGCCGGGGCGGCCGGCCGTCGAGCGCGTCGCGCAGGCGCGAGAGGTCGGAGTTGGCAATGGCGGGCAGGGCGCGGTAGTCGTCGTAAGTCAGGCGCAGCAGGTCGGGGCGAGGCATATTTTGGTGCTTGGTGCTTGGTTGTCGGTCATTGCAAGCACCAAACAACACTTAATCGAACCGAATGGCTACCATCGGCTTGATGCGCGCGATTAAGTACGTGGGCACCAGCACCGACAGGGCCGAAGCGAGTAGTGTGGCCGCGTTCAGGGCCACTATCACGACCGGTGCCCAGGCGATGGGCACGCGGTCCATGTAGTAGTTCTCGGGGTCGAGGGGCAGCACGTGGAAGTAGTATTGCAGGGCGCAGAAGCCCAGCGCCACGGCGTTGCCGATGAGCAGCCCGCGCAAGGTGATGGACAAGCCGCGAAAAAAAAACAGCTGCCGAATCTGATGGTCGGTCGCGCCCAGCGCCTTGAGAATACCAATCATCTTGGTGCGCTCCAGAATCATGATAAAGATAGTGGCGACCATGTTGAACGTGGCCACGATGATAATCAGGCTCAGGAAAATATACACGTTGCGGCTGAGCAGCCCGAGCCAGTCAAAAAGCTGCTGGTACTGGTCGGTAACGCGCTCGACGCGCACCTCGTAGGGCAGGTTTTTGTAGAGCTGCTCGTAGGTGCGGGGCAACTGCTGGAAGTCGCGCAGGCGCACTTCGAGGCCGCCGACGAGCGTATCGGGCCAGGCATTCAGCTCCTGCACCTGGCGCAGGTCGCCGAGCACGAACGTTTCGTCAAACTCGTCGATGCCCGTCTGGTAGATGCCCACCACCCGGAAGGGCCGGATGCGCGGCGGCTGCTGCACGAAATAGCACAGGGCCGGGCTACCGACGTGCAGACGCAGCTTGCGGGCGATTTTTTGGGAAATAACGAGGTCAAGGCTGGCGGCCGAGTCGGCGTAGCGGATAAAGCGGCCGGCCACCAGGTTGGGGCGCATCGGGCTGGGACCGGCGCGCTCGCTCACGCCCTTGAGCACGATGCCGAGCACCTCGTCGGGGGTTTTGAGAATGGCCGTTTTCAGGGCGTAGGGCTGTACCGAAGCCACGGCCGGGTAGCGGGCCAGGGTGCGGCGCAAAGCCGGCTCGCCGAGCGGGGCGCCTTCCAGGGCATTGCTCGTGTCATAGCGCGAGAGCTGCAGGTGGGCCGCGAACGAGACGACCTTATTCTGAATCTGCTCCCGAAAACCGGCCAGGATGGCGAACGAGACAATCATGACGGCAATGCCCAAGGCAATGCTGACGGTGGCGATGCGGGTAACGGAGTGGGTGAACGAGCCGGAGTCGGACCCGTCCATGCGGCCGGAAATGTAGCGGGCAGTGTTCACGAGTGGCGTAAAGCTACGCGGAGGGCTGGTTTCTGGTTGGCTATTTATTCCGAGCAAGCAGCCAGAACCAAGCTCTATCCTTGCGTTCGTTTACCTACAAACTGCCCGTGCGGCACAGCCACTCATTTCGGCGCGGGTGCGGCCGGCAGCTTCAGGAGCAACAACTGATTTTTATCTTTATCCAGCGCATACACAACCTGGTTTTCCACGGCCAAACCAATGGTCTGGATGGGGTATTCTACTAGCAGCTTGGGGGTCTTTAGGTTGCGTACGTCGAATACCTGGACTTTTTCCTCGCCAGCACTGGTAACGCACAGCGCGGAGCCGCGCACAACCAGATTGACGGGCCGGGAGGCCGTGGCAATCTGGCCCAGCAGGGCCGGGCGGGCCGGGTTGCGGACGTCAAATACCTGCACCTGGTCACTTCCCGGACAATTCACGTAGGCCCGGTCTTCGGCTACGGCCAAGCTAAACGGGGCCAGCCCGGTGTCGCACCGCCCGAGCAGGCGCGGCGCGGCAGGGTTGCGCACATCGAAGGCCTGCAAGCTGTTGCGGCCGTGGTTCACGACGTAGGCCACGGTGCCCACCACCGCCACATCGTAAGGGGCTTCATCGGTATCGATGCTGCTCAGCAGGCGCGGGGCGGCGGGGCGCTGCACGTCCAGTATTTGCAGTTTGCTGTCCGCACTGCTCACCACGTAAGCCCGCCCGCCCGCAACGGCTACGGCCGATGGCTGGGCACCAGTGGCGAAGCGGGCCAGCGGCACGGGACGGGTCGGATTGCGAATGTTGAACAGCTCCAGTGACGCGTCGTTGAAGTTTACTGCGTAGGCAACGGTATCGGCTATGACTACCTCGCTGGTACTGCGGGAGGGGGTATCCCCGAGCGGCACGGGGGCGGCCGGGTCGCGCACGTCAAACAGTTGCAGACGGCTGCCATTGGTCACGTAGGCGACTTGCCCTTACACTGCCACGTAGCGGGGCTCACGGAGGGTTCGAGCGCTGCCGAGCAGCCCGGCCAGCGGAGCGGCGGGGGCGGGGGCAGGCTCCCACCTGGGGCCGGGGCCGGGGCCAAACTGCCACATCCTCAGCGCGGGGCCGCCGTCGCGGTCGTCGTCGCCCAGCGTGCACACCAGTGAGCCAGCGGCGGCGGCGCACGATTTGGAGCCGATACGCTGGCTGCCCAGGGGCCGGGGCCGGGCCGGCACTCGCACATCGAACCCGTACACATTCTCCTCGAAGCGGACGTAGGCGGTGCCCGCGCCCAGCACTACGCCCCGGGCTCCCCACTCCGTTTCGGGGCTGCTGACCAGGCGCGGAGCCTTCGGCTGGCGCACGTCGAAGAGCTGCATAATGTTATCGCCCCCGAACACTACGGCGGCCAGCGAATCGCGCAGGGCCACGCCCAGCGGGCGCCGGGCGGTGGCGGTGGTGCCGCGCAGCAGCGGGGCGGCGGGGTTGGCCACGTCGTAGAGCTGCAACACATTGGCGCTGCTCGTGACGGCCAGCACCGTCCCGCGCAGAGCCAGGGCCGTGGGGGCACCCGCCGGCCGGAAGTGGGCCAGCTCCCGCACGGCGGCCGGGTTGCGCACGTCCAGCACCCGCACCAGCGTGTCTTCGGGATAGGTTACGTAAGCGGTGGCATTGCGCAGCACGACATCGTAGGGGGAATGGGCGGTTCGAAACGCGCCCACCCGCCGGGGAGCGGCGGGGCGGCGGATGTCGAATACCTCGACGGCATCCGGTTCGCTACTGGTGACCAGCGCGACAGTGGTTCCGAGCGCCACGTCCTGCGGGTAGCCGGCCAGGGCCGTCCGGCCCAGCAACCGGGGCTGCTTAGGGTTTCGGATGTCCACCAGCGACAGAGAGCGGTTATAGTTGACCACGGCGGCAGTGGTGCCGCGCAGCGCCAGGCCCCTGAGTATATCCGGGAGGGGCAGCTTACCCAGCGGACGCAGCCCCGTGGGTACCGGCGGCACCGGTGGCACCTGGGCCAGCGCTGGCGGCAGGGTTGTCAGGCTGAGTGCCAGCAGGAGGCAGCTTCGGAAGCTGATGCACGTTTTTCGCATGGCGTCAGGTGGTTTGGTGAGAAGGCGGAAAGCGCTTCGGGGTCGGCGCGGTTTTTAGGCAAGACTCAGCGTCAAAAGCTGCTGACTCTCAACCCACTAAGCCTGGCTTTAGCGGCGGCGTAGGCCCCGGAGCGGCGCTACCCAATGCCCGTTAAGGTAGAAGCACTGCTCCAAATCGAGGAGGATGGGTGGCCCGGTGCTGGCCCGGCAGGTGATAATTACCTGGCCTTCCTCGGGACCCAGGCCCGCGGTTTCCAGCTCCGACGCATTCGGTTTGAACACGGCCCGCTCGAAGCGCAGCTTGGACCACTCGATGCCCTTGTTGGCTTGCCGAAACTCAGCCAGGGCCGCTTCAGACTGGCGCACGAAGCTGGCGGTTTCGCGGCGCACGGTGGAGTCGGAATCGGGTTGGCCAAAGCGTTGCAGCAGCTGCCGGGTATCGGCGGCCGTGGCCTGGAAAGGGGCCATTGCGCGAATGTCGGCGCGAACCAAGGCTTCGACCAAAGCCCGGCCCAGGGCCTCGACCGGCGGATGCGCGACCTCCAGCGGCTTGCGGGGCTTGGCCCGGTACACCCGGATGTGCTGGTACTGCCGGGTCCGGCGGTCGAAGTCGGCCGTCAGCAGCACGGTGTGGTAGTCCAGAGCCAGCGTGTAGGCATCGGCCGAGTGCCGCACCGCCATCGACAGGGGCGAGGCCAGGCGCTGCATCTCGAAAAACTGGCCGATACCCCGGTCAGAATCAGTCCCAAAAAAGTCGGGGCCAGCGGTTGGCAACGCGGAAAAAAGGGGAATGAACGGGTTGATGCCGTTGAGGCGCAGTACCAGGGGCTGTTTGGCCCATTCGGCGGCCAGGCCGCTGTCAGCGGGCATTTCCCGCCACAGCTTGTAGTCAGCCAGGGGCAGGTTGGGCACCGTGGTGGCCGTCAGTATCTCGGTCTGGTACTGCGTGATGCTGGCCTGGTGGCTGGTCAGAAACGTTTCGACCCGCGTGCGCAGAGTGGGAGCCGGGGCCAGGTCGGCGCGCGCGAGCATTTGCAAGTTCGTTCGGCTGAGGGAAGTCAGGTACGGATACAGCGTAAAACGGAACGCCGCTACTTCCCGCTCGAAGGCGGTGCGGTTATACACCTGCGCCGGTGCCTGACAAGCGGCCAGCAGCAACAAAAAAGCCGACGCGAGTCCGGCTTGAAGGAGGAATTTCAGCATGAGCAAGTGATTTGTTGACAATCGGTAAGAGGTTCAGAGACCGCGCCGGATGGGCCTGGCGCAGCAACAGCGGCGTGGCGGCTTCGTGGCCGCATTACCCTTTTTTGCGCTTGCGGAACCCCATTTTGGGGTCGAAGCCGTGGCGGTCGATGACGGTGCCATCGGCCACGGGCTGAGGCAGCGGGGCGGCATTCAGCAGCGTGTTACCCAGGTACAGCTCAATTTCCTGGTACGCCTCATAGGCATCGAGCACCCGGAAGAACTCGTAGTCGCGCAGGCAGGGGTTGGTGGTCAGCGTGTAGCCGGGGGTGGTTTCGGGTTCGTTGAAACCGACGTTGATGCGGGCCTCGGTGGTATCGAGCACGAAAACCGGCACGCCCAGCTCCCGAAACGCGGCCTCTTCGGTAGCGTAGTAGCCCAGCGTGGTGATGGTGGGGTCTTGCCCGTAGGCATCGTAGTAGGCAATGGGCTTAGGCGCGTCGAGGTTGGGGGAGGCCTTGCGCAGCGCGGCCTCCTCGTAGAAAAAAGGCCGGTTGCTGGCCAGGGCAGCGGTTTCG
>JANXNW010000164.1 GCA_025353905.1 Hymenobacter sp.
GGGCCTCATCACGGTGAACGCGCTCACGGCCGCCCACTCGGTTATCATCCCGGTGCAGTGCGAGTATTTCGCCCTCGAAGGCTTGGGCAAATTGCTCAATACCATCAAGATAATTCAGAGCCGGCTCAACACCAACCTCGAAATCGAGGGCATCCTGCTCACGATGTACGACGTGCGCCTGCGCCTCTCGAACCAAGTGGTGGAGGAAGTACAGCTGCACTTTCAGCAGCTCGTTTTCGACACCATCATTCCGCGCAACGTCAAGCTGAGCGAGTCGCCGAGCTTCGGCATCCCCGTCATTCTGCACGATGCCGAAAGCAAAGGCGCGGTGAGCTACCTCAACCTGGCCCGCGAAATCGTGGAGAAAAACAGCGTCGAGGCCCGGCCGGAGGCGGAAGAGGCGGGCGAGTTGGGGTAATATTATTCAAAACGAATTTTAAGCCATGTATTCCTCGCCTGCTCACCCGCTCATTAGCATTGACCCCGAAATTCGTTTCGGACGCGCCTGCCTCACTGGCACCCGCATCAGCGTGGAAGATGTGCTGGGCTGGCTGGGCAATGGAATGAGTAACCAGGATATTATCGAGGATTTTCCTGAATTGAACGAGGAGCTCATTCGGGCATGCCTGCGCTATGCCGCCGACCGGCAGCGTCATACCCGGTTGGTAGCCTGATGAAGCTGCTCATTGACCAGAATCTGTCCTATCGGCTGGTCAGGCAGCTACAAGAGCGGTTCCCAGGCACTGAGCAGCTACGGCGTGTGGGCCTGTTGAATCAGCGAGATGTCAGCATTTGGGACTTTGCCCAGCGACAAGGCTTCGTTATTCTGACTCAGGACGAGGACTTTCTAGACCTGAGTCTGACGCGAGGCGCGCCCCCAAAAGTCATTTTATTGCGAGCCGGGAACCTGCCAAGTGCCCGAGTAACTGCGTTGCTTAATAACAATCACCTGAAAATTTACACGCTGCTGGCTGAGGACAGTGAGGTTAATTGCCTCGAACTGGCCTGATGCCGGCCCGTAACTGATAATTGGCAGTTCCGGCTTGCCCTTCCCCTTTCGCCCCGTAATTTTGACCTTGCGCGTTAGCCCGCATTTCCGGCGAACGCGCTCGCCTGGATGTCTGCAAAAGAGAACGAAGAAAAAATACAGGCGGCGCTGGCCGCTAATCCGGCCGCGGCGGCCCGGCGCAAGGTTGGGGGCCTGGGCCGGGGCCTGAACGCGCTCATCGAGGGCAGCTACGACAAGAAAGGCAGCGTGGGCACCGACCGCCTAGTATCGCACCCGATGAACTCGGTGGGGCTGATTCCGGTGGGCCACATCGAGGCAAACCCTTACCAGCCGCGCACTCATTTCGACCAGGAAGCCCTGGCTGAGCTGGCCGAAAGCATTCGGATTCAGGGTATTATTCAGCCCGTTACGCTGCGGCAGCTCGGCACCAACTCGTACCAGCTCATCGCCGGCGAGCGCCGCTTGCAAGCGTCGCGGCTGGCAGGGCTGGAAGCCATTCCGGCCTACATCCGCAAGGCCGACGACCAGCAGATGCTGGAAATGGCCCTCATCGAGAACATTCAGCGCGAAAACCTGAACGCGATTGAAATCGCGCTCTCGTACCAGCGCTTGCTCAGCGAGTGTCAGCTGCGGCAGGAAGACCTGGGCGAGCGGGTGGGCAAAAACCGCTCGACCGTCACCAATTACCTGCGCCTGCTCAAGCTGCCGCCCGACATTCAGATTGGCCTGCGCGATGCCGTCATCGGCATGGGCCACGCGCGGGCGCTCATCAGCATCGACACGCCCGAACGGCAGGTGGAGCTGTTCCGGCGCATCGTGGCCGAGGATTTGTCGGTGCGCCGGGTTGAGGAAATCGTGCGCGGCGGCTTCGGGCGGCCCACGTCGGCGGGCACCGGCGGCGTGGCTGGCTCGGGCCGGCCTCAGCCCACGCCGGTGGTGCCGGTGGCCGAGCTGCGCCGCACCGAGCGCCAGCTCACCGACCATTTCGGCTCCAAGGTGCAGCTGCGGCCCACGCCCCAGGGCCGGGGCGAGATTAAAATCTCGTTCGACTCGGTCGAGGACATGCAACGCATCCTACACATTCTGCAACCTGCCTGAAGTGCGCGCTGCCCAGTGCGCCGCCCAATGCGCCCCGCAACACGGCGGGCCAACTGGCGTTATGCAGCTTGCTTATGAAAGACTTTTTGTTTGGCCTGACGAAGCAGTGTGAGTTTCGGGGTTTGCGTTGGAGCCTACCGGGCTGGCTGCCGCTGCTGACGTGGCTGGCCGCCGGGCTGCTGCTGGCCGCCCCGGCCCGCGCCCAGGTTCCGACCAACCCCCAGCAAGACCCGAATTTCAACCCGGCCGCGCCCCCGCGCCCCGTGCGCCCCGACACGGCCACCGTGCGCAAGCCCACCCAGACGCAGCGGCGCGCGCTGGCCGCCGCCGACTCGGCCAAGCGCACCGAGCGGCTGTTTGGCTTTCGCGTAACGCGGCCCCAGAAAGCAGGGTTTTTGGCCCTGATTCCTGGCACTGGACAGCTCTACAACCGGCGATATTGGAAGCTGCCCATCGCATATGGGATGGTGGGCGGGCTGGGGTACTGGGTGTATTTTCAGCAGCGACTGTACCGAAATTATCGCATCGCCAGCGATGCCATCGCCATCAGCCCCGCTGCCCTGGCCGCGTCCGTGGAACAACTGGACGGGCCATATAAGAATCTAGTGCTCCGGCCTCAAGCTTCCATCACCAACGGCCTCAACTTCGCCCGCACTCAGCGTGATTTGTCCATCCTGGTGAGCGCGCTCGGCTACGGCTTGCAAGTGCTCGACGCCGTGGTCGATGCCCACCTGCGCGACTTCGAGGTGAGCGACGACCTGACTTTGCAGCTCCGGCCTACGCTGCTGCCCGTGCCCGGCGACGCGGTGCCGGCCACGGGGTTGGCGCTGACGCTGCGGATAAGATAAAATCTATGACCTCGCCGCCCGCAAACCTCACCCCCTAGCCCCCTCTCCAAAAGAGAGGGGGGACTAGTTCTAGAATCTAACCTACTAACTTCTAGTCTTCTAAAGCTAGAAACTAGTCCCCCCTCTCTTTTG
>JANXNW010000165.1 GCA_025353905.1 Hymenobacter sp.
GGCCCAGGCCAAAGGCAGCCGCCACCGCATCATCGTCACCGACGGCTCGTTTTCGATGGACGGCACCATCGCGCAGCTCGACAAAATCTGCGACCTGGCCGACAAATACCAGGCCCTGGTGATGGTGGACGAGTGCCACAGCAGCGGCTTTTTGGGCAAAACGGGCCGCGGGGCGCACGAGCTGCGCGGGGTGCTGGGCCGCATCGACATCATCACCGGTACGCTGGGCAAGGCCCTGGGCGGGGCGATGGGCGGCTTCACGTCGGGCCGCAAGGAAATCGTGGACATGCTGCGCCAACGCTCGCGGCCCTACCTGTTCTCCAACACGCTGGCCCCGGCCATCGTGGGGGCCAGCCTGCGGGTGCTGGAGCTGCTTACCGAAAGCACGGAGCTGCGCGACCAGCTCGAAGCGAACACGAAATACTTCCGTGAAAAAATGACGCGGGCCGGCTTCGACATTCGGCCCGGCGAGCACCCCATCGTGCCGGTCATGCTCTATGATGCCCGCCTGGCTCAGGAATTCGCCGCGCGGATGCTGATTAAGGGCATTTACGTGGTGGGTTTTTATTACCCCGTCGTGCCCCAGGGCCAGGCCCGCATCCGGGTGCAGCTCTCGGCGGCGCACACCCGCGCGCACCTCGACCAGGCCATTGCGGCCTTCATCGAAGTGGGCCGCGAGCTGGGTACGCTCAAAGACGAAGCGGCTGTCAGGGCCGCGCCGGTCGGGGTGCAGGTGGTGGAAAATACCCCGTAGCCCCAAATGGGGCCTGTGGGGCTGGCTAATACGCCCGAGCGAACCACGCTCGCCGCGCACTCGGCTGGCCGGTGACCATGCAGGTGCCGGCTTCGTCGGCCTCGTGTAGAGGCAGGCAGCGCACGGTGGCTTTGGTGTCTTCCTTGATGCGCTCCTCGGTTTCGGCGGTGCCATCGTAGTGGGCTACTACGAAGCCGCCCGTCGCGTCCAGCGTCTGCTTGAACTCGTCGTAGGTTTCGACGTGCGTGGTGTGGGCCGTGCGGTAATCTTTGGCCCGCTGGTAGAGGTTGTTTTGAATATCGGTGAGCAACTGCTCGACGCTCGCAACTACGTCGGCCAGCGGCAGTTGCAGCTTCTCGCGGGTGTCGCGCCGGGCGGCTTCGACGGTGCCCGCGTCGAGGTCACGCGCGCCGATGGCCAGGCGCACGGGCACACCCTTCAGCTCCCATTCGGCAAACTTGAAGCCCGGCCGCTCGGTGTCGCGCGCGTCTACTTTTACCAGAATACCGCGCTCGACCAGGCCCTGCTGAATGGGGCGGATGCGGTCGAGCAGCGCGTCGAGCTCGCCGGTTTTGTAAATCGGGATGATGACGACCTGAATCGGGGCCAGCTTGGGTGGCAGCACCAGCCCCTCGTCGTCGGAATGGGCCATGACGAGCGCGCCCATCAGCCGGGTGCTCACGCCCCAGCTCGTACCCCACACGTACTCGCGGCCGCCGTCTTTGGTTTGGAACTGCACGTCGAACGCTTTGGCGAAATTCTGGCCCAGGAAGTGGCTCGTGCCGGCTTGCAGGGCCTTGCCGTCCTGCATCAGGGCCTCGATGCAGTACGTGTCTTCGGCCCCGGCGAAGCGCTCGGCGGGGGTTTTCACGCCCTTCACCACGGGCAGGGCCAGGTGCTCCTCGGCAAACTCGGCATAGACGTCGAGCATCTGGCGCGTCTCGGCTACGGCTTCGGCGGCGGTGGCGTGGGCGGTGTGGCCTTCCTGCCACAAAAACTCGGCGGTGCGCAAGAACAAGCGGGTGCGCATTTCCCAGCGCACGACGTTGGCCCACTGATTGATGAGCAGCGGCAGGTCGCGGTAGCTCTGCACCCAGTTTTTATAGGTGCTCCAGATGATGGCCTCCGAGGTGGGGCGCACGACCAACTCTTCTTCGAGCTTGGCGGCGGGGTCCACGCGCAGCTTGCCGGGGCGGTCGGGGTCGGTTTGCAGGCGGTAGTGCGTCACCACGGCGCATTCTTTGGCGAAGCCTTCGGCGTTTTTCTCCTCGGCCTCGAACAAGCTTTTAGGGATGAAAATCGGGAAGTACGCATTCTCGTGGCCGGTACGCTTGAACATGTCGTCGAGCGTGCGCTGCATCTTCTCCCAGATGGCGTAGCCGTAGGGTTTGATGACCATGCAGCCGCGTACGGCCGAGTTTTCGGCCAGGCCGGCGCGCTTCACCAGCTCGTTGTACCAGGCCGAATAATCTTCCTGGCGGGTGGGCAGCTTTTTGCTCATAAAAAAGGCAGACGGCCGGGCGCGGGGGCCTCGACGTTTTTGGTACAGGTTTTGTTACGGGCCGGCCAGAAGCTACTCTGCCGCGAGTGGCACCGTTTGGGGGCGAAATTACGTTAGTAAAAAAGGCGGCGCGCCGGGCCAGGCATTGATTGGGTTTTTGGCCCTACCTTGTTGGGGTTGAAAGAGGTAAAGTTCTTCCATAATACTGCTCGCGCTGCTGTTAACCTTGCTTTTCACCCGGCGGCCTGGCTGCCACCTTGTTTTTTCACTCATGAAAAACCTGCTCACCGCTACGTTGCCGGCTTTGGCGCTGCTCGCTTTGGGCGGGTGCGCCGCCTCCGGGGCGCTGACTTCCTCCACGGAGACGGACGGCGCCTACTACAGCGCCAAGGACCGCACCACGGTCGTGAATTCGCCCGTGCTCACGGCCGACAACAGTGGCACTGGCACGGCCAGCCGCCCGCCTGGCGATAACACCAACCCCGACTACCAGGGTGGTACGGCCCAGGGCAGCAGCCCCGATTACTACGACGACGGCTACGCCAGCGGCGGCAACGGCAGCGGCTTTGACCAGCCCTACGGCGGGCCGGGCGTCAGCTCGTTCAACTATTCGCCCGGCTGGGGCGGTCCGTCGGCCTTCTACGGCTCACCCTATGCCGTTTCGCCGTTTGGCTATGGCGGCGGATTCGGTGGTGGCTTTGGCGGGTTCGGTAATCCTTACGCCGGCTTTTACGACCCCTTTTATTCGCCTTTCTACTCGCCGTTTTACTCCCCTTTCTACGGCGGGTCGCTGATTAGCCTCAATTTTGGGTTTGGCTATTCACCCTTCGGTTTTAGTAACTCGCCCTTCGGCTACGGCTACGGCCGGCCCTTTTACGGCGGCTACGGCTACGACCCGTATGGCTACGGCCACGGTTTTGGCGGGGGTGGTTACTACGGCGGCTACGGCGGCCGGCCGGTCATCTACTCCAACGGTGGCAGCCGCGGGCCGGCCGGCAGCAGCCCGCTGCTGGTAGGGCCGCGCGGCGGCCGCGGCGGCATGGTTACGAATGGGGCTAATGCCACGAATGCCGACCCCGACCAGGTACGGATTGGTCGGCGCAGCACGGGCGCGTACTCCACGGATGGCGCGCTGGGCGGGGCTGGCAGCAATGCCGTCGGCGCGGGCAGCGGCCAAAGCACGAGTCGTCGGGCCTACCCCGCGGCAGGCTCGCCCGATGGCGGCCAGCCTACTGGCGGCTCCATATACTCGGCGCAGCCCCAGAATCAGGGCCAGGCGCAACCGCAGCCTCAAAATCAGGAACAGAGCCGCCGGGGTGGTTTTTTCAACGGCTTTTTTGGGGGAAATCAGCCGACCAGCAGCCCAGGCCAGAATACTAATTCTAACAACGGCTACAGTCAGCCCCGCGAGCGTCGGGACGGCGGTGGCGGGTTCAGCCAGCCTGCGCCGCAGTACGGCGGTGGCGGCCAGCCGAGCCGCCGCGACTACAGCCCGGCCCAGCCCAGCTACAGCCAGCCCACGCCGCAGCCCAGCTACAGCCAGCCCGAGCGGCGCTCGTACAGCCAGCCCGAACAGCGCAGCTACAGCCAACCCAGCTACAGCCAACCCAGCCGCAGCTCTGGCGGCGGAGGCTCCTACGGGGGTGGCAGCAGTTCGGGCAGCAGTTCGGGTAGTGGCGGCGGCAGCCGTCGGGGCCACTAAGGCACCCGCCGACGCTCGTTTATTTTCAGTTTGATTTTTTGTGAGCCGGCCTTCCGGGCCGGCTCTTTTTTGCCCAAACTTTCTTCTTATGAAACACGCAATTGTGGGCCTGGCTACGCTGCTGGGTGGTTTTTTGGGGCTGAGCCAGACGGCCCGAGCCCAGGGCAGCTACCGCGACGACGCGTTGCTCTACTCGCGCCTCGCGCCGGCCGGCACGGCCCGTACCCTGGGTCTGGCCGGGGCCAACGTGGCGCTGGGCGGCGACTGGGGCAGCGTGAGCGCCAACCCGGCCGGGTTGGGCCTGTTCACGAAATCCGAGCTTACGTTCTCGCCCGGCCTGGGCTTCGGCAGCGTCAGTGCCGCGCCCGCTGCCAACGCGGCCAGCCTCACTGGCACTGGCGGCGTGGCTACGCTGGGGGCTTTCGACCAGACGGCTAACTCGTTTCACGTGGCCAGCGCGGGGGTGGTATTCGCCACTCGCCGGCCCGATGGCGACAATACCAGCGACTGGCGCGGTGGGGCTTTCGCGCTGGGCATTACCCGGCAAGCCGACTTCAACCAGGCTTTTCGCTACCGCAACCAGACCGATGACAACCACTCGTTTTTTCAGTACCTGCGTGAGCCGGGCGGCAACATTGATTTCCGTAGCGGGGGCTACCAGAAGGCCGTGGATGGCATCATCAGCCAGGAAAATAAGCAGATTTATACTGACCTGGAAGGGTTGGCTTACGGGGGGTATCTGACGTTTGACATCCCGGGGAGTACGCCTACGGTCCTTAACACACCGACCCGCACTGGCCCGATTACGCAGGACGAAACCGTCAGGACCAGCGGCTCGCTCTCGCAGTTCGACCTGGCCTACGGCGGCAATTACCGCGACCGGCTCTACATCGGCGGCGGCATCGGCATCGTGAGCCTGAACCGGACCCGCAACACGCTCTTCAGCGAAAGCTCCAGCGGGGGTGAGGACTTTAACTTCAGCGACAACGTGAAGACGACCGGCACCGGCGTGAACGCCCGCCTCGGTCTCATTTACCGCCTCGTGGATGCCGTGCGCGTGGGCGCTTCGGTGCAAACCCCAACCTACATTCAGCTCCAGGACTCGTACTCAACTACGCTCACCTCGCAGTACGTGCCTCAGGGGAGGAATAATGTGTTCACGACCGTGCCCGGCACTTATGAGTACAGCGTTACGACGCCCTTCCGGGCCAGCGGCGGCGTGGCCGTGGTGGTGAATAAATATGGCTTCCTGACCGGCGATGTCGAGTACGTGGGCTACGGCCAGGCGCGCCTGGGCACGGTCAATACCGATGCCGGCGGTGGTGACTTTGGCGATGTCAATCAGCAAATCAGGTCCGCTTTCCGGAGCACGGTCAATCTGCGCGCCGGGGCTGAAGGCCGCCTCGACATCTTTCGGGTCCGCGCCGGCTACGCCCGCTACGGCAGCCCCTACGCCGCCGACCGCGTCGTGAACCGTGCCCAGAATTACCTCACCGGCGGATTGGGCCTGCGCACCAAGTCGTTTTTCCTGGACGTGGCCGGCGTCTACCTCACCTTCCAGGACCGATACTCGCCCTACTCGCTCGCCAAAGACAATCCGGCCACCAGTTTCAAGTCCGTCACCAACGGCGTGGCCCCCGTCATCGCCCTCGACCAGAACCGCCTCACGGTCAGCCTGACCGGCGGCATTATATTCTAGGGGGTTAGGTAAGAAAGTGAGAGGGTAAGGAGGTGACGGACTCCTCACCCTCTCACTTTCTTACCTAATCCCCTACTCACCGCAACTGCTTAGCTACCAGCACTCGCAGCCGTAGGCCCTGGGTGGTGCCGCTGGGCAGCGTCTGCACCAGCAGCAGGCCGAAGGTGGGCCGGGGCTGGTCGGTGGTGCGGAAGGCATACACTTGCCGGGCTACCAGCGGGGCAGTGCGTGTGGTGCCCGGGCCCACGAACAGCTGCTTAATGGCCGTCGTGTCGCGTATCGACCCCAGGTCGGTGTCGGTGAGCGTGGTGAGCACGAAGCGGGTGTCGCGGCGAGAGCCATTCCAGCGCGGGCCGAGGCCGGCGTTGGCATCGCTGGGCGCTACCAGACTGGTGCCGCCCACCGGCACGATGAGGTCGGTAAGGTCCTGCTGCTCTCGGTGGGCGGGGCTGGGCGCGCGGGGCACTACGGCGTAGGCGGGCAGGGCCAGGCCGCTGCGCAGTTGTACGAAACGCCGCGCCGCCGCGCCCTGCGAGCCCGCGTCGAGGTTGAGGGTGTAGTCGTGGTACTGAAGCAGCGAGTCGGGTCGGCGCACGGCCAGCGTAAGCGTCCGCGACGAGGTGTTTTTGCCATCCGTGATGATAAACTCCCAGCGCTCGGAGCCCGACGTAGTGCGCGAGCCAAACACCTGGGTATAGAGCAGCTCGCGGGTGCCGGCCGCGAAGGTAGTATCGAGGTAGATGATGGTTTCCGACGTGCGGGCCAGGCTGGCGTAGTTGAACTGGTTCGGTGGTGCAGGGTAAGCGAAAGGCGCGCGCAAAGGCGTGTAAGTGACCTTAGCCGTGAAGTTCTGTAAGCCAGCGGGGTTCGTGTCGTCCACGGTCGCGTAGAGGCGCGTGGCCAGCGTGTCGGGCTGCGTGAGCGTGCGCCCGCCCGTGGTGAAGCGTCCCGAGCCAATAAAAAACAGCCGCAGCGGCGCGTTCATTTTGTCGCCGCAGCCAGTCGCGAGCAGGGTTAGCATCAAACCAAAAACAAACAGCAGCAAACGCATCGGCAAACCGAAAAGGAGGAAAGAGCCACAAAGGTCGGCGCGGCCGGCCGCTGGCTCGCGGGCGCAACGCTTTCATGCGCTACTTTCGTTTGGGGTCGAAGCCGGACCGGTAGCAGCAGCCGGTACCCAGAACCGGGAGCCGGCAGGCAAAATGACTCAATTCAGGACGGAAGCCAACCGTCTCCGCGTTCCTCTGCGGCTTACTTCCGCGGCCCTCTGCGTAAACTTCCCGAACGGCCCGCGCCCCGACTGTTTTATACCACTTGCCCCACTCACTTCCCTGGCCCATGTCGCTGCTTTTTACTGATTTCGCCTCCTGGCAGACGCACTGCGCCGCTACCGGCGAGCCGCTGTTCGTGCCCGTGCTGGCCTACGAAATCGAGCAGAAGGGCGCAACCGAAGCTGCCATCTGGCCCACCCTGCAGCGGGCTTACGACGTGATGCGCGAAGCCGTGGCCGAGGGCCAGACCGGCGACATGACTTCGCGCTCGGGCATGATAAACAACGGGGCCAAGCGCGTAGCCGCCTCACCCGTCACGGTGCTCTCGCCCGAATTTAAGCAGCTGGTGGTGAGTGCGTTGGGCGCGAAAGAGGTGAATTCGTGCATGGGCCGGGTGGTGGCCGCGCCCACGGCCGGCGCCTCGGGCATCTTGCCGGGTGTCCTCACCACGATTCAAAAAATCCACGGCCTGAGCGACCAAAAAATCCTGGAGGGGCTGCTCGTGGCGGCGGGCATCGCGCTCATCATCGAGCAAAACGCGTCGCTGGCCGGGGCCGTGGGCGGCTGCCAGGCCGAAACCGGCTCGGCCGCCGCCATGGGGGCCGGGGCCATCGTGTACTGCCTGGGCGGCACCGTGGAGCAGACGTTCGCGGCCGTGGCCATCACCATTCAGTGCATGCTTGGGCTTGTCTGCGACCCCGTGGCGGGCCTCGTCGAGGTGCCCTGCGTGGTGCGCAACGCCTCGGCGGCGGCCATCGCATTTTCGTCGGCCCAAATTGCCATCGCCGGCGTAGACCCGGTCATTCCCGTGGACCAGTGCGTGGCCGCCCTCGGCGAAGTAGGCCAGAGCATGGAAACCCGCTACAAGGAAACCGCCCTCGGCGGGCTGGCCAACACCCGGCGCGGCCGCGAAATCGAGCGCATGGTGCTGGTGCAGGACGTGAATATTCTGCCCGATGAGTGAGAGGTGAGACACGAGACTGAGAGGAGTGAGACATGAGACTTCGAAGTACCAGTTTCATGTCTTACCTCCCATAGTCTCATATCTCGCAGCTCATGTCTCACTTCTCTCAGTCTCATGTCCACCCATCAAATATTGACTGAGCTTGGGGCCATGAGCAGCTTGCTCAGAAACTCCAGGGCCGGGGCATAGCGACGGCGGCGCTCGTGGTAGTGGCGCCAGGCGGCTTCCTCGTCGGCCCGTAGTGGCAGTTTAGCTTCGCCCAGCGCGAGCCAGGCTCGGGCAAATTCGAGGCGACCGGGGTCGGCAGCGGCCTGCTCGGCATCGGAGCGCAGCTCAACGGCCGTGGTTTCGGCCTTGTGGTCGAAGTAGCGGTACACGCGATTAAGGGCCAGGCAACCGGCGGCGAACGTGAGCTCGACCTGCCGCGAGCGGGGCACGTCGAGGGCCGAAAAAAGCAGGTTGGCTGTATCGAGCACCAGCCCGACGGCCGTTACCCAGGAGCGGTTCGATTGCGGCGAGCGGAAAAAGGCCAGCACCGGTAGCGAGGAGTGGCTTTCGTCAATCTCGACCAGCCACTGCTCCCAGGCCAGCCACTGCGCGTCGTCGTTGCCGAAGTCGCCGTCGTGGCCCAGCCAGGTCAGCAGCCCAGTGGCGCTCGCCGGCTGGCCGGCGCGCAGCTCCAGCTGGGCCACTACGACTTCGCGCCGCGAAAACGCCTGGTAGAGCGTGGGCAGATACGAAAGCAGCAGCGTGAGCAGCAGCAGCCCGAGCGTCGCCTCGGAATAATTGAAAACGTTGATGATAAGTCGCTTATCGGGCGTAGTGCCCAGCGTCAGCAGCGAGCTGCCGCTGAGCTGGTAGCTCAGCGTCCAGCTCTCGATGCCCAGCGCCCAGTAGATAGCGGTGTAGCCCAGGCACACCAGCGCCAGCCAGCCGATGGGCAGGGCCACGAGCGCCACGGGCGCGTAGTGGGCCATGATGCGGTCGCGCCGGGCGTAGGTATTGACCCGCCGCGCCGCGAAATCAAATAGCCCACGCACCCCGCCAAACACAAAAATATTGAGCCGCACCGACTCGTTGCGCGGCAGCACGAACGAGCGGATGGCCGCTGACAACGTGATGATAACCAGCGTGGCCCCGCCCAGACCCGTGAGTATTCGCAGGGCGATAAACAAAGCTTCCTTCATGGTCGCCGTGTACGGGGCGGGGCCGGGCGTGGCTGCCGGCCGCTCTCAGCCTCCCACCACGCGGGCGAAATCAGCCCGGTAGGTGTCGCCAATCGGAATCACGGCCCGGCCGGTGTAGATGCGCTGGCGCTCGACGGCCGTAATCTTGTCCAGGGCCACGATGTAGGACTTATGCACCCGCAAAAACTGCGGTTGCGGCAGGTTCTCGGCCAGCTTGCTCAGGCTGCTCAGGGTCAGTATTTTCTCTGTGCTCGTGACGACCGTGGCGTAATCGCGGCCGCCTTCGATGTACCAGATGTCGGCGTGGCTCACGCGCTCCCACTAAGTTGGCTGGAGTAGCGCGGATTCCTGACCCCGCGCTACTCCAGCCACTCCAGCCCTAATGGACTACTTCTTCGGGTTTGGTGAAGTGAATGCCACCACGCTCGCCATCTTCGGCGGCACGCTGCTCTTTGGCTTGAGCGCGGGGCTGGAAGTGGCGCTGGTGGCGCGGCAGTGTCGTTCCATTCCTGGCTTCTGGACGAAAAGCTGGCTGGCCTTTGGCGCGCTGGGCGGGGCTTATCTGGGCGGTTGGCTGCTGCTGCACGGTTTCATCGGCGTACGCGTCTGGATGTGGTAACCGCCTGTCTTACTCTCGATTCTCGGTCAGTGAATAGCGCAGCCGCTCGCGCCGGCCGGCCAGGCTTTCGGCGTAGCGGACCTGCAAATCAGCGGGCAAAAACGAGTGCCGCAGCAGCTCAGCCGTAGCTTTTTCATGGCCGACCACATCGGCCAATACGCGGCGCACCCGGCTCAGCGGCAGCCCGATGCGGCGGCCCAGCTCCAGGAAGTCGTCGTAGGCCAGAAACGCGTTGGCCGCGAAGCTCGGGGTTTCATGGTCGTCGGCGAACAGGTCCAGCGCCAAGCCGTTGCCATCGTTCACGTGCAGGCTGGTGTTGAGCAGGTCGTAGGCTGGCGTGAGGGTGTACTCGCCGTCGGGCCGGCGGCAGAGCGAGAAGTTTTTCAGGTGCGCGTCGCCGTTCGAGACGAGGTAGTTGAAGAGGGTCAGGCGGAAAAAGCGCGTCAGCTCCGCCGGATACGTATTGGGTAGATAGCGCCGGATTAGACGCGCCATTTCCTCGTGGCTGAACTCGTACTTGTAGTTCGGGCCGTGCGCCTGCTCGGTGCGCCCGGCCAGTTGCGCAAAATCCTCCTGCGCCAGTCGGGTCCCGTCATGTTGCACATCGAAGCGACGAGTGAGGTAGGCCAGGCTGCCGTCTGAAAAACGCACTAATGTGCACGCAGCGGTGGGCAGCTTAAACACCTGCCGCGCTAACTGCATGGTGAAGTGCTCGTTGGCCGGCAACGCCTCCACGTTGGCAAACCGGCTGGGCGGAATCGGCTTCAGAATATACTGCCCGCCGCTGGTCGTGAGCGCCAGCGTTGGAACCTCTTCCAGCCCAGCCGTGGTTAGGCGCACGGAAAACTTTTCTTGCACTCCCGACACGGAAATCTGCCGGATAAACTCGCGCAGAGTCAGCAGCTCGGCATCGGTCGCGCCGGCGGGCGACGCGAACGTCAGCGCAGCCGGCACCGGCGCCCCCCCAAATAGCTCGGCGCGGCAAGGCAAACAGAAGTAAACCTCCTGTTTTTTAAATCTTCGCAGGCAGGCGGCACAGCGATTCATGCGGTTGGAATTTCGCGCACCGTAACGGCCCCTATCGTTTCGGTGTGGGCCGTGCGCAGCAGGCGCATGAAATGGTCGTTTTCGTCAATGCGTAGCTCCCGGCACTGAAGCTGTTTGGCTACTCCTTCCGCCAACAGTCCGTAGAAAAAGCTGAACAGCACCGGCGACACGAAAGCTTCGGGCTGCTTCGGGAGGGTGAGGCTGATGGCCGGCGAGTCGCTCTGTAAATAGGCGGGCGCGTATTGGAAGGCGTAACGCGCCTTGGTTTGGCGCAAAACGCCTGCTACTTCACCGTTGAAAAATACTTCGGCGGCTTGCGGCTTCACGTAATTTTGGGTGTTAAAACCAACTGTAGATTAAGGACGGCAACCAGCTTTTCCAGTTGATTCAGACCAGGATTTCCTCGGCCAGCCTCCAGCTCGCGGAGTAGGCGCAACGACACGCCGCTCAACTCCGCAACTTCTTGCTGAGTCAGATTCAGCCGGATTCTCTGGCTACGTACTTGCTGGGAAATAATAGGCATCACATTGCCTTTGATTATGCTTTACTGAGTAAATGTAGTAAGTAAGAAATAAAACAGGCAAAAAATTGCCTGCAAGTTTCAACAAATGTTGAACTTGGAACCGTCAATTATTTCCTCGCGCCGCCCACAGCTGCCGAAATGACTTGTCGGCCACCCGCAAACTCTCGCGTCGCTTGCGCCAGCCGCTTTGGTCGAGCAAATAGCCGAGGCTGAAATCCTTGAGGCGGCCGGGCAGCACGTCCAGGGCCCAGCGGTGGCGCATACTCCAGCGCCAGAAGCCGATGGCCAGCTTCTCAACGGCCGGGTTATGACCCTCGGCCACGCTTTGCTGGCGGTTGAGCAGAAGCAGGTTATGCAGGTTGATGCGCACCGGGCACACGCTAGTGCAGGCCCCGCACAGCGAGCTGGCAAAGCTCAGGTGCTGGTGCTCTTTTAAGCCCGATAAGTGCGGACTGATGACCGAGCCAATCGGCCCGGAGTACGTCGTTTCGTAGGTGTGGCCGCCGATGTTTTTGTACACCGGGCACACGTTGAGGCAGGCCCCGCAGCGAATGCAGCGCAGCGCCTCGCGGCGGTCGGGTTGGGCGAGCAGGTTCGTGCGGCCGTTGTCAAGCAGAATAACAACCATTTCGCGGGGGCCGTCCATTTCGCCGGGCTGGCGGGGGCCGAAATAGACGGTGTTGTAAACGGTGAGCTGCTGGCCGGTGCCACTCGTGCTGAGCAGGGGCCAGAACAGCTCTAAGTCAGCAAGTTCAGGAATGACTTTTTCGATGCCCACCACGGCGATGTGCAAGTCGGGGAAGGTGGCCGAGAGGCGGGCGTTGCCCTCGTTTTCGGTGACGGCCACCGCGCCTTCTTTGGCCAGCAAAAAATTACCGCCCGTGATGCCTACCTCGGCGCTCGTGTACTTGTCGCGCAGCAGGTGCCGGGCCGTGAGCACGAGCTGCTGGGCATCGTCGGTGGATTCGGTACCCAGGTGCTTGACGAAAATGTCGTTGATGTCGGCTTTGCTCAGGTGCATGGCCGGGGTCACGATGTGATACGGCCGTTCGCCATTGAGCTGCACGATGTACTCGCCCAGGTCGGTCTCGACGGACTCGATATTTCTACTTTCCAAGTAAGCGTTGACGTGGATTTCCTCGGTCGTCATGCTCTTGGCCTTCACCACCGTGCGGGCAGCACGGGCCTGGGTCAGGCGGCCAATTTCGGCCAGGGCCTCTTGCGCGTCGCGCGCCCAGACAACGCGGCCGCCGCGGGCGGTGAAGGCTTGCTCGAACTGGAGCAGGTACTCGTCGAGCTTTTCCAGCACCTGGGCCTTGACGAACGCGCCGCGGCTGCGGGCCAGCTCGTGGTCCTGGTAATGGTGCAGGCCGGCGCTCACGGCCGCGTCGTATTTGCCGATGTTGAAGCGGATTTTACGGCGGTGCTCGCGGTCGAAGGCTCTATGCTCCGCGTCGGCTTGGAAGGTGAGGGCTTTGGTCATGGCAACCCGAAGTTACGGTTTCGTTATCAACACCGTAGCGTAAGCCGCTACTCCCTCACGCCGCCCTACAAATCCCAGCTTCTCGGTCGTCGTCGCTTTAATCGAAACGCAATCCTCTTCTACGCCAAGCACTTCGGCCAGCACCCGGCGCATGGCCGGCACGTGCGGATTCACCTTCGGCGCTTCGAGGCACACGGTCGAGTCGATGTTGCCCACCTCGTAGCCGTGTTCGCGCAAGAGCCGGCCCACGCCAGCCAGCAGCACCTTCGAGTCCACGCCTTTGTACTGCGGGTCGGTATCGGGGAAGTGAAAGCCGATGTCGCGCAAATTCGCCGCGCCCAGCAGCGCGTCACAAATGACGTGGATGAGCACGTCGGCATCGGAGTGGCCGAGCGCGCCGTGGGTGTGGGGCACTTCGATGCCGCCGAGCCAGAAAGGCAGGCCGGGTTGCAGCTGATGCACATCGTAGCCGAAGCCAACGCGGATTTTCATAAGAGCAGGTTTTTTTGAGGTCGGGCGAAGGTAAAGCCGCCGCTCACACGTCTACCCCGGTGGCTGATTCAAGCAGCGCATTCAGGCGGCGGACGAAGAAAACAAAAAAGTAATCTGGAAACTTGTAACCCATCGAAAGTTTCCCGCGTATCTTTGCGGCGAACCTAAGCCAATCCTGGCAAGCTCAGTGGACCTCAAACCCCGCATCCTGCACCACGCCGACCAGCTCTTTTTGCGCAACGGCATCAAGAGCGTGAGTATGGACGACCTGGCCGCCGAGCTGGCCATGTCGAAAAAAACGCTTTATAAAACTTTCGCTAACAAAGACGAGCTGGTGCTGGCCGTGATGCGCGGCCATATTGAGAAGTCGGAGCATGACTGCGGGGCTATTGCCGAGCAGGCGGCCAACGCGGTGGAACAGTGCGTGTTGATGGGGCGCTGGGCCGACCAGCAGTTTAGCCACATCCACCCCAGTATTTTCCACGACTTGCGCAAGTACCACCCGCTGGCCTGGGCTGCGTTCGGCGAGCACAAGAACGCGTACATCCTCAATCAGATAATTCAAAACCTGCGCCGGGGCATGGCCGAAGGGCTGTTTCGGCCCGACCTCGATGTGGAGGTGCTCGCCCGCCTGAGCCTGGCCGAGATTGAGCTCACCTTCGACCCCGACCTCTACCCGCCTACCGAGTTCGCGCCGGCCCGCGTAAACCGCGTCCTCGACGAGCATTTTTTGCTCGGGGTCGTGACGCTCAAGGGCCACCGGCTTTTCAATAAATACCAGCAGATTACGGAAGACGAATAAGCTTTGCTTTTTTCCGTTTGCAGATGCCTGATAGTACGCTTATGAAATTTGAATTGAACCCGTTGGCTGGCCGTTGGCTGCTGGCCGCGCTGCTCGGCGGGGCCGCCCCGCTGGCCGGCCTCGCCCAGAAGACTCCGGCTGTTACTCCGCCCGTGCTGGGCAGCGCGACTGGCCCGCTGGCCCTGAGCCTGCCGCAAGCCGTGAAGTACGCGCTCACCAACAAAAGCACGCTGCTGGCCCAGCGCCTGACCGAGCAAACGGCCGCCGCGCGGGTGGGCGAAATCAAGGCCCAGGGTCTACCACAGGTAAATCTGGCGGCCAACGCAGCCGACAACTTCAAGCTGCAAAAGGCACTGGTGAGCTTCCCGCTCTCGCAAACCGTGCTCACGTCCGGCGACCTGGCCGCCGCCCAGGCCGGGCAGCAGCCGGTGCTCGGTACCCAGCAAGTGGCGTTGCCGCCCCAGCCGTTCGCGTTCGGGCTGCAATACGCCGGCAACGCGTCGGTGTCGGTCTCGCAGCAGCTTTTCGACGGGGCGTTTTTTCTGGGTTTGAAGGCGGCCAAAGTCTATCAAGAGCTGAGCAAGAAACAAACCCAGCAGGCCGAAATTGACGTGGTGGAGCAGGTGAGCAAGGCGTACTACAGCACGCTCGTGGCCCGCGCCCGGCTGGGGCTGCTGGCCCGCAACGTGCAGCGCCTCGACACGGTACTTTATCAAACGCAGAAGACTTTCAAGGCCGGCTTCGCCGAAAAGCTCGACGTGGACCGCCTGCGCGTGCAGCGCAACAACCTGGTGGTAGAGCAGCAGAAAGCCCAGCGCCTCACCGAGTTGAGCATAGCGCTGCTCAAGTTTCAGATGGGCCTGCCTCAGCAGCAGCCCGTGCGCCTCACCGACTCGCTCGGCGCGGCCGTGGTGGATGCCAGCGCGTTGCGCCAGCGCCTGGGCACGGCCGATTTTGCCAACGGCGGCGGGCCGGTTGGGCAAAGCCCGCTGCCCGCACAGCCCAGCGGCGGTAATAGGCAGGGCGCGGCCGGCAGCGCGCCGGGCCTCAACAACGGGCAGCCCAGCCAGGCGCAGGCCGCGTTCAACTACAACAACCGCATCGAGTTCAGTACGCTCGAAAGCCAGCAGGCGCTGGCTGGCATCGATGTGCGTTCGCGCCTGGCCGGGGCCTATCCGCGCCTGTTTCTGACCGGGGCTTACGGTTTCACCGGCTCGGCTACGACGTTCAGCGACTTCATGTCCTTTCGTGGGCCGGACTCGCGCAATGGGGCCGGCTTCGCCAACCAGAACTGGTTTGGCTTTGGCAACGTGGGCTTGGCGCTGACCGTGCCGATTTTCGATGGCTTCCGGCGCAAGTACCTCGTGCAGCAGGGCCGCATCGCCCAGCAAACCATCGAGCGCGGCTTCGAGACGTTGCGCCAAAGCATTGACTTACAGGATGCGCAGAGCCGCACCACGCTCATCAACGCGCTCGACGTACTCGATAATCAGCAAGCCAACCTGAAGCTGGCCGCCGACGTGGCCCGCGTCACGCGCATCAAATTCAACGCCGGCGTCGGCTCGAACCTGGAAGTGATTTCGGCCGAAACCGACCTGCGCGAGGCCCAAACCAATTACTACGCCGCCATCTACGATGTGCTCGTGGCCAAAGTGGACCGCGACAAAGCCACCGGCGAGCTTAAGTAAATAGTTGGTAGGGGCGGCTCGCAGCCGCCCGCTCGCGCCTGCCCGACACTCAATTTATTCTGCTCATTTCAACGACCGGGCGGCTGCGAGCCGCCCCTACCCAACCAGGCAACCAAAGCGGGCGGCTGCGAGCCGCCCCTACCACCATGACCAAGCTTATCACCATCCTGTCGGCTACGCTGCTACTCGCTGCTTGCGGCGGCGAAGCCAAAGACCCCAAAGCCGAGCTGGCCAGGCTCGAAAAAGAGCAGGCCGACAATGCCGCCAAAATCGCCGCGCTCAAGGCGAAAGGCGGCCCTGGCGCGGGGGCGGCGGCGGCCGCGCCCGCCGTGCCGGTGTCGGCGCTGCAAGTCAAGCTCGGCACGTTCAACTCGTTTCTCGAAGTGCAGGGCCGGGTGGACTTTGATGAGAACGCGAGCGTGGCGGCCCGCGCGGCTGGCACGCTCACCAGCATCCGGGTGCAGCGCGGGGCGCGGGTGGGCCGGGGCCAGGTGCTGGCCACGATTGACGCGAGCATCCTCGATGCCGGCGTAGCCGAATTGCAGACGCGCCTGGAGCTGGCCCGCACCGTGTATGAGCGGCAGGCTGGGCTGTGGAAACAGCAGATTGGTACCGAAATCCAGTACCTGACGGCTAAAAACAACTACGACGCGCTGCGCCGCAACCTCGCTACGGTGGCCCGCCAGCGCGAGCTCTACAACGTGGTGGCCCCGTTCGCGGGCACCGTGGACGAGGTGCTGCCCAAGCTCGGCGAGGCCGTGGCGCCCGGCGCGCCGGTGGTGCGGCTGGTGAGCGGCACGGGCGGCAAAGTGCTGACCGAAGTCTCCGAAGCCTACGCCTCGTCCATCAAAGCCGGCGACAAGGCCCTGGTCGTCATCCCCGACCTCAGCACCCAGGAAATTCCGAGCACCGTGCGCGTCGTGAGCCGGAGCATCAACACGGCCTCGCGCACGTTCACCGTCGAGCTGCGGCTGCCAGCCAAGGAAGCCAATCGCTTGCGCCCCAACATGGTGGCCCAGGTGCGCATCCGCAACTACCAGCGCCAGAACGTGCCCGTCGTGCCGGTCGATGCAGTTCAGAAGGACGAGAAAAACTCGTTCGTGTACGTGGTTGGGGCCGGGAATAAGGCTCAGAAGCGGCTCATTAAAACCGGGCAGACCTACAACGGGCAAGTTGAGGTGGCTTCGGGCCTGAAGGCGGATGAGCGAGTCATCACGGCCGGGTATCAGAATCTGAATGAAGGCCAGCTTATTAGCTTATAGCTGTTAGCTGATGGCTGTTAGCACTTCGGCTTTACGTTGACTGCTACCAACCACCAGCGAAAAGCCAAAAAATGAAGAACTACAAGCAGCTGAGGGTCTGGCAGAAAGGCATGGAGGTAGCGCAAGCTACCTATGCGCTGGTGCGCCAATTGCCCCGCGAAGAGGTGTATGGTTTGCGGAGCCAGATGACGCGAGCAGCGGTGTCTATACCGTCCAATATCGCGGAGGGTAGCAGCCGCACAAGTGAATTAGAATACCGTCATTATCTAGAAATCGCGTTGGGTTCGTGTTTCGAGCTTGATACTCAGCTAATGATTGCCGTTCAGGCAAATATGATAACCCTAACTACCGACGAGTCACTTCCTGATTTATTGGAAGAAGAAATTAAGATGTTACACAGCTTTATCGCCCGCTTAACCCCTTCTGTTTAGCTGATATTCAGCTGTTAGCCATTAGCTTTTGGCTGATGGCTTTCTGCGAACGAAGCTACCAGCCAAAAGCCATCAGCTAAAAGCCAATTAACGCCATGCAAGAGACCGAAAAAGAATTTGGCCCCACCAGCTGGGCCATCAATAACCGGACGAGCATCTACATCATCACGGTTATTCTCACCATCGCGGGGATTTTCAGCTACCTAAAGCTGCAAAAGGAGCAGTTCCCGGACATCGTCGTGCCGCGCATCATCGTGAGCACTATCTATCCGGGCATCTCGCCGGCCGACATGGAGAACCTGGTAACGCGCGTTATCGAGAAGGAAATCAAAGGCTTGAACGGGGTGAAGCGCGTCAATTCGACATCCAACCAGGATTACTCCGTGATTGATGTCGAGTTCAACGCCAACGTGAAGGTGGACTTCGCCAAGCAGCTCGTCAAGGATGCCGTGGACAAGGCCCGCACCGACCTGCCCAACGACCTGCCCACGCCGCCCAACGTGAAAGAGGTCAGCTTCTCGGAGCTGCCCATCATGCAGGTGAACCTGAGCGGCAACCTGCCGCTGGTCAAGCTCAAGAAGTACGCCGACGACATTCAGGAGCAGATTGAGAGCCTGCCCGAGATTACGCGGGTCGATATCGTGGGCGCGCTCGAGCAGCAGGTGAACGTGGACGTGGACCTGATAAAGATGCAGGCCGCGCACCTCAATTTCGACAACATCAGCCAAGCCATTCAGGGCGAAAACCTCAATATTTCGGGCGGCTCCATCACGGTGGGCGGCCAGAAGCGGGCCGTGCGCGTGGCCGGCCAGTACGCCAAAGCGGCCGACCTGGCCAATATTTTCATCTCGAACACGGACTTGCAGCGCATTCGCCTCGGCGACATCGCCACGGTCACCGACGGCTTCAAGGACCGCGAGAGCTACGCCAGCCTCGACGGAAAGCCCGCCATCACGCTCAACGTGGTGAAGCGTTCGGGCGAAAACCTGATTGACGCGTCAGATAAAATCCACGTCCTCATCAACCAGGACCAGCGCACGACGCTCCCCAAAGACCTGCGCGTAACCATCACCGGCGACTCCTCGAACGACACCCGCGTGACGCTCACCGACCTGATGAATACCATCATCATCGGCTTCATCCTGGTCACGCTGATTCTGATGTTTTTCATGGGCACCACCAACGCCATTTTTGTGGGGTTGAGCGTACCGCTGAGCATGTTTCTGGCGTTTTTGGTGCTGCCCGTGCTGGGTTTTTCGCTGAACACAATTGTGCTCTTCAGCTTTCTGCTGGCCCTGGGCATCGTAGTCGATGACGCGATTGTGGTCATCGAAAACACGCACCGCATTCACCACGAGTACCCGAAGCTCACGACGGAGAAGTCGGCCAAGCTCGCGGCCGGCGAGGTGTTCGTGCCCGTGCTGGCCGGTACGCTCACCACGGTAGCGCCGTTCATCCCGCTCGCGTTCTGGCCGGGGCTGATTGGCAAGTTTATGTATTACCTGCCCATTACGCTGATTGTAACGCTTTTGTCGTCGCTCATCGTAGCCTTTATCATCAACCCGGTATTCGCCGTCACGTTCATGAACCGCGAGGACCACGACGCGGCCCAGAGCAAGCGCCCTCCGGTGACGAAGAACCTGCTGACGGCCTCAGGCATCCTGCTCGGGCTGGCGGCCATTGGCTATGCGTTCAGTTCGCCGTTTTTTGGCAACCTGCTGCTGTTCGTGCTGGTGCTGGTTTGGCTGAACCGCTACGTCTTCAATCGCGGCATCGCGTATTTCCAGCAGCGGATGCTGCCGGCGTTCCAGAACGGCTATGCGCGGCTCGTGGACTGGGCCGTGCACGGCACTTGGTGGCGGCAGGGCGGTGTTATGGCGAGCATGGTCGTGTTGTTCGTGCTGAGCATCGTGGCCGTGGCCATGCGCAAGCCGCAGGTCGAGTTTTTTCCGCAGGGCGACCCCAAGTTCATCTACACCTACATCCAGATGCCGGTCGGTACGGCTGTCGAGGTGACGGATTCCATCACCAAAGTACTCGAAAAGCGCATCTATAAAGTGGTCGGGGCGAATAACCCCGACGTGGAATCGGTGATTTCCAACGTGGCCATCGGGGCCAACGACCCGCAGGAGCAAACCGGCGCGGCGCAGTCGCACCTGGGCAAAGTGGCCGTAGCCTTCAAGGAATTCAGCGAGCGCACCGGCCCGAGAACCCGCACCTACATGAACCAGATTCGGGAGGTAGTCAAGGGCATTCCGGGCGCGGAAGTCACCGTGGACCAGGAAAGCAGCGGCCCGCCCCAGGCCAAAGACATTGCCATCGAGGTCGTGGGCGACGATTACCTGGCCCTCTCCAAGCTCAGCAAGCGCGTGTACCGCTACGTGGACTCGCTCCAGATTCCGGGCATCGAGAAGCTGCGCTCGAACCTGGAAGATGCCAACCCCGAAATCGCGGTGAAAGTAGACCGCGAGCGGGCCAACCGCGAGGGCGTGAGCACGGCCCAGGTGGGCCTGCTGGCGCGCACGGCCATCTACGGCCGCGAGGCGAGCAAATTCAAAACCGCCGACGACGACTACGACATCCAGGTGCGCTACGCCGAGCCGTACCGCAAAAACGTGGACGCGCTCATGAACGCGCCCATCACGTTCATGACCATGCGCGGGCAGCTGCGGCAGATTCCGATTTCGGCCGTCGCCGACCTCGAATACTCGACTACCTACGGCGCCATCAAGCGCAAGGACCTCAAGAAGATAGTCACTATTTCGAGCAACGTGCTCAAGAGCCAGGGCTACACCGCGCCCGACGTGGTGGCCCAGATTGACCAGGTCCTCAAGCAGTTCAAAACCCCCGAGGGCTACCAGGTCCGCATGGGCGGCGCGTCCGAAGACCAAAAAGAAACGTCCGACTTCCTGGGCGTGGCCGGGCTGCTGGCTATCGGGCTGATTTTCCTGATTCTGGTCACCCAGTTCAACTCGCTGGCCAAGCCGCTCATCATCCTGTCCGAGATTATTTTCTCCATTATCGGGGTGCTGTTCGGCTACGCGCTCACGGGCATGACCATCAGCATCGTGATGACGGGTGTGGGCGTGGTGGCGCTGGCCGGCATCGTGGTCAAGAACGGCATCCTGCTCATCGAATTCACCGATATTCTCCGGGCGCAAGGTATGCCTTTGCGCGAGGCGCTCGTTACAGCTGGCCGCACCCGCCTCAACCCGGTCATTCTTACGGCCACGGCCGCTATTCTGGGGCTGATTCCGCTGGCCATCGGGCTGAACATTGATTTCTATGGCCTTTTCGCCCACGGCGCGCCGCACTTTTTTATTGGCGGCGAGAGCGTCGTGTTTTGGGGGCCGCTGGCCTGGACGATAATTTTCGGCCTCTCGTTTGCAACCATCGTCACGCTTTTGATAGTCCCGGTCCTGTATTTGCTTAACGAGGAAATCCAGGCCGCCATCGCCGGCCGCGACGTCGATGCTCCCCAGCCGCCCACGAAAGTGGCCGACCGCGAGGAAGTCGAAGCCGCGAATCCGGCGATACTGGCGTAGTTCTTGAGAGCTTAGATGTTAGAGCTTAGAGCTTAGATGAATGGGGACTCAGGTTTGTAAGTCTTTATTCATCTAAGCTCTCCGCTCTAGCATCCAAAATCTAAGCTCTCCGTTCTAACATCTAAGTTCTTAATTTCATGTACGCTACCACCGTCCTCCCCACCGCTACGGAAACGCTTGAAAACCCGCGCGCCATTGAGCAGCAGGTGCTGCGCATCATCAGCAAGCGCAAAGCCATCAAGGCCGTGCGCCTGCGCCGTAGCGCCAGCCTCAGCCGCGACCTGAGCTTCGACACGGTGGACGTGGTGGATATTATTCTGGAGCTGGAACGCAACTTCCACATCACCGTGCCCGATGAAGTGCCGTTCTACACCGTGGGCGACTTCGTGCGCTACGTTACCAAGCACGCCGCGTAACTGTCTGAACCGCGGATTTATCGGATTCGTCGGATTACTCGGATTTTGGTGACGACCTGCGCTCACACTTGTTATAGTTTTTCTTGTAAATGCAAAAAGCGAAAGCTGCTCAATGAGCAGCTTTCGCTTTTTGTGGTCATCACCAAAATCCGAGTAATCCGACGAATCCGATAAATCCGCGGTTCAGACATCATCGGTGGCCGACTGCCCCGCGCCCGCTGGGGCGCTCGGCAGGTTCACGGTGCCGGCGTTCTTGGCCGACTCCTGACTCAGCACCAGCTGGTTGGCGTACGAGCCGCCGTTCGTGCTCGTAGCAGAGGCAGCCGCCGCGAACTGCTGCGGGTCGGCCAGGGTCGCGGCTTTGGCAGCTTCCCACTCGTGGAATTTGTCCAGCTCTTTCTTTATCGAAGTCGAGAACCAGGCAATCAGGGCCATGTCGTCGAGGTAGCCGACGACGGGGATGAAATCGGGAATAAGGTCGATGGGCGAGACGAAATAAACCAGCACGGCCACGGCCGCGATTATCGTCGTGGTCGGCAGCCCCGTGTACTCGCCCGACACGCTCAGGCGCACCAGCCGCACGAGGCTCTGAATGGTTTCCCAGGCTTCGTGGGCCAGCGTGCCAACCTCCTTGTTTTCGCGGGCCTTGTTGAACGCCTTGACCAGCACGTCCTTGAGCCGCGAGGGCTGCTGAATATATTGCTCGGCCGAGGCCAGAAATTTCTTAAAAAAGGCGGAGCCGGCGACATCGTTGCCGCTGGGCGCGGCACCGCCGGAAGAGTTATAAGTTGCCACGAGATGAAAGTTTTAAGGAGGGAAAACAGCGGCCATGCCGCATACCGGCCTCATACTCCATTGCGGCGGGCAATGTTTTTGCGGCGCGCCGGCGCGGATGGCGCGACTATTTGTCGCCCGGGCCGGCGGCCGTCTGGGGCGTACCCATCATAATGCCCAAAAGCCGCAGGCCGATGGACGGGCCGTCTTTGTCATAGTCGAGAACCGTGCCCGTGGTGGCAATGCGTAGGTCCTGGGGCGCCACGGGCTTGGACTGGACGCTGGTGAACTCGTACAGCAACTGCTGCTGGTGCGCCTTGTCGAAATAAACCACGATTTTCATGATTCCCTGCTTCTCCTTGACGTAGATGGGATGGGCAAAATTCAAGGACACGGGCATCTTGCTGGACGTCCAGACATCCAGACCCACGGCCTCGACGGCCATGCCGGCGGCAGCACCGGGGCCAGGCTGCGCCGGACTGGCGGCCCCCGGCTTGCGGGTGTAGCGGGTTTTCAGGCAAGGGTAACCCGCGATGAGCGCGGTTTCGGTGGTGGGCTGAATAAGGTAGTCGGCATCCGTCGCCGAAATGGTTTGCCATTCCTGCTTCATTCCCGCGTTGGTGTAGGTGAAGGCCAGCTGGTTGGCGCTGGACTGGGATTTCACCAGGCACAAGCCGGATTTTTGCGCGCTATTGAAGTAGTTCTCCAGGTGGTACGTCAGCCCGTCGGTGGTGGCGCGGGCTTCCTGGCCCCGGACGTAGATGGTGGCTTTGCGCGGCAGCCACGCGGCCATCATTGTCAGGCCAGGGTTTTGTTGGGCCTGGGCCTGCGCTTGTTGTTGCTCGGCGGCCGACATCTTGCTCATGATGCCCTGCGCCTGCGCTTGCAGGTCGCCCTTGGTCGGGTCGAGCTGGCTCATGTATTTGTCGTACAGGTTGCCGGGCAAAGAAACGCGGGTGGTGATGACCCCGAGCGTAAAATCCGGCACGGCAGGGGCCGTCGGCGGCAGCGAGCGTGGATGCTTTCCAGCCGCCAGCAAAGCCGCCAGCGCAACCGGGGCCAGCAAGCCCAGCGCGGCATTTCGCAGATTAGTACGCATGAATAAGTGGGTTGAAGCTGTTTCCAGGTCAGGGCGCGGATTATCCACGGTTGTCAAACCAGCTTTTGGGGGCTGTTTCGATTATTCATCCGGCAGCTGCCCTGCTGGCGGTTTTGCGCAACTCATGGGGCCGCGCCGGGCTGCTTACTTCGTCGCGTTCATCAACTTCCGGGTTTGGTCCGTCATGACGAAGCCAAGCCCTTTGGTTTCGGTGAAGCCGGCGGGGATGGTGAACTGAGCCGCGTCGAGCGGTTGCCGCTTCACCTCCACCAGCTCCGTGGTGGTGTAGCCCCCGTTGGTTGGGCCCGCTATTTTGAGCACGACGCCGGCAATGTCCTTGAGGTAGCCGAAGGCAACCCCGTCTTTCTGACTGGTTCCGTACTGATGGCTGTAGCTAAAAAATGAGGATATACTTTGTTCTACCTCCTTGAACTCCGGGGAAGCCCACATGAACTGTGTGCTGGAGGTGCCGCGATGGGTTATTTTCACCACGTACTTGGTGCAGAGGTAGCTCAGGATGCGGGCGGTTTCCGCGGTTTTGGTCACCTCGAAGGTGGGCAGGTCGCCGGGTTTGGGCTGGGGCTTCGACGCGTCGTACTTACCAAAGAGCCAGTACGTCCGGGCCGCCCGGTTCAGGGCGTAGGTCTGGTCCTGGTCTTTTCGGTACAGGATGTCGCCGACTATGGCGCCCGTCGCGCCGTTCTGCATGAGGAAGTTGCCGCCCTTGACTTTTACAATCGATTCGGTGGGTAGGGCCATTGGCATGGATAGTTGCGCCAATAGTTGCGCCCGCATCGCGGGAGTCATCCGCTTCAGCGCCTCCGCCAGCTCCTGCTTATCGGCCAGCTCCTGCTTGCTGGCTGCCTTGGTGAGTTGGGTAGTAATCTTCCAGCGAAGAATGCCCTCGAAACCCTGGGCCTGAGCCGCGCAGAGACCAACGACGAGGAACATCGCCAAAAATTGCCCGTAAAATCGTGCCGTTACTTTCATGGCTTTTCCTTGCGAGTAGCTCCTGTTTTAACAAAACAACGCTTCAACTTCTCCTTTCCAGAAAGGGGGCCGGGAGACGAGGCAAGGCGAGCCGCTCGCTTACTCCGGCCGGGCCGACGCGGCGGCGGCCAGCAGCGCCTCGGTGGGCTGCCCGGCGGTGGTGCCGGCCATGCGGCCAGCGGCGTAAAAATTGCGGGCGTAGTACGCCTGGCTGAGTGAGCTGACCATCACGCCGCCGTTGCAGGCCGAGTGGGCAAACTTGCCGTTGTTGAGGTAAATGCCGACGTGGTAGATGCCGCCGCGCCGCCCGTGGGCGAAAAACACGAGGTCGCCGGGCTTCATCTCGGTTTTAGCCACGCGCTGCACTTTGGTAAACATCGAGCGCGAGCTGCGCTGTAGCGTAATTCCGTAAACCTGCTTAAATACCCGGCCCACGAAGCCCGAGCAGTCGGTGCCCCGGCGCGAGCTGGCGCCATAGATGTAAGGCGTACCGAGCCAGTCGGTTACGGTTTGCAACAGGCTCTTGTTTTCGGTGCAGGCCAGCTTCAGGCCCAGCGTCTGAGCGTAGTAGCCGTAGGCCAGCGAATCGCGCGAGGCCGTTACGCGGGGCGGCTCTGCGGCGGGCGTAGAGCGGCCGGGGCCGTTATCGGTGAGGCCCGAAAACAGCGATGCCTCGGCGGCAACCGGGGCCGAAGCCCCCGCCGCGCGCGAGGCATCGGGTAGTTTATCGAAGCAGAAAGAAAGGGCCAGGGAGGCAGCGGCGAGGCAATACAGCAGGTAGTTCTTCATTGTCCGTCGGAGAGGTAGGTTCCGGTCAGCGCCCTGAAGCTGGCTGACCGGGCAGAAAAAGGGAGGCTGTTACGCTAGGCAAAGCTGCCGAAGCAGCGAGGGCTGAGGAGGGAAGAAAGACGACAAGCCGCTTTTATTTGAGAAGAAAATGTGGACGAGCGTTGGCCAAATCTAACCCGTAACTTCGTAGCTAACCTAGCCTTTCCGGAGAAAAATAAGAATTTTCTCTGAATAATGCACCTATTTCCAGCTTAATTTTAATTAGTCACTGCAACCAATTGAAACCGTCTCCCGTTGCCCGCCCGAATTTTACACCTGTTTCCGCGCCCCGCACCTTGGTTCGTTCGCCACTGGCGCGTATTGCCCGGCTCGTGCTGGGCCGCGCCCCGCGCGTGGCCATGGTGCTGGGCCAGACGGTCCACCTGAGCGGCGTGAGCCGGGCTGAGTTCCTGGCCGACGCGGAGTGGGTGGCCCACGAGGAAGTGCATTTGCGGCAGGTGCGCGA
>JANXNW010000213.1 GCA_025353905.1 Hymenobacter sp.
ATCCAGTTCCTCGGCCGTGAGCTGCTCGCCGGTTTCGATGGCGTTGTAGTCGAAGGCCGGATTGAGAATCAGCACCAGGCCGTTGGGCTGAGTTATTTCTCGATAAACCCGCTCTAAATCAGCCAGGTTGTGGCGAAAGACCGTGAAAAGCACGTCAGGCCGCTCGCCCAGCTCGCGGGCCACCCGGATGCTTTCGAGCACGAAGTCGTAGCAGGCCACGCCCCGGCCCCGGTCGTGAGTGTCGCGGTCGCTGGAATCGAGCGAGAAGTGCAGCATATCGACCAGCCCACGCAAGCGCTCAGCATACTTTGGATACAGCAGCCCGTTGGTCGTCACGGTCGTGATAAACCCCATTTGCCGCGCCAGGGCCAGCATCTCGGGCAGTTGCCGGTGCAGCAGCGGCTCGCCTCCCGTGAAGTCAATCACCCGGACGCCCAGCCGGTTGAGGTCACGCAAGTTGACCCCGACATCGGTTAGCGTAATGTAGGGCGAGGGCTTTTCCCAGATGTCGCAAAACCCGCACTTCGCGTTGCAGCGGTACGTGACGTAGTAGTTGCAAAGAACCGGGTGGCGGACGAGACGCATAATTCTGGCTATTGGCCATTGGCTGATGGCTATTAGCTTTCTACCTGCCAACCAAACAAGACGGCGAAGCTAACAGCCAATGGCCAATAGCTATCAGCCAACTATCAATGCGGCAACTTCCCCCAGGCGGCCGCGTCCCAGCGCGTCGGCGTGGCGGCCAGCGCCTCCGGGGTGGCCGCGCCAAAATGCTCCTGGTAATAAGCGCAAAACTCTTTCAGCGGGCAGCGCGGGCAATTAGGCTGCTGAAAAAAGCAGATTTGCTGCCCGTGCCAGTAGTTGTGCTTATGGAAATTAAACAGCCCTTCCGTATCCAGCGGCGGATGCAGAAGCTTGAGCAGCACCTCATGGGCTTTCTCCACGCTTACTTTCGGCCCCAGAAACCCGACGCGCTGGGCCACGCGGTGCACGTGCGCATCGACGGGCAGCACGGGCTTTCTGAAATTGAAGAGCAGCACGAGTGAAGCCGTTTTCAGGCCGATGCCGGGCATGTCGGTCAGCCACTGCATGGCCCGCTCGGTGGACCAGTCGGCTAGAAAATCCAGGTGGAACGCACCGCCCGTCTGGGCTTGGATGCGCCGCAGCACATCCTGGATGCGCGGGGCTTGCGTGGCGGGCCAGCGCGTGGTCCGCACGGCCTGAATCAGCCCGTCGAGCGGAGCGGCGAGTACGCCCGGCCAGTCGCCGTAGGCTTCGAGCATTCGGTCGTAAGCCAATTCCTCGTCGGCGTGAGTGGTGCGGTGCGAGAGCAGCGTCGAAATCAGCTCGCGCATGGGCGTCCGGCGCGCGGCCGTCGGCACGGGGCCGTAAAACTCGTGCAGGACGCGGTGGTCGGCGAGGGCTGTCTGGACCGCGGATTTATCGGATTCGGCGGATTCGGCGGATTTTGAGGACGACATGGCTTGGGCAGGCAGCTGGTGGATGAGGCGGGCTTTGCCGTTAAACGAAGAAAGCTGCCCCAGGGACAGCTTTCTTCTGATTGGGGAGCGGAAATAGGAGGCTGACGAGGCCATCAAATTCGCCAACTATTACGAGCGGCTCATCACCAGAATCCGACTAAGCCGGCTAATCCGAAAAATCTGCGGTTAGAGCTGTCCGTTTTTGGCCGCTTTTTTCATCTTCTCGTTGGCGAAGATGGCTACTTCCACGCGGCGGTTGGCGGCTTTGCCGTCGGCACTGGCATTGTCGGCCACGGGCTGTTTGGCCCCGTAGCCGGTGTTGGTGATGCGGCTCGTGTCCACGCCTTTGGCCATTAGCTCGTTGGCTACGGCCTGGGCGCGGCGCTCGCTCAGCGGCTGGTTGATGGCGTCGGAGCCGGTGGCATCGGTGTGGCCTTCGACCACGATGTTGGTGTCGGCGTACTTGAGCAGCGTGGCGGCCATCTCGTCGATGTTGCCCGTGGCGGCCGGCGTGAGCGTGGCCGAGTTGGTGCCGAAAAGAATGCCCGAGGCAAAAGTGATTTTAATGCCCTCGCCCACGCGCTCCACCTTGGCCCCGTCGAGGGCGCGGCGCAGCTCGGCGGCCTGCTTGTCCATCTTGCGGCCGATGAGCGCGCCCGCGCCGCCCCCGAGCACTGCCCCCAGAATGGCCCCTTTGGCCGTGCCCGACTTGCCGCCAATCACGCGGCCGAGCACCCCGCCCGCCGCCGCGCCGCCCAGCCCGCCGATGATGCCGCCCTTGAGCGTTTTACTCATGCCCTTCGGCTTGTCGGTCGTTACGGTCGTGCTCGTGCCGTTCGCCGGAGTCTGCGCCTGCGCCAGGTTGCCCAGCAGAAGCAGGCCGGTCAGGAAGCTGAAAAATGCGTGTTGAAAGCGTTGCATAAGAAGAAAGGGTAAAATGAGGGTGTTGCCGGGGCAGAATAGCCCGCCGACGGCGAGGGCCGCGCTCGCAAGTACTCTGCCAAAGCTACGCCGCGGCCGCAGCTCCGAACCGGTTGCCCAACAGTTGCCGCCGGCTAGCGGGGCTTTTAAAAACTGGTCGGCTGGCTCACGCAACGCGTTTGATACCCAACGTACAATCAGCGGCCCATAGTCTGACAGCTTGCGGCAAATACCCAAAAAAGCCCGAAGCAGATGCTCCGGGCTCTCGTCGAAAAAACTAGAAAAATGCTTAGAGCGTCCCGTTCTGGGCGGCTTTTTTCATTTTCTCGTTGGCGAAGATGGCCACTTCTACGCGGCGGTTGGCTTGCTTGCCTTCGGCCGTGGTGTTGTCGGCGACGGGGTCGGCCGAGCCGAGGCCCTTGGTAGTGATGCGGCTCGTAACCACGCCTTTAGCGGTGAGACTGGTTGACACGGCCTGGGCGCGGTTTTCGCTCAGCGGGTTGTTGATGGCATCGGTGCCGGTGTTGTCGGTGTGGCCTTCCACGAGCACGTTCGTATCGGGGTATTTCTGGAGCGTGGCGGCGAGCTTGGTAATGTCAGCTTCCGACATACCGCGCAGCGCGCTGCTGTTGGTGTCGAAGAGAATGCCCGAGTCGAAGGTGATTTTAATGCCTTCGCCCACGCGCTCAACTTTAGCGTTAGCCATGTCGCGCTGCAATTCCTCGGCCTGCTTGTCCATCTTGCGGCCGATGAGCGTACCCGCGCCGCCGCCCACGGCCGCCCCCAGAATAGCCCCGACAGCCGTGCCCGACTTGCCGCCAATCACGCGGCCGAGTACGCCGCCCAGCACGGCCCCGCTGCCGGCCCCAATCACCGCCCCTTTGGTGGTTTTGTTCATGCCCGTTTTGCGGGCCCCCGTGCCGTTTTTACTCGACAAATCACCGTTGTTGGGGTTGGTCGTGGCGCACGAAGCCAGCAGCATCACGGAAGCCAGCAGCGTGGCCAGGAAAGACTTGGTAGTAGTCATTATCAAGAAAAAAATGGGTGAAAATGTGGAAAGCTCCAGCGCGGCCTTATACGCAAAAGCCCGTCGGAGTTACCGGCTGGCTTTCCAAAGGCCGTGCCAAGCACGGTGAATGAGTGAATGAGTGATTGAGTGCCCGTACGGTCATTGCGAGCGCAGCGAAGCAATCACACCAGCGCGGCACGTCTGGTGGGCTGAACGCGAGGGCTCAACAGGTGCGATTGCTTCGCTGCGCTCGCAATGACTGGACTGACCGGACGGGCACTCAATCATTCATCCTCTCAATCACCGCCCAACCATTGAGAACACGTCGGCCAGGCGCTGCTTCAGCTCGCGGCGGTCCACGATGAAATCCAGAAAGCCGTGTTCGAGCACGAATTCGGCGCTTTGGAAGCCTTTGGGCAGGTCTTTGCCAATGGTTTCTTTGATGACGCGCGGGCCGGCGAAGCCGATGAGCGCGCCCGGCTCGGCGATGTTGAAGTCGCCGAGCATGGCAAACGAGGCCGTGACGCCGCCCGTGGTGGGGTCGGTGAGCAGACTTACGTAGGGCACCCGCGCTTCGGCGAGCAGCGCCAGGCGGGCCGAGGTTTTGGCCATTTGCATGAGCGAGTAGCCGGCCTCCATCATGCGGGCGCCGCCCGAGCGCGAAATCAGCAGCAGCGGCACCCGCTCGCGGCGGGCGTAGTCGATGGCGCGCGCGATTTTTTCGCCCACCACCGAGCCCATCGAGCCGCCGATGAAACGAAAGTCCATCGCCGCTATCACCAGCGGGCGGCCCGCGCTCCGGCCGTGGGCGGTGCGGACGGCATCGCGCAGGCCGGTGGCTTTTTCGGTGGCCGCCACGCGCTGCGGGTAGCCTTTGGTGTCGGTGAAGCCGAGCGGGTCGGCTGAGCGCAGCTCGGCATCCATTTCCGTGAATTCACCCTCGTCAAAGAGCAGCTCGAAGTAGGCGCCCGCGTCGATGCGGTCGTGGTAAGCGCAGCTGCTGCACACGTAGTGCAGGCGCTTGTGCTCGGCCATCGTCGCCACGTTCTTGCACTCGGGGCACTTGTACCAGAGGCCGTCGGGGGTTTCTTTTTTTTGCTCGGTGGGGGTGCTGATGCCCTTTTCCTGACGCTTGAACCAAGCCATAAGCGGTGCGCGGAGCGCGAAGATGAAAAGTGGAGCGGCGGCCAGGTAAGGGTAATTATCTGCCGATAAGCGCGGCCGCCGGAAGGGTAGGGGCGGGCAAAAATACGGCGTGGCGGTCGGCAGCCGGCCGTACCTTGCTGACTCAACCTTCTGGCGGCCCGCGCGGGTCGATTTTGTCCCTTGAAAAAACCGTTTCTTTCGCTCCTAATCGGGCGTTCTTTACTGCCTTTGCTGGGGCTGGCCCTCGGCGCGGCCAGCCTCGGCGGCTGCGTGGCGGCCAAAAGATACGACGACTTGCAGGCCCGGCACCTAAGCGAAACCACCGCCCGCACCACCGCCGAAACCCAGCTGCGCACGACCCAGGCCGACCTGAAAACGACCACCGACGCGCTGACCGAGCTGCGCCAAAGCGCCCGGCGGCTCGTCACCGACTCGACCCAGACCGGCATCAGCCTGCGCCGTACCCGCGGCCTGAACCAGCAGCTCAACGAGAGCTACGACAAGCTGCTCAAAAACAGCGACCGCGCCCTCTCCGACCGCAACACCGACTATGGCAAGCTAGCCAAGGACCTCGCCGCCCGCGAAGCCGACCTCGGTGCGCTCGACGTGCGGCAGCGCAAAACCCAGGCCGATAACGAGCGCCTCGCCACCGACCTCAGCGCCCGCGAAGCCCGCCTGACCGAGCTGACCAAGCTGCTGGCCGACAAAGATGCCGCCGTGAACGCGCTGCGCGCCCGCGTCAGCAAAGCGCTGCTGGCCTTCAACGCCAACGACTTGCAGGTGCGCTTGCAGGATGGCAAGGTGTACGTGTCCTTGTCGGAGCAGCTCTTGTTCAAATCAGGCTCGACGCGCCTCGACCCCAAAGGGCAGGACGCACTGCGTCGGCTGGCCACCGTGCTGCAGGAGCAGCCCGACGTGAACGTGCTCGTGGAAGGCCACACCGACAACGTGCCCATGCGCGGCGCGCCCGGCGCGGGCATCCAAGACAACTGGGACCTGTCGGCGCTGCGGGCCACCGAAATCGCGCGGCTGCTGACCGGCTCCGGCGTGACGCCGGCTCGCGTCACGGCCGCCGGCCGCTCCCAGTATCGTCCCGTGGCCCCCAACGACTCGGCCCCCAACAAAGCCCTTAACCGCCGCACCGAGCTGATTCTCACGCCCAAGCTCGACGACCTGTTCAAGCTGCTTGACGTGGCCCCGGCCGCGCCGGTGAAGCCGTAGGGTGGGACGCGACCCGGGCGACTTTTCGCCGCCCGCCCGGTTTCGTTTAAGCGGTCACGTTATTGAGTAAACCGTTCAGGCGCAGCCCGTGCAACGCCAAGCGGGCGGGCGGCGAAAAGCCGCTCGCCCGCGCCGACCAATTAGCACTAAAAAAGCCCGCCCCAATTGCTGGAGCGGGCTTTGACTTACCTGAAAGCTAAGTTGCTTACAGCGTCACGTTCAAACGCACGAAGTAAAATGCCCCGTTGAAGCCGAACTGGTTCGGGTTGTAGAGCGTCCGGCCGCGGTTCGTGTTGTCCAGGTTCGAGGCGTAAGCTCGGTTATCGCCGTTGTTGGCAGGGCTGTTGCCGGGGTCCACGTTAAAGTTGGTGGCGCTGTTGCGGGCGGCCAAGCGGAACTGGTCGGGATAGATGTTGAAAATGTTGTTCGCGCCCACGGCTACGCCGAGCTGCTTGACGAGCTGGAAGGTAAGCGTCAGGTCAGTTACCCATTTGGCCGAAAAAGTCTGGTCGATGTCTGAAAAACGGACGGGGTTGGTCACGGCGATAGCGGTAACCGCGCCGGTGGTTGGGTTCCTCACTTCCGGCGTAGCCGGCGGGTCCAGGCGGGCATCGAAATACTTCACTTCGCCGAAGCGCACGGTGCGCGCCTCAATGCCCAGCTTACCCAGGCGGTAGTTAGCGGCGAGCACGATTTTGCTCTGCGGCTGGCCCGATTCGAGGCGGCCGGCCTGCTGGCGGTCGAAGAACGTGGTGCGCAGCGAAGCGTCCGACAGCCGGTTGGGAACGTTGATGCCGGTAACCTCCGTGCGGGTGAAGTTGGCGGCCGCCGTCAGAAACAGCGTACTGGTCGGCGAGAGCGTCAGCCGGTCGTTGAGTACAATGTCCACGCCTTTGGTGGTCGTATTGACCGCGTTCGCGAAAAACTGCACCAAGCCCACATCCGTAGCGCCGGCCGCGTTGAGATAGCTCGCTACCAGCGCATTGGTGCGGTTGAACTGGGTGCTGAGCACGATGCGGTCAGCGATATCAATCCAGTAGCCGTCCACGGTGAGCGTGAACGTGCCGAAGCGGCCGGTGATGCCGGCCCCGTAATTGGTGGTCCGCTCCGCCTTGAGCGACTCGACCCCGAACTGCCCCACGATGGGGTTATCGTTGTTGGCCGTCAGCACCGTGGACTGCACCCCTTGCACAAACTGCGTGCTCTGGTTGGTAAAAAAACGCTGTTGCAGCGAGGGCGCCCGGAAGCCATTGCCCACCGAGGCGCGCACGGCCAGGTTTTCGAGAATGCTAAAGCGCGCGGCGGCTTGTCCGCTGAAGTTCGAGCCAAAGTCGCTATAATTCTCGGCCCGGCCAGCCAGGCGCACCAGCAGCTGGGAAGTAACATCCGCTTCCAGGTCAAGGTAACCCGCGATGTTGGTCCGCGAGCGGTCGAGCACGTTCGAAGGTTGAAAGCCCGGAAACACCTGCGCGCCCGCCACGGCTGGCCCGGTCGTGGTGGGGCCGGTGCGAACCTGACGCCCGTTGGCGCTGTACGAAGCCGGCTCGCCGGCAGCAATCTGGTAATTATCGCCGCGAAATTCGCCACCAAATGCCACGTTGAGCGCACTCAGCCCGCCCAGCTCGGTGAAGCGGCGGCTGAACGTGAGGTTGCTCGTGTTCTGGCGGAAGAAAATGCGCCCGGCGTAAAATTCGGTCGGGCTGGTGCCGGCCGGCAGCGAGGCATTGAGCGAATTGGTCACGCTGAAGTCCATCGAATTACGGCCGTACACGTTGCTCAGGTCCACGGAAAAGCCGCCGAGCGTACCGCGCACCCCGGTCAGGGCCGAGTAGTCGTCGATGGTCGGCTCAATAAAAGGCAGGAAACCGTTGCGGTAAATGAGCGAGTCGGTTTGGCCGCTGAAGCGGCCCGGCAGGCGCGAGAAGCCGGCCGCGCGGCCTTCGCGCCGCGAGATGCCCCCGGCCACGTAAGCCGCGAAGCCGCCCCCGAAGCGGTACTCGCCGTTGAGCATTCCCTGGAAATTGCGCGAGTCGGAGTTGCCAAAGCGGATGCTGCGCCGGTCGTAGCCGCGCTGGGCCACCAGCTGGTCGTCGCGCTGCTTCAGGGCCTGGCGCAGGGCCGGGGTGTTAGCATTCGAGGGGTAGTTGCCGGCATTGTCGCCCAGGTAGATGAGCGGGGCCGTGTCGGGCGTACTGCGGTTGGTGTACGAGCGGTTCGAAAACAGCCCGCTCAGGTTCACGAAGCCCTTGCCGCCGAGGCCGAGGCCCACGTTGGCATCGGCCTGAAACAGCTGCCCGTCGCTTTCCACCGTTTGCCCGCCCTGGGCAGCCACGTTGGTGCCCACCGAGTCGTCCTTGAGCTGCACGTTGATAACGCCCGCGATGGCATCCGAGCCGTAGAGGGCCGCCGCGCCGTCACGCAGCACCTCGATGCGCTTGACGGCCGAAATCGGAATCGCGTTCATATCCGTACCCACCGAGCCGCGGCCCACCGAGCCGTTCACGTTCACCAGGGCTTGGTTGTGGCGGCGCTTGCCGTTGAGCAGCACCAGCACCTGGTCGGGACCGAGGCCGCGCAGCGTGGCCGGGTCAAGGTGGTCGGTACCGTCGGTGATGGACTGGCGCGCGCTCTGAAACGAGGGCGCCGTAAACGTTAGCGCCTGGGCTACTTCAGTCTGGGCGAAAGCCCGGATTTCGCGCGCCGAAATCACGTCCACTGGGGCCGTGGTCAGGATATTCGAGCGGCCTTCGGTGGCCCGCGAGCCGGTCACGACGACCTCGTTGAGGTCAGTCGCGGCCGCTTGCAGCACGATTTCTACGGATGTGCGGTTGCCCACCACCACGGATTGCGGCACGAAGCCCACTCCCGAAAAAAACAGGGTCGCGCCGGGGTTCACGCTCAGCGTAAACGTGCCTTCGCTGTTGGTGGCCGTGCCGTTGGTGGTGGTCTTTTCCAGTACCGTGGCGCCTGGAACGGCTTCGCCTTTGGCGTCGCGCACCCGACCCGAAAGGTTGATTTTCTGAGCCTGGGCCGCTAAGCTAAGCAGCAGCAGTCCCAGCACAAGTAGGAAATGTTTCATGAAGGGTGAAAGAGAAAAGGTGAAAGGGTAGAGAAATAAACTCGGGAAAGCAACTCAGTAAAATACAGTCAATCCGCCGCGCAATGGGTCCGGGCAGCTTGCATTATCCGACCGCGCAACAGGCAGCCGACTGCTGTCACTGTCCTTTTTTGCGCGGCTTTCGAATGATTATAAGCGAGTTATGCTATGCTTAATCTGGTTTGGCTATTCGTGGCTAATATAGGGCCGGACGCGTAACAATCTTGTAACTCCAAGCTGCCGGTCAGGTTATTGGCGGGTTGCGGGGTAGCGGCAGCAGCTATCTAAATCACTCCTGGTCAGCGCAATCGAAATGTGAAAGGCAGCTCGTATTCGGCGGGCACGGCGCGGGTGCCCAGTCGGCCGGGCAGCCAGGTGTCGGGAATGGTGCGGCTCACGCGCAGGGCTTCCTCGTCGCAGCCGCCGCCCAGGCCGCGCAACACCCGGTGTTGCGAGAGTCGCCCCAGCGTATCGACCACGAAGCTGACAACGACCTTGCCTTGCAGGTTGCGCACCTGTGCGGCGGCCGGGTAGCTGAGCTTGCTCACGTAAGCAGCCAGCGCCTCGTGCCCGCCCACAAACCAGGGCGACTGGCTGAGCAGCGTTGTCTCCCAAGTACCGGGGCTGGTCTCGACGCGGTATAGTTTGTCGTCGGGCCGGGAAAACAGCAGCTTGCTGCTCGTGTGGTCGTAGCGCTGCGTCACTACGCGCTCGCCCCCGGCGGTGTAGCTGAAATACTCTCAAACTCCCACCTTGACGTTGTTTTCCAGCAGCCCGCTTTCCCAAGTGGAAGTGCGTTGGCGCTGGCCCCAACCCAGCAAGGGCAGGCTAAGCAGACTACCGGAAAGTATTAGCCGAATAATAATTTCATTCATACTTGCTAAAAGACAAAACGGCTTGACTAATAGGCACCTGCTCTGAATAAGCCGCGCAATATATGTGAGTGGGCCTGACAACTCTGAAGGGCTTGAATTGATTTGACCCAGGTGCGCAAATCAGCCACCCGAAACGCAACTCCCACCCGTCAGTCGTGGCGGCTACCGTAGCAGCTGGCTCGTCACGGGCAGCGCCCGCTCGGCCCAGCGCCGCATCTGGCGACCGCTGTAGTGCAGCCCGTCGGCCACAAAGTGGCGGGGGTCGGCGGCGGCGGCGCGGGTTAAGTCGGTGATATCGACCCAGGCCACGCCCGCGCGGCGGCACTCGGCCTTCGCCACGATGTTGAAGCGGTTAATCGCCGCCCCGACGAGCGCCGGGTCCCGGCCCTCCGTCAGCGCGAACGGGGCTTGGCCCCAATCGGGGATGCTGAGCACGAGCAACCGCTCGGCCCGCCCGCCCGCGTAGCCCTGGGCCAGGGCCAGCAGTTGCCGCAGTTCGCGCCGATACCGCGCCAGCGACTGCCCCCGGTACTGATTGTTCACCCCAATGAGCAGCGACACAAGCGCATAATCAGCCCGTAGGCCCCGACGAACAGCCAGCGCGGCCAGCAATTCGGCGGTTGTCCAGCCGGTGCGGGCCACGTACGTAGTGCGGGCAAGCGGGAAGCCGGCTTCCCGCAGCCGCGTAGCGAGCTGCGCCGGCCAACGCGCCGCTGAGGGGACGCCCTCGCCGATGGTGTAGGAGTCGCCCAGGGCGAGGTAGTTCATGCGCCGCGTGAATAGCTGGTCGGGAGACGTAGGACGGAGCCTTTGTTCCGCCCTCAACGGGTTGATTACCGGCCCGTGGCGGGCGAAGCAAAGGCTTCACCCTACCCGATGGCCTGGGCCAGGTCGTCAATCAAGTCCTCCGCATCCTCGATACCCACGCTCAGGCGAATGAGCGAGTCGGAGAGGCCCGCCGCACGGCGCTGCTCGGGCGGAATGCTGGCGTGGGTCATCGTGGCGGGGTGCCCGCTGAGGCTCTCGACGCCGCCCAGGCTTTCGGCCAGGGTAAACAGCTTGAATTTCTCCAGCACGGCGATGGCGTCCTCTTTTTTATCGCCCTTCAAAACGAAGGAAATCATGCCCCCGAAATCGCGCATCTGCCGGGCGGCTACGGCGTGGTTGGGGTGGTCCTGAAAGCCGGGCCAGTACACGCGTTCCACTCGTTCGTGCTGGCGCAGGTATTCGGCCACGGCGCGGCCGTTTTCGCAGTGGCGCTGCATGCGCAGGTGCAGGGTTTTCAGCCCGCGCAGCACCAGAAAGCAGTCCTGGGGGCCGGGCGTGCCACCACAGGCATTCTGATAGAAACTCAGCCGCGTGAGCAGCTCGTCGTCGTTAAACACGAGCGCGCCCATCACCACGTCGGAGTGCCCGCCCATGTACTTGGTCAGCGAATACACCACGATATCGGCCCCCAGCGCCAGTGGCTCCTGCAGATAGGGCGTTGAGAACGTGTTATCGACGGCCAGCAGCGCCCCGGCCGCCTTGGCAATGGCCGCCACACCCGCAATGTCGATGATATTGAGCAGCGGGTTGGTGGGCGTCTCGACCCAGATGAGTCGGGTTTTGGCCGAAACTTTAGCCTGCACGGCGGCCAGGTCGGACATCGGCACGAAGTGGCACTTAATGCCCAGCGGCTCATACACTTTGGTCAGAATCCGGTACGAGCCGCCGTAGAGGTCGTCGGTGCTGATAACCTCGTCGCCGGGCTGCAGCAGGCGCAGCACGCAGTCGATGGCGGCCATGCCCGAGGCAAATGCTAGCCCGTGCTGGCCGTTGTCCAAAGCCGCCAGCGCATCCTGGAGCTGGGTGCGGGTCGGGTTGTGGGTGCGCGAATACTCGTAACCCTTGTGGTCGCCCGGCGAGCGCTGGGCGTAGGTCGAGGTCTGGTAGATGGGCGTCATGATGGCGCCGGTGGTGGGGTCGGGGAAAACCCCGGCGTGGATGGCTTTAGTGGCAAACTTCATCGCAGATTTTCGCAGATTAAAACGGATTACGCGGATACGCCGCTTCGCGGCTGACTTTGGGGGGTGAGCTCTGAGGCTGGCCTTAGGGCTGACTCTTGATTAGTTCTTTCTCGGTAGACCGAACACGGCTGGCGGGCGTAAAGGTCGGGGTGCGGCGTTCTTTGCGGGCGGCTGCAACTATTTTCCTCTCCATGAATTTTCTGCGCGAGCTTTTCCGTCGCAATTTTTCCACCCTGCTTACGCTGGGGCTGCTGGTAGCGGTGCCGTTGCTTGGCTCGTCGGCGGGGCTGGTGCTGCTCTACGAGCGGCCGGGGCTGCTGCGCGGGCTGTCACTGGGTCAGAGCCTGCTCTATTTCGGCGCGGTGGCGCTGACGATGGCCCTGGCCCTTACGCCGACCACGTTCGTGGCCATTCTGACGGGGTATTATTTTGGCTGGATGGGGTTGCCGGGCATGGTGCTGGCCTACGCGCTGGCGGCCGCCATTGGCTACGAGCTGGCCGGCCGCCTCGACCACGGCAAGCTCCGCGCCACGCTGGCATACTTCCCCAAAGCCGATGCCGTGCTGGGCGAATTGCAAAGCCAGAGCTGGCCGCTCATCGTGCTCACGCGCCTTTCGCCGGTGCTGCCCTTCGCCCTGATGACGTTCGTGCTGGCGCTGGTGGGGGTGCCCCGGCGGCGGTTTTTGCTGGCTTCGGTGCTGGGGATGCTGCCGCGCAGCCTGTTCTTCTTTGCCCTCGGCACCCAGGCCAACGACGTGCTGGCCCTGCTCCGCGACCCCGACCAGGGCCTGGCCTCCAAGCTCGTGCTGCTGGGCCTGGTGGCTGCCTCGCTGCTGGGCCTCTATGTGCTTTTTAACCGCGCCCTGCAACGCGCCCTGCGCCGCAGCGCCACGACCGAAACGCGCTGAAACCGTGCGTACATCGCTCGGGCCAATCCGCGAGTCAGGCGGGCATCTGAAAAAATTACCGCCAGATTTTGCGCCGCGCCCTGGCTTCGCCGTATCTTTGCAGTCCCTTAGCGGAAAACCCGAGTAAAAAACCGGTTGTATAGCTCAATTGGATAGAGCATCTGACTACGAATCAGAAGGTTTAAGGTTCGACTCCTTATACGACCACTAGAAAGCCCTCACGGTAGCGTGGGGGCTTTTTTATTGGTTATATAAGGAGTCGAACCTGATAGAGCGGACCTTGTCGAAGCATCCCGAAACCAAGGCAATGGTCATCTCGGGAGTGCACAAAGCGGGCTGCCACTGCCACGGTCGCGCCTGGCTACTCCTGAACGGCTACTTTTGAGCGGCCCTTGGTAAAATCACCCGCCTCTGGCCACTCTTATGTCTGCGCTCCTGCTGCCCGTTCACGGCATTCTGCCCATAGTTGGTCCCGACTGCTTCCTGGCCGACAATGCTACGCTCGTCGGCGACGTGGTGCTGGGCCGCGGCTGCACGGTCTGGTTCGGGGCCGTCGTGCGCGGCGATGTCCACAGCATCCGCGTGGGCGACGAGACCAACATTCAGGACGGAGCCGTGCTGCACTGCACCTACCAGACGGCCCCGCTCAGTATCGGCTCCCGCGTGAGCATCGGCCACCGCGCGCTCGTCCACGGCTGCACCGTCGAAGACGAAGCGCTTATCGGCATGGGAGCCATCGTCATGGACCA
>JANXNW010000221.1 GCA_025353905.1 Hymenobacter sp.
GCGAAGTTTCGCGAAGTTGGGCGCGAAGTTTTGGAAAGCCGGCTTTGCCAGACTTCGCGCCCAACTTCGCGAAACTTCGCGCGAAATAATCTATGCCTGATTCAGCTTGCGCACCATCGTCAGAATCGTCGCTACGGCCACAGTTTCGCTGGTTTCGTCGCGCACAGTCACCAGCCAGCGTACGATGCCCTTGGCAATATCGGCCGGCTCGCGCTTTTCCTGGCCGATTTTTTCCTTCACCGTGAGCTGCACCGCTATCGTCGTGCCGGGGTACACGGGCTTGGTGAAGCGGCATTCATCCAGGCCATAATTCAGCAGCACCGGCCCCTTGCGCGGGTCCACGAACATGCCGGCCGCCTTGCTCAGGATGTAGTAGCCGTGGGCCACGCGGCCGGTGAAGAGTGTTCCTTCCAGTGAAGTCGCATCGACGTGGGCGTAGAAGTTATCGCCCGAAATACCGGCGAAGTTGGCAATGTCGGCCTCCGTCACGGTGTGCTTGTGCGTGAGGTACGTCTCGCCGATTTCCAGCTCCTCGAAGTGCCGCTGGAACGGGTGTTTGTCGTACTCGACGGTGCGCGCGCCGGTCTGGTACACGTCGGTGATGGCCGTAATCATGCTCGGCGAGCCTTGCAGGGCCACACGCTGCATGAAGTGCTCCACGCCCCGGATGCCGCCCATTTCCTGGCCGCCGCCCGCCCGGCCGGGGCCGCCGTGAATGAGCAGCGGCAGCGGCGCGCCGTGGCCGGTACTTTCCTGGGCCATTTCCTGGTTAATTATCAAAATCCGCCCGTGATGCGTAGCCGCGCCGAGCGCAAACTCCTGAGCCGTAGCGGCATCGGCCGTGGCCAGCGAGCACACCAGCGACCCCTTGCCGAGCTTGGTCAGGGCGATTGCTTCACTTAAATCGCGGTAGGGCATAAGCGTCACGACTGGCCCAAACGCCTCAATCTCGTGCGAAGCTAAATTCTGGAACGGCGCGTCGTTGCGCAGCACGATGGGCGACAAAAATGCGCCCCGCTCGGCGCTCGCCCCGCGCTCCTGGCCCAGCAAATCGAGCTGGTCGAGGTCGCCGTACACGATGGGCGAGTGCCGGGCCAGCTCGCGCACCCGCTGCCGCACCACCTCGCGCTGCGCCCGATTGACGAGCGCGCCCATGCGCACGCCCTGGGCCAGCGGGTGGCCGATGGTAGTCTGGGCCAGGGCCTTGCCGAGCGCGATTTGCACATCCTCCAAATACTTCTCGGGCACGATGACCCGGCGAATGGCGGTGCATTTCTGCCCGCTCTTGCCGGTCATCTCCTTGCGGATTTCCTTGATAAACAAGTCGAACTCCGTCGTGCCGGGTCGCGCGTCCTCGCCCAGCACGGCCGCGTTCAGCGAGTCGGCTTCCATCGTGAAGGGCACCGACTCAGCCGCAAGGCGCGGGTGCGCCCGCAGCAACCGGCCCGTGGCGGCCGAGCCGGTGAAAGTCACCACGTCCTGACTATCCACGAAATCCAGAATGCCCTGGCCGGTGCCGAGCACGAGCTGTAGCGCGCCGGCGGGCAGGATGCCGCTGGAGATGATTTCGCGCACGACGGCTTCGGTGAGGTAAGCCGTGGGTTCGGCGGGCTTCACCACGGCGGGCATCCCGGCGAGCAGGTTCACCGCGATTTTCTCCAGCATGCCCCAGACTGGAAAGTTGAAGGCGTTGATGTGGACGGCCACGCCCTCTTTCGGCACGAGCAGGTGCTGGGCCATGAAGGTGCCGCCCTTGCTCAGCCCCACCGGCTCGCCCTCCACGTAAAATGGCTTATCCGGGAATTTGCGCCGCAACGACGCGTTGGCAAACAAGTTGCCGATGCCACCCTCAATATCCACCCACGAGTCGGCCCGCGTTGCCCCGGAGCGGTAGCTCAGTTCGTAAAACTGTTCCTTTTTTTCGGTCAGATGCAGCGCCAGCGCCTTGAGCATCCGGCCCCGCTCGTGAAACGTGAGCCGGCGCAACGCGGGGTTGCCCACGCGGCGGCCATAAGCGAGAATCTGCTCGAAATCAGGGGCTTCGCGGGCGGCCAGGGCCACCACTTCGCCGGTGCTCGCGTCGAGCAGCTCATGCGGCGCGCCGGGCCCGGCGGCCCAGCGGCCGAGGGTGTAATTTTCGAGTTGGTGCATGGGAACAGGCAAGACAGCCCGGCGGACGCGTATCGGGCCGCTCGGAGGGCCGCGAAATTACACCTCCCGGCCTTGCCGGGGGTTTTTATAGTAGCTTGCAGCAGCAACTACGTGTCTTCTATACTGGTATGGCTTCCTTCTATGCTGAGCTGCGGGTAAACGGCCACACCTACCCGGTGCGGACCTGTACCTACGACTTCACCCAAGCCACCGATGCGCGGGGCCGGGTGGTGGCCAAAGTGCGCCACGGCCGGGTGCAGCTCACGCTCGACGTGCCCGACGACGATTTTCTGCTGGCCTGGGCGGCGGCCCCCTACAAGCCACTGGCCGGCTACGTGGTCTTTTATCAGGACCAGGCCCAGCAGGCGCTCGAAACGCTGAGCTGGGAAGCGGGCCACTGCGTGGGCTACCAGGAGGAGTTTGTCAGCGGCGACGCGAACGCGGGGGCCTACGTGTGCCACGTTACCATCGTGGCTCCCCAGCTGACGCTGCGCCCCGGCGGGCCGGGTGTCTACGTGCCGCCCGCGCCGGGCGAGCACGGCCAGCCGGGCCAGGCCGCTTTTTTGGGTCAGCCCTCCATCGGGCCGGAGGTGCTCACGCCCTTCGTGCCCATCGCGGCCGATGCCCTCCTCACGGGCGCCGCCGGGGTGCTGGCCCCGCTCGTAGCCGCCGCTGCCGCTGGGGCGCTAGGTGTGGCCGCCGTGCTGGGCCTGATTCTGCTCTCCACCACCCCGGCCCACGCCCCCGGCCGGCCGGTGCCGGTGGTGAGCCCCGACGAGCTGCGCCTACGCGAGCTGGTAGCCAAGCACGCGGCCGGTTCGCTCACGCCGGCCGAGGAGGCCGAGCTGATTGCCCTGCTGGCCAAG
>JANXNW010000264.1 GCA_025353905.1 Hymenobacter sp.
GACCATCGTCAATACCAACGACGCGGGGCCCGGTTCGCTGCGCCAGTTTATGCTCAATGCGAATGCGCTGGGTAACGCCGGCCTCGACCAAGCCGCGGCCAGCTCCGGCGGCCCCGACCCGGCGGCGGGTACCGAGACGAGTGTGTTCATGCTTTCGGACGGCCGCGCCCACGACGGCCTGCGCGCCGGGCTCGCCAATCAGCTATCAGCCCAGGGGGTGGCCCTTATCAGCCCCGCCAGCCAGCTGCCGTTTTTCACGGATGCGCGCACGGCCCTCGACGGCACCACCCAGACCCAGAACGTGGGCAACACCAACAACGTGACGCTCGGCACGGGCGGCACGGTGGGCACGGCGGCCACGGCCCTGAGCCAGGTGAACGGCCCGGAAGTGCAGCTGCAGGGCAGTACGGCCATCGAAACGGGCCTCAACGTGACCACCTCGGCCAGCAGTACGCGCGTGCGCGGGCTAGCCCTGCTGGGCTTCGGCACGGCGTACGATGCCAGCGGGATAATTCGGGTGAATGCGCCCGATTTTGGCCTGACCAACTGCGTGGTGGGCACAACGGCTACCAGCTTCACGGCCCCGGCCACCATCGGGCTTTCCGACGGTATGCGGATTGAAAACGGGGGCAATGACGCCGTCATCAGCAATACGTTGTTCGGCTTCAACGGCAGCAAGGGCATTACCATCAACGCCCTCAACGGCCCGACAACGGGCTTGCTGGTGACCAACTGCGAGTTTCGCGCCAACGCCCAGGGCAACGCTGCCTGGGAAGGCATCGACCTGCAAAGCACGAGGTCCACGGTGCGGGGCAACCTGTTTGTGGATAATATTGGCAATGGGGTGGACAGTTTCGACTCGGGCGGCGGCAACGTGGTAAGCGGCAACACCATCGTGGGCAACGGGCGGGGCACGCTGGCCGGTGGACCCGGCGAAACGCCGGGGGTGCGGGTGTACGGGGCCAACAACACCATCAGCGGCAACATCATCAGCGACAACTATGGAGCCGGCATTTTGCTCCAGGAGACTGCCACCACGACGGTTATCAGCCAGAACAGCATTTTCAACAACGGCAACGTGCCGGCCCGCAACGGGGCCGCCCCCAGCGGGCAGGTGGGCATCGACCTCAACGGCATCGGCCAGAGCGGGAACGCCGGCACGGCACCGTTCGTGACGCTCAACGACGTGGGCGATACCGACGCGGGAGGCAACGGGCTGCTCAATTTTCCGGTGCTGGAAACGGCTGCCGTAAGCGGGGGCAACCTCGTACTGCGCGGCTTCGCTACGCCAGGGGCCCTGGTCGAGGTGTTTCTGGCCGCCCCCAATACCGTAGCCGCGCCCAATGCCACGGGCAACAACTTTGGGCAGGGCAAAACTTTCCTCTTTACCCGCACCGAGGGCAGCGCTGCCGATGCCGACAACACCACCGGCAGCTACGGACCGGGGCCAGTGAATGGCTTTGCCCAGGGCCAGGACAACACGAACCGGTTCGCCTTCAGCGTGCCGCTGAGTAGCCTCACGCCCGCTCAACAGGCGGCGCTTGGGGCAACCCCCACCGGGGCGCGGCTCACGGCGACGGCCACGGTGGGGGTTGCCACGAGCGAGTTTTCGGGCATTGTACCGCTGGCCGTGCCGCTGACGGGCATCGTGTTTGAAGACGCCAACTACGGCGGCGGGGCCGGCCGGAGCCGGGCCACGCTAGGGGCCGGGGCCGTGGGTCGGGCTGGGGTCCGCGTTGAGCTGTATGACGCGACGGGCGGCTTTCTGGCCTTCGCCACGACCAACGCGACGGGCCTGTATGTGCTCGCGGCTCCGCCAAGCCCGAGCTACGTGGTACGGGTGGTGAGCAGCACCGTCAGCTCGGCCCGGCCCGGCTACGTGGCCGGCCTGCTGCCGGTGCCGACTTACAACGGCAGCCCCGACCGGGTGGGGGGCGAATACCCGGCACGCGCCGATGCCGGCCCCAACACGACCAGTGCCAACCTGAGTGCGCTGCTCACGCCCACCACGGCGGCGCAGTGCGTGGCCGTGGTGGTGCCCGACCCGAACGGCAGCGACCCCCCGCCGGTCGATTTTGGGTTTAATTTCTCGACTATCGTCAATACCAGCCCCGCCGGGCAAGGCTCGCTGGCGCAGTTCATTCGCAACAGCAACGCCCTGACCAACGCCGGCCTGGACCAGGACCCGGCCACGGCCGGGGGCGTGGACCCCACCGCCGGGACGGAGACGAGCATCTTCATGATTACGGACGGCCAGACCCACCCCGGGCTACGGGCTTTCAACGCCACGACCAGCCCCGGCCTGGGCTCGCAGCTCACGGCCCAGGGCGGCCAGCAGGTGGCCGTCATCAGCCTGGTGACGGCGGCCAACGCGCTGCCCGCCATCACCGATGCCAATACGGACCTTGATGCTACGACCCAAACCCGAAATATTGGCAACACCAACAACGTGACGCTGGGGGCGGGCGGGACCGTGGGCGTGGGGGCCGACGGGGTAGCCGGCACCGGCGACGAGCTGGCCCTGACCCAGCTCAACGGCCCCGAGGTGCAGTTGAACGGGACCCCGGCCATCGCCATCGGGCTGGACCTGCAAGGCCCCGCAGCGGGCGTGAGCGGCTTTGCCGTGGTGGGTTTTGGGTCCTCCGGTAATACCGACGGTATAGCGGGCATCCAGGTTTTGGCGGCTGATGCCCGGCTGACCAAGAACGTGATTGGGACCTTGGCCACCAGCTTCACGGCCCCGACCCCACTCGGCAACTCCGACGGGATGCGGGTTTACGGCAAGAACACGCTCGTGACCAATAACCTCATCGGGTTCAATTCCGGCAAGGGCATCACGGTTTTGGCGATTGCGACCAACAGCCAGTTTCGGGGCAATGAGCTGCGCTCGAATGGGCAGGCCAATGCAATATGGGACGGCATAGACGTGCTGAGTAGTCAGGCAACGGCCGTTGGTAATTTACTCATCAACAACACTGGCCAGGGCCTGGACAGCTTCCTGGCGGCGGGCAGCAATACGGTGAGCGATAACACGTGCGTAGGCAACGGGGGTGGCTCCTCCACGAGCTTCGCCGAAACGGCTGGTATTCGCATGTATGGCAACAACAATGTAATCAGCCGCAACCTGGTCCATGATAACTACGGAGCCGGCCTTTCGGTCGTGTCCAGTGCCGATATCAACCTGATTAGTCAAAACTCGTTTTACAACAACGGCAACGTACCCGCCAACAACGGTAGCCCGGCCTCGGGCCAGCTAGGTATCGACCTGCTCGGCCCCAGCGATAATTCCTTGACCGGCACAACGCCCTTCGTGACGCTCAACGATGGCGCGCTGACTCCGAACGCGGGCAACCAGCTCCTGGATTATCCCATCTTGCTGACGGCCAGCCGGGCCGCTAACGTACTCACCGTAACTGGAAATGCCCGGCCCGGCGCCACCATCGAATTCTTTCTGGCCCAGGCCAATCTGCCCGGCAGCAACCCGGTGGGGGCCAATTTCGGCCAGGGCAAAACCTACCTCAGCACCGCCGTCGAAGGCTCGGCGGCCGATGCTGATGCCAGCACGGGGGTGAGCTACTCTGGGGCCATCAACGGGTTTAATCAGGGCAGCGATACGAACGCCAACGGGTTTCGCTTCGCCATCACCCTGACGCCGGCCCAGCTCGCACTGTTTGCGGGCTGCGAGACACTGCTCACCAGCACGGCCACGCTTAACGGGGCCACCTCGGAGTTTTCGGGCAACCTGCGCTTCAACCAGCCCGTGGCGCTGCGCATCCGGGTGCGGGGCGAGCTGCCCTTCTGCACTGGCGGCAACGTGCGCCTGAGCGCGGGGCCCTGGCCGGTGGGCACCACGTTCACCTGGCTCAACGGCGCGACCATCGTCAATGGCGCCGGCAGCGTCGCCAACGACAGCGTCTTCGTGGCCAGTACGGCGGGCAGTTACACCGTGCGCGTGACGCTGCCCAGCGGCTGCCCCGGGGTTTCCAACCCGGTGGCGGTCAGCATTAAATCCTGCACCCCGGCCGTCGCCCCCGAGCCGTGCTCGCTCAACGAGAAATTCATCAACACCTGGTATTTTGGCGACAAGGGTGGCCTCGATTTCAACGCTGCCACCGGTTCTATCCCGCCCGTGGTGCTCACCAACGGCCAGATGAACGCCCCCGAGGGCACCAGCACTACCTCCGACGCCAACGGCCAGCTGCTGTTTTACAGCAACGGCTACCAGGTCTGGAACCGCAACCACGTGCTCATGCCCAACGGGGCCGCCGTGGGCCCACCGAGCAATACGACCATCACCGACGGGCCGATAGCCGTGCGCCTGCCGGGCAGTACCACCCGCTACGTCCTCTTCACCCAGGAATCGGAGGGCGAGGGCGGCGTGTCGTACTCGGAAATTGACATGACCCTCGACGGCGGCCTCGGTGACGTCGTCGCGGCCACCCGGAACACGCCCCTGGTGCGGCGCACCACCGAGAAAATGACGTCCGTGCTGCACGCCAACGGCTGCGACACGTGGGTAATCGTGCACGGCTGGGGCGACCCGGCCCTGGGCGACGAGCCGGGCTGGCCCGCCGCCGAGCACCGGGGCGATGAGTTTCTGGCTTTCCGCGTGACGCCCGCCGGGGTGCAGCTCACGCCGGTGGTGTCGAAAATCGGGCCGCTGCACGCGCCCAGCGTGGCCTCGCTGGCCTTCAATGGGCAGATGAAGGTGTCGCCCGACGGCCGGCAGCTGGCCCTGGTCCGCTTCAACAACAGTTCCATACCGGCCAACGGCACGGTGGAGCTCTACGATTTCAGCGCGACCACCGGGGCCGTGTCCAACCCCCGCACCCTGGACTCGGGCGGGGGCGCCTACTACGGCGTGGAGTTCTCGCCCGACCAGCGCAAGGTGTACGCCACCATTCTGAGTCCTGCGCAGCTGCTGCAATTCGACCTCGACGCACCTAATATTCCGGCCAGCAAGCAAGTAATAGCCACCAGCCCGGCCAACCTGGGCTCGATTCAGGCCGGGCCCGACGGCAAGCTCTACGTCTGCCGACAGGGCCAGCCCGAGCTGGGCGTCATCACCCGACCCGACTCGCTGGGCACGGCCGCGAAGTACGTGGACAAGGGCCAGGCCCTGGGCGGACGCCTGAGCGGGCTGGGCCTGCCCAACTTTACCCAGAGCTTCCTGGTGAAGGTCGGCTTTGGCTACCGCTCCACGGCCTGCCAGGTCATCGAGTTTCAGGCCGGCACCAACATCCCCGACCCCGAAACCTACGCCTGGGACTTCGGCGAGCCCAGCTCGGGGGCCAACAACACGTCCACCATCGAAAAGCCCAGCCACAGCTACGCCGCGCCGGGCATTTACACCATCACGCTGCGCATCACCAAGTCGTGCTTGTGCAAGGAAATCAAAAGCCAGATTATCGTGCCGGGCTCGCCCCTGCCGGGCAGCATCGCCGGCCCCCAAACCCTGTGCGCGGGCGCGCAGCCGGCCCCGCTCACCAGTACCACCCTGGCCACTCAGGCCACCGGCCAGTACACTTACCAGTGGCAGCAGTCCACGGACAACGGCGTGACCTGGACCGATATCAGCGGGGCCACCAGCGCAACCTACGCGCCGGCAGGCTTGAGTGTGACCACGCAGTTCCGCCGCCGGGCCGCGTCGGGCTTCTGCGCGCCCAGCTTCACGGCCGCCGTTCTGCTCACGGTATTGCCCCCGCTCACGGCCGGGGCCATCAGCGCCGACCAGCAAGTATGCGTCGGCAACGCGCCCGCACCGCTGAACAGTACGGCCCCCGCCACGGGCGGCAACGGCACGTTTGCCTATCAGTGGGAGCAATCGACGGATAATGGCACGACCTGGACCGCCATCGGCGGGGCCACCGGCGCGACTTACGCGCCGGGGCCAGTAAGCGCGACCACCCAGTTCCGGCGAGTGGCCACATCGGGCGCGAGCAGCTGCGCCCCGGCCGTTTCGGGGGTAATTACGGTTACCATTACGCCCGTGGTAGCGGTGGGCAGCATCGGGGCCGACCAGAGCGTCTGCGCGGGCGCCACGCCGGCCCCGCTCACGGGCACCCCGGCCACGGGCGGCACCGGCACCTACGCGTATCAGTGGGAACAATCGACGGACAACGGCGCGAGCTGGACGGCCATCGGCGGGGCCACCGGCGCGACCTACGCGCCAGGAGTGCTGAATGTGACGACCCAGTTCCGGCGGCAGGCTTCATCGGGCGGCTGCCCGGGCGCGCCGACCAGCGCGGTCACCATCACGGTAACGCCGGCCTTGAGCGCGGGCAGCATCGGCACCGACCAGAGCGTGTGCGCGGGCACCACGCCGGCCCCGCTCACGAGTACGGCTCCGGCCACGGGCGGCACCGGCAGCTACGCCTATCAGTGGCAGATTTCGACGGATAATGGTGCGAGCTGGACGGATATCGGCGGGGCCACCGACGCTACGTACGCGCCGGGGCCGCTGAGCGCGACCACCCAGTTCCGGCGGGTGGCCACGTCGGGCAGCTGCGCGAGGGTAAGCAGTGCCCCGGTCGCCCTCACGGTGAGCCCCATCCTGACGCCCACCGTCAGCCTGAGCCCGCCGCCGGTGCAGTGCCCCGGCACGAGCCTGACCCTGACGGCAACGCCCGGCAACGCCGGGCCCACGCCGGTTTACCGCTGGCTGGTCAACGGCACGGCCGTCGCCGTAACCGGGCCCACGTTCAGCAGCAGCACCCTGGCCAGCGGCGACCAGGTGCGTGTCGAGCTTTCCCCCACGCCGGGGCTGTGCAGCACCGGCGGGGTGGCCACGGCCACGGTGACCATCAGCCAAAGCCCCGCGCCCACGCCCACCGTCAGTATCGACGCGCAGCCGGCGGGCCCGGTGTGCCCTGGTGACCCGCTCACGTTCAGCATTGTTCGGGTGACGAATGCCGGGCCGGGGTCGCAGTATCAGTGGCAGGTGGATGGCAGCGACGTAGCGGGAGCCACCGGCCCGACTTTCCGCAGCACGACGCTGCGCGACGGCCAGACCGTGAGCCTGCGCCTGCGGGCCACCACCGCCTGTGGCCCGGTAGTGACGGTCGCTTCCAACGGCCTCGCGGTACGCCTCAACCCGCCCCTGAAAGTCAATGCCGGCCCCGACAAGGAAATCCGGCAGGGCCAGTCGGTGACCTTGGAAGGCACCGCCGATGGCTCCTACCCCGTCAGCTGGACGCCCGCCACGGGGCTGAGCTTCCCGTCGGGCGACCGGCTGCGGCCGGTCGCGACGCCGCCCGTCACGACGACCTACACGCTCTCGGCCGGGACGGGCGGTTGCGCCACCACCGACCAGGTAACGGTGACCGTGCGCGCGGGCATTCGCATTCCCAACGCGTTCACGCCCAATGGCGACGGCCTGGATGACACCTGGCAGATTGAGTTCATCGAGGAATTCCCTGGCGCCACGGTGAAGGTGTTCAACCGCTGGGGCAACCAGATTTTCTCGTCTGAGAACTACAGCCGGGCCAACGAGTGGAAGGGCGACATCAACGGCGAGCCCGCGCCCGTGGGCACCTACTACTACATTGTCGTCACCAAGGGCCCGTTTGGTCAGTCCTACAGCGGCCCGCTAACCGTTTTGTATTGATGCGGAGGTGCTTGGGCAGGAGCATTCCTGCTTAGGCTTGTCTCAGGCTCCCGTTGCAAGCAGAGCGGGCCATAACCTGCGCAAAGGGCCGGAGCCGGAGCCAAGCAAACCGAATACGCTGGCTTTCTCCACCTTTTTTTCTGCCCTGAAAATTCGATGACATCGCTCCTAAAACGGCTGCTTCTACTGTTGCTTACCCTTCAGATAAACCAGTCGGCTCAAGCGCAAGCCCAGCTACCATCTCAACCCAGTGCGGCCCCTGAGCCAGCGTCCGTAGCGGCCCCGGCGGCTCCGTTCGACGTGGAGGCGGCCACCCAGGCTTACCTCAACCGCCTCAGCCCGGCCCAGCGGGCGAAGTCGGATGCCTATTTTGAGGGGGGCTACTGGCTGCAGCTATGGGGCGTGCTCTACGCCGGGGGCGTGGCGGCGGTGTTTCTGAGCGCGGGGCTGTCGCGGCGGCTCAAGGCGCTGGTGGCGCGGCTGCCGCGCGCGTGGCTGCGTACGCTGGCTTACATCGCGCTCTACCTGCTGCTGAGCTGGGGGCTGAGCCTGCCGCTGAGCGCGTACACGGGCTATTTCCGGGAGCAGCAGTACGGCATGTCGAACCAAACGTTCGGGGCGTGGCTGGGCGAAGACCTTACCAGCCTGGGCCTGACGCTGGTCTTTGGCAGCCTGCTGACGCTGGCCCTGTACGCGGCCATTCGGCGGGCCGGGCGCCGCTGGTGGCTCTGGGGCACGGGCCTCGTGGCCGTGGCCCTCGTGCTGGGCATCTTTGCCGGACCGGTCCTCATCAGCCCGCTGTTCAATAAGTCGACCCCGCTGCCGGCCGGCCCCATTCGCGCGGCCATCCTCCGCATGGCGCGGGCCAATGGCGTACCCGCCGACAACGTGTACCTCGTCGATGCCTCGCGCCAAACCAAACGCATCAGCGCCAACGTGAGCGGCATCGGCAGCACCATCCGCGTCTCGCTCAACGATAACCTGCTCAACCGCAGCACCCCGCAGGAAGTGCAGGCCGTAATGGGCCACGAACTGGGCCACTACGTGCTCAACCACATTCCGAAATCTCTGGTCTTTTTCGTGCTGATTATCGGCGTGAGCTTTCGGCTGGTCGATTGGGCTTTTGGCCGGCTGGTAGCCCGCTACGGCCCGCGCTGGGACGTGGCCAACCTCGCCGACGTGGGCGGCCTGCCGCTGCTGGTGGCCCTGTTCAGCGGGTTCTCGTTTCTGGCCACGCCGCTCTCCAACACCGTTATCCGCACCAATGAGCAGGAAGCCGATATGTTTGGTCTGAACACGGCCCGCCAGCCCGACGGCTTCGCCTCTACCGCCATCAAGCTCTTGGAATACCGCAAAATCGACCCCACGCCGCTCGAAGAGATTATCTTTTTCGACCACCCCAGCGGCCACACCCGCGTCCGGGCAGCCATGCGCTGGAAAGCCGAGCACCTGGACGGCAAATAGCCAGAAGGCGAAAAGTCTGGGTGGGTGCTCGGCTGCTTAGTTGCGCACCTCAGCCGGACCGTCGGCCGCATCCGACCCCAACTCTTGCTCGTGCATCCGAATGCCCGGACCGAGCTCGTAGCTACCCTCGGCCTCAAAGCCGGGGCCTTGTGCCTGCTCGCCGGCCGTGTGATGGTTGGTGCCGCCTTGCGGACTCAGGTCGTCGCCGCCGATGTGCAGGTTTTCGAGCTGGTCCTTCTGGTCCGAGCGCTGGTTGTAGCCGTTGGCGCCTTCGTAGCGGGCGGCGGTAGCATCATTACCGCTCTTGTTGTTGCTCTGGTCCTGCTTGTATTCTTTCTCTTTTTCGAGCCGCTCGTTGGGCGCGAAATTCTTGTTTTCCTTAATTTTGGCGTTCTCGCCTTCGTCGGCTTTGTCGCCGTCGCCGCCAAATAATTCGTCGAGTATCATGGGAAAAGGGTTAAAGAAGTGGAATGAAAATCTGCCCGCTCTTACGCGCTACCAACGCGCGGGTTAGGGCAAAATTTTGTCTTTCTGAACCTGCCGCCCACCTTCGGCCGTATGTCCGCGTGTCGGCCAGAAGCGCGCACCAGCCATTTCTTCCTCAAACCTGACTTTGCTTTGCTTCGCGCTCAGCCCCTTCATCTTATGGATTTTAGCAAGCTCTACCGCATCTCGCGCTTCAACTCCTGGCAGTACATCGCCTTCACCGGTCTGCTGATGAGCGCTGGGGCCGAAGCTGTGCTGCGCTACCTCGTGCAACGCCCGTTGCCGACCGGATTCTACTGGCTCTACGCCTGCTGGGCGGGCTTGTTCGTGGTGGGCGGGCTAGTGAACGTGCTGAGCCGGCCCAACGCGGGCGGGCACCACCATCACTAGCTGTTGTCGGCTCACCCAACGTAGGTTCTCGCAGAAGACGCAGAGGTTCTCGCAGAGGACGCAGAGGCTGAATTATGCGGGCGTTCGACCTTCGGCCAGCTGACGCAGCACCTCCTTCGTTTTGCGCACATGGTCGGTGGCCCCGCTCAGCGAGTTAAAAATATAGGCAATGCGGCCGGCCGCGTCGATGACGAACGTTACCCGGCCGGGCAGCAGGCCCAACAGCGCCCGCGGCACTTCGTAAGCCAGGCGTAGCTGCCCACCCGCGTCGGCGAGCAGCGGAAACGGCAAGCGGTGCTTCTGACTGAAGCGCTGATGCGAAGCCTCATTGTCGGAGCTAACCCCGACGACGACCGCGCCGAGGTCCAGAAAATCGGCGTACTGGTCCCGAAACGCGCAGGCTTCGGCCGTGCAGCCGGGCGTATCGTCTTTCGGATAAAAATAGAGCACTACCGGCCGGCCGCGCTGCTGGCTGAGCTGGAATGGTTCGCCCTTATCGGTGGGCAACGTAAAATCGGGGGCTTGGTCGCCGAGCTTCAGCATACGCGGAAAAAAGATTTACCAGAAAGATTCGCCAGAAAAACTAATAGAAAAGTAGCGAGCGGCTAAAGCGGCCGGTGACGACCGTCGCCGGCATCGCCGTCGTAGTCGAGGTCGGCGCGATGATGGTGACCGTCGTCGTCGCCGGTGAGCGAGCGGCCGTCGCCGGCTCCGGCGGGCGCGCTCAGGTCGCCGGGCTCACTAGTTTGGGGGCGCTTGCTGCGGCTCATGCCGTCGAACAGACGGTCGGCCGCTTCTCGGTCTTCCCGCACCTTGTCGCTGGCACTGCTGCCGGTATCGGAACCAGCTTCTGAGCCAGCCTCCATTTCGGCTTGCAAACGGGTGAGCGCATCCTGGGCCAGCTTGCCGAGGCTGCCGGCCCAGCGGCGAGCCCCGGCGCGCAGGCCGGCGCGGGTTTCGTCGCCGGTTTCGGGGGCCAGCAGCAGGCCAGCCACGATGCCGGCAGTAGCCCCGGCCAGCAGCGAGACGATGACTTTTCCGTTGTCGTTAGGCATGACGTTAAAAATTAAAAATTGAGAATTAGAAGTTGTGGGCGCTCACTGGCGCCAGACAACGGTGGCCGGGCGCGGCCGAGCCAGGAATACACCGCTAGTTACTACGAAAACGGCATTAGCCAAAAAACCCCGTGCCGATGACGGTACGGGGTTTTTCGAGGATTGCCGATGAGCCGGGTCGGAACAACCCGGCTCGCCGGGCTATTTGCCGAGGTCGTTGAGCATTTTGGTAACTTCCGCTTTGCCCTTGCCGAGCTTGTCTTGCAGCTTGCCGAGCAACTCGTCGCCTTTACCTTCGGCGTAAGTCAGGTCTTCGTCGGTGAGCTGAGCGTATTCCTGCTTCAGCTTGCCTTTTATCTTGTCCCAGTTGCCGCCGATTTGCAGGCTACCCCCGGCCCCGAGGACCCCCATGTCTTCAAGCTTTTCGGTCAGACCCTTGAACTGGGTTTGCAGGTCAGCGCTGTACTTGTGGAACTGGTCGCCGAGCTGACCGCCGAGGTTCGAGGCCTGGCCTTTCCAGTTTTCGAGGGTGTTGGTGCCTTTATCGGGGGCCAGCAACATGCCGGCAATGATGCCAGCGCCAGCGCCAGCCAGGGCAGCTAATAGAATTTTGCCGGAGTTATCTTCTTCGCGGTAAGCCATGAGCAGTAAAAGTAAAAGTTGGGTAAGGTGAACCGGATGACGCCAGTTAGAACAGCACTCGCCGGTTCAGGTTTGGCGGCTATACGGGCCAGCGGGCCAGGGGTTGAGTCGGGCGAAAATTTTAGCCGCTCCGTCCGCTTCGGCTGCGTCGGCCCCGCCTATTTTTACGCCCTTCTCCCCTCACTTACTACCGCTACCCAAGCCATGTCCGCCCAAAAAAACTACTTCCGCAACGCCCAGCCCTTCCGGGTGCCGACCACCGACGGCAAGCTCATTGAGGAGCACGTGGGCTTGGCCACAACGCACACCGCCGCCTACAGCGTGGCCCACATGGTAGCCCCGCCCCAGTGGAGCGAACCGCACCAGCGCCCGGAGTTCGACGAAATTACCATCGTCGTACGCGGCCGCAAGCGCTTCGAAATCGACGGCGACGTGGTGGAATTATCGGCCGGCGAGTCGCTGCTTATCAAGGCCGGGGCACGGGTGCGCTACTCGAATCCGTTCGACGCGGAGTGCGAGTACTGGTCGGTATGCGTACCGGCGTTTAGCATGGACACAGTTAATCGCGAATAATCGCAGATTTTGCAGAGGGCTTTTTCGGCGTTGGATTGCTCGTCGGGTGTTGGATTCGGACGTGAGGGGGCGTAGAGGACGTAATGCGGATTAGTGGGCTTGGTTATGATGTCAGATTAGTTAATTGCTGACTTTTGCTTTTATGGAGGATTTCAAGCATAAAGAGCTGACCAGAGCCATAATCGGAGCGGCCATGGAAGTGCATAAGCGACTGGGAGCCGGCTTTCCCGAGGTGGTATATCAGCGTTGTCTGGCAATTGAGATGCGCGCGGTGGGGTTGTTGTTTGAGCGTGAATTCGAACTGCCGCTTTACTATCGGGGCGAGGCTGTTGGTAGTCGGCGCGTAGATTTTCTAGTGGACGGCGTGGTGCTCGTAGAGCTGAAAGCGGTGAGCGAAATTACGCCCACCCACCACGCCCAGGTGTTGAATTACCTCAACGCCTACCAGCTCGAAGTAGCCCTGCTCCTGAATTTTGGTCAAACCAGCTTGGATTTCAAACGCTTCGTCCGAACCAATTATCTACCTCGCTAAAAATCCCGCGTCCTCTACGTCCCCTCACGTCCGAATCCAACATCCGACGAGCAATCCAACGCCGAAAAAGCCCTCTGCAAAATCTGCGATACAAAAAAAGGCCAGACCACCCGGTCTGACCCTTTCCAAACCCGGACGCGGCGAGAATTCCCACCCAGCACCGGTCCGTGGTTCCAACCCCCGCGGCTAGTGCCGGAACAATAGTTCGCGGTACTTCACCAGGGGCCAGTCCTCATCGGCGACGAGCAGCTCAAGCTTGTCGGCCGCGCGGCGAATGGCCGCGAATTTTTCCTTCACCGTGTCGCAGTACGCCAGGGCGCGGGCGCGCGGGTCCTCCATCTTGTTGGCCACCTTGCGGGCCAGCGTCATGTCGTCCACCGTCTTTTTGATGGTCGAAACGTAGCGCGAGATGGACTTTATCATCTCCACCGTCACGGCGCTGTGCTCGTCGTCGAGGCCCAGCTCACGCAGGCCGCGCACGTTCTGCACCAGCTTGTTCTGGTAGGCCAATGCCGTCGGGATTACGTGGTTGATGGCCAAATCGCCGAGCACCCGGCTTTCAATCTGAATTTTCTTGGTGTAGTCTTCGAGCAAAATTTCGTGGCGGGCATGCAGCTCGACTTCCGAAAAGATGCCGTGGCGGCTGAACAGCTCGGCCGCGTCGGCGCGCACCAGCGCGTCGAGCGCGAGCGGCGTGGTAGCCACGTTGGCCAGGCCCCGGCGCTGGGCTTCCAGGCGCCACTCGTCCGAGTAGCCGTTGCCCTCGAAGCGCACTGCTTTCGAAGCGATAACGTAGTCGCGCAGCACGTCCACGATGGCCACTTCCTTCTTTTTGCCCTGGCCGATGGCGGCATCGACCCGGGTTTTGAAGTCGATGAGCTGGTCGGCCACGATGGCGTTGAGCACGGTCATGGCCGACGAGCAGTTGGCCGACGAGCCCACCGCCCGCAGCTCAAACTTGTTGCCGGTGAAGGCAAACGGCGAGGTGCGGTTGCGGTCGGTGTTATCGAGCAGAATCGCCGGAATCTTATCGATGCCCAACTTCAGGTAAATGTTGTCGCCCTTGTCGAGCGGCACCTGGGCGGTGCGCTCCAGCTCGTCGAGCACCGAGTCGAGCATCTGCCCCACGAAAACCGACATGATGGCCGGCGGCGCCTCGTTGGCCCCGAGCCGGTGGTCGTTGCTGGCCGAGGCGATGCTGGCCCGCAGCAGCTCGCCGTAGCGGTGCACGGCCATGATGGTCGTAATAAAAAAGGTCAGGAACTGGAGGTTTTCCTTCGGCCGGCGGCCGGGCGCGAGCAGGTTCACGCCGGTGTCGGTGCTCATCGCCCAGTTGTTGTGCTTGCCAGAACCGTTCACGCCGGCAAACGGCTTTTCGTGCAGCAGCACCCGGAAGTGGTGCTTGAGCGCGACGCGGGCCATCACGTCCATCAGCAGCTGATTATGGTCCACGGCCAGGTTGGCGTCCTCGAAAGTCGGGGCGCATTCAAACTGATTGGGGGCCACCTCGTTGTGGCGGGTGCGCAGCGGAATGCCGAGCGCGTTGGCTTCCTCCTCGAACTCCAGCATGAAGCCGTGGACGCGCGGCGGAATCGAGCCAAAGTAGTGGTCCTCCAGCTGCTGGCCCTTGGCCGGCGCGTGACCAAACAGGGTGCGGCCCGTCATCACGAGGTCGGGCCGGGCGTCGAACAAAGCCTTATCGACCAGAAAATATTCCTGCTCGATACCCAGCGTGGTATGCACGCGCTGCACGTCCTTATCGAAGTACTGACAAACTTCAACGGCTGCTTTTTCCAGTAGTGCCAACGACTTGAGCAAGGGGGCCTTATAATCGAGCGCCTCACCGGTATAAGCCACGAAAATCGTGGGGATGCAGAGAGTTTTGGCCCCGCTCGTTTCGATGATGAAAGCCGGCGAGGTCGGGTCCCAGGCCGTGTAGCCGCGCGCCTCGAACGTGTTGCGGATGCCGCCGTTGGGGAAGGAGCTCGCGTCGGGCTCCTGCTGCACGAGGGCCGAGCCTTTGAAATTCTCCATCGGCCGGCCGTCGGAGCCGAGGTCGAAGAACGAGTCGTGCTTTTCGGCCGTGGCGCCGGTCAGGGGCTGAAACCAATGGGTGTAGTGGGTCGCGCCTTTGGCCATGGCCCAGGTTTTCATGGCCGCCGCCACCGAATCGGCGACCGAGTGCTCCACGGGCGAGCTGGTTTTGATGGCCGCTTGCAACCGCTTGAAATACTCACCGGGCATATTGGCCCGCATGGCTTCGAGGTTGAACACGTTTTGCCCGTAGGAATCGGAGCGGCGCCCCGCCAGGGGCGTTACGGTCAGCGCCTGACGCTGGTCCACGAGTTCAAGGGCTTTGAAGCGGAGAATGGCCATGAAAAGGAAAATAGGGGTGTAATTTCAGGGGCAAAAGTACGAGCCGCTACCCAAAGTAGCCCTGGCAAGCCGTCAGTCAGCAGGGTAATCTTTGCGTAATCAGGTTAATTTTCTGAGAAAGACCCAAAAAAGTATAGCTGGCCTTCTCGCTCAATCACCCGCTCCTATTCAGGCGCGACAACGGGCCATCGCGACCGGAAGGGCCGGTCGGCCATCGGGTGAGCGGCAGCCTCCAGTAGCTTTGGGGCCATGTTTCGCACCCTGCGCGCCCGCTTGCGCGACTTTCGCCGCCAGCGCCACGGGCGCCGCCTCGACCAGACCGACGCGGCCGCCCTCGCCGCTCAGGCCCCGCCCGACGCGACGCGGGTGCTGCTCGTGCGGCCCGACTCCATCGGTGACTACCTGCTGTTTCGGCCCACGCTGCGCGAAATGAGCCGGGTTTCGCGCTCGCGCGGCCAGCACCTGACGCTGCTGGCCAACGCGCTCTGGGGCCCGCTCGCCCAGGCCTGGGACGCCGACTTGTTCGACGAGCTGCTGCCCGTCGACTTTCCCCGCTTCGCGCGCGAGCTGCCCTACCGCGCCGAGGTGCTGCACCGCGTCGGGCAGCTCGGAGTTGGGCAGGTTGTGCACGTGGCGCAGGTGCGCGAGCCCGCAACGGAGAATTTTATCCGCTTTCTGCGCGCGCCAATACGGGTGGCCAGCCAGACTAGTCCCCGGCCCGGCGCATGGTTCGCCCGCCTCGACGCGGGGTATTCGCACCTGCTGCCCGTCAAGCCAACCACCGTATTCGCCTACGAGCGCAACCGTGAATTTTTAACGCATTGGCAGGCTGTGGAAGAGAAGCCTGGGGGGGTATCAATCAGCAGCTTTGCAACTGACGCCCCGCGGTCCGCCCCCAAATCCGCTGCAACTGCCGACGCGGCCGGCCCCGCCCTGACCAGCCCGACGGCCGATGCTGCCGACCATTCCGTCGCGGCGGCGGCCGTGTGGCAGCTGCCCGCGACGGTGGCGGCGGGTGGGGCCACTGAAACGGCGGCGGGGCCCTATATCGTGCTGTTTCCGGGGGCCAGCGCCCGGCAGAAACGCTGGCCGGCGGCCCACTTCGCGGCCCTAGCGCGCGGGCTCCAGCAGCATTACGGGCGGGCGTTTCGGCTGGTGCTGGCCGGCAGCCCGGCCGACGCACCGCTGGCCCGCCGCATCAGCCGGGCGGCGGGGCCAGCGGTGGCCTTCGATGACCGCACCGGCCACACCGACCTGCTGGGCCTGGCCGCGCTGCTGGCCGGCGCGCGCCTGCTCATCAGCAACGATACCGTGGCGGCGCATCTGGCCGCGCAGGCCGGTACGCCCACGCTGGTGCTGCTCATGGGCGAGAACTACGGCCAGTTCTTTCCTTATCCACCCGGTTTGCTCCAGGCTCCTTGTCGCTGTCTGTTTCCGCCCAGCCAGGAAGCGCGCTTCGCGGCCGGCAACTTTTCGGCCCCCGCCCGCGACCCGGATTTGGCAACCATCACGCCGGCGCGAGTGCTGGCGACGGCGCTGGAATTAGTAGGAATGTAGCGTGGACTCTACGAGTCCGCGCGTCGTACGGCTTGATGCGCTCGCTACCAGCTTGCCCCAGATTTTGGCGCGTCGAACGCCCTATGCGCGGACTCGCATCATCCGCCCTATCCCTCTTCAGCCAACCCATCGCGAAGCGCGTTGCGGATGAACTGCTTCTCGTAGTGGCGGTTGCGGCGGTTTTTCTTCGCCTCGGCGCGCTTGCCCAGGCGCTTGTCTACCACGATGTCGGCCAAGTGGTTGAGGTCGGCGAGGACGGCTACGTCCTGGGGAGAGTTACGCTTCGGCATGGTCGATTTTAGTTTTCCCAACCCGGCCACCACGCGAAAGTTGCGCCTGTCTAGTAGTCGCGCGGTAGGCTGTAGCCTGCCGCACCGCTCTCGTAACTTTGCTCCCGATTATGACACCGCGAACCGTTGCTTTTTATACGCTGGGCTGCAAGCTCAACTTTTCCGAATCGGCGGCGCTGGGCCGGCAGTTTGAGGAGCGCGGGGTGCAGCGGGTGCCGTTTGAAGCGGGCGCGGATTTGTACGTGGTCAATACCTGCTCCGTAACCGACCACGCCGACCGCAAATGCCGGCGCGTGGTGCAGCAGGCCCGCCGCCACAACCCGGCCGCGTTCGTGGCCATCGTCGGCTGCTACGCCCAGCTCAAGCCCCAGGAAATCGCCGACATTCCCGGCGTAGGCGCGGTGCTTGGCGCAGCCGAGAAATTCCGGCTGGCCGAGATTCTCGCCGATTTGGAGCTGCCTACCGCTGGCGAAGCTCCCGATGCGCCTGGCCGGGTGTTCGCCTCGCCCATCAGCGCGGCCCATGCGTTTCACCCGGCCCATTCGCTGGGCGAGCGTACCCGCACGTTCCTGAAAGTGCAGGACGGCTGCGACTATTCCTGCTCGTTCTGCACGATTCCGCTGGCGCGGGGCGCGAGCCGCTCCGGCTCGGTGGC
>JANXNW010000352.1 GCA_025353905.1 Hymenobacter sp.
GCGAAGCAATCGCACCTATTCAGCGCGTATGAACGGCCTTCCAACGCAGCTCAACAGGTGCGATTGCTTCGCTGCGCTCGCAACAACCAGCAACAACCAACAACAACTAATCAACAACCTCAAATCGGAAACGAGGTGCGCACGAACAGTCCCGTGCGTGGGTACGCCGTGAGTGTCCGCGTCAGCTCCAGGCAAAGCACCCAGTCGTAGTACGTAACCAGGTGCAGGCCCACGCCGGCCGAGGCCAGCACCGTGCCGGGCAGGGTGCTGCCGGCCGGCTCCGCCCGGCCGAGCGCGCCGCCGGCCGCGCCCACGTCAGCAAACGCATTGAGGTAAACGGCCAGCGGCAAGGTGCTGAACTTGGGGTCGTTGCCGAAGGGCAGGCGCAGCGGCGACGGCGCCCAGGCCCGCCAGCTCAGGCCCTGCTGCACCAGCCCGAAGTGCCGGCCCTCAACCACGTAGGCATCGTAGCCGCGCACAAGCGCGTCGTAGCCCAGGGCGCGCGCGTCGGAGTAGGCCAGGCGGGGGCTGAGCAGCCGCGCCTGCCCCCACAATCCCAGCGCGTAGTAAAAGCCGTGGCCCAGACTCAGGTAGCGGGCGTGGCGCAGGCGCACGGTGGCCAGCGCCGGAGTTGGGGCAGGAGCCGCGCCGGCTCCCCAAAAATGCCGGTAGGTGAGGGCCGCCTCCCAAAACTGCCCGGTAAGTGGGTAAGCGAAGGTGTTGCGTTGGTTGAGGGTCGTGAGCCAGCTCACTTGCCCGAACTGCCGCCCGGTGGCCCCGTCCAGCAAATAATCCGGGTTGAGCCGGGCCACGCGGGGGCTGATGAATTCGCGGTGGTAGGAAAAGTCCAGGGCCGAGCGCAGGCGCACCGTCCGGCGCAGCCGCACCCCGCCCGACACGTAGTAGCGCCGCACGGCGAAATCGTCGGTTTCGGCTTCGGCCAGGGCCAGGGGCCGGTCCTGCACGATGGCGTAGTCAAGGTTGCGGCTCTGGAAGACGGAGGCGCCGAAGCCCAGGCCCACCCGCCGGGCGCGCCCCAGGCCGGGTATTTCGTAAAACGCCTCGTACTTGCGGTTGAAGCCCAGCTGCAGGTTGAGCAGCAGCTCTTCGGCGCGGCCGCGCACGTTGTCGTGGGTCAGGTGCAAGCCGTAGTCGAAGCGCTGCCAGCGGTCGGGCCGAGTGAGCCAGTTGTTGAAGCTCGGCGCGGCCAGCGACAGAATCGGAACGGGCAGCAGGTACAAACGCTCTTGCACGCTGAAGAGCACCGTGAGCTGCCCCGTGCCGCCGCAGCTGCCCTGGGCCAGCACCGCGTGAAACAATTGCAGATTGAACAGCCGCCGCCGGTTGGCCTCCAGGCGGGCGGTCAGCCCGGCCACGCTCAGCGAGTCGCCGACCCGAAAATCCAGCTCGGCCAGCAGCGTCCGGGCGCGGGTGTGCTCATTGCCCACGAACAAAATTGCCCCAACCCGCAGCGCGGCTCGCGTTTGCTGGCCGCTGGCCGGGCAGGCTTCGACGCGGGTGAGCGTGTCGGTGGGCACCACCACCGGCGCCAGCGCGGACGGGGCGGGGGGCGCGGCCGGAACTTGGGCGGCGGCGGCGTTGGCCAGTAGCCAGAGCAACAGGCTGGGTAGCCAGGGTTTAGGTTTTAGGCGCTTGGTTGTCAGCGCTTCGTCTTTATGAGGAAGAATGACGAAACACTTATTTCCTCTTGCCCCTGTGGTCAGCCTACGTGGGCTAATGCGAAGAAAAAATCGCTTCGTCGCTCCTTTGCGCGCAAGCGAACCAACAACTAAAAACCAACAACCAACAACCAACAACTCTTCACACATTCAAGTACCGCAGCAGCGCGTCGAAGCGGTCCTGCTCGTCTTCGCCCACGGTGGCCGTGCCCGCGAACTGGGCCGACACGACATAGCCAAACCGTTCGAGCGTGGCCGTGATGCGGGCCAGGTTGTCGGTGTTGAGGCGCAGCGTGAGGCGGATGCGGTAGGCGTCCAGCTCGTCGGTGCTGACGTGGGCGGAGAGGATTTTGGCGTTGTTCTCTTCCACGTAGCGGCTAATTTGGGAGAGCGAGTAGTCGCGCTCTTCCATGCTCAGCACCAGGATGCTGCCCTGCCCGGCCGGCCCTGGCACCGAGCCGAACGCGGCCAGCGCGTCGCTCACCGTAACTACGCCCGCGTAGTCTTCCTGCTCGTCGAGCACGGGCACGAGCTGAATTTTATTTTCGATGGCCAGCTCCATCACCCGGTAGAAGTGCTGGTCGTGGCGCACAAACGCTTCGCCGTAGCCCAGCTCCAGTTCGGCGAGCTGGGTATCCGGGTTTTCGTAGTCGGCCAAATCCTGTTCCGTGATGAGGCCCCGGTAGCGGCGGCCGGCAAGCACCGGCAGCTGGCCCACGTGAAATTCCTCCAGCCACCGGGCGGCCTTGGCCGTGGTGTCGGTGCCCTTGAGGGGCGGAATCATCTGATTGAGCAGGTCTTCGGCGAGGATGGCAGGCATAGGGCAGGCGGGCTAAGCAACGGCAACTTACGCGCCGCCGGCGATTTCGGACGCGGGCGGCGGACGAATGCGGCGGGTGGCCCGGCCCGCACTGCGGTAGGACTGCCAACGGGCAGTAAAAGTTGCCCGGCTCAGGTCAGGATTCCGCTGGTCCGGGCCAAGCTTCAGCCAACCGACGCACTAATTGGCGTACCCAGTATTTGAGCCGGCGCGGGCCGCCGCAGAAACGCGCCGAGGCAGGTGTTGAACGCGGCGGGGCGCTCCATCATGGGCGCGTGGCCGCAGTAGTCGAGGAAGCGCAGCTCGGCCCGGGGTAGCAGGCGGGCAAAGTCGTGGGCGACGGACGGCGGGGTGATGGTGTCGTTCAGGCCCCAGACGAGCAGCGTCGGCAAGTCGATTTTACCCAGCTCCTTGCTCAAATTATGGCGCTGCGCCGAGCGGGCGATGCTAATCATGCGCAGGCACTTGGCGTTCGAGTTCGTCACGGCGAACACCTCATCCACCAATTCTTTGGTGGCGATGGCCGGGTCGTAGAACGTGTAGCCCACCCGCTCGCGCACGAACTCGTAGTTGCCGCGCTTCGGAAACGAGCCGCCCATGCCGTCCTCAAACAAGCCGCTGGAGCCAGTCAGCACCAGTTGCCGCACCCGCCCCGGATGCCGCAGCGCATAGACCAGCGCGATGTGCCCGCCGAGCGAGTTGCCCAGCAGCGTGAAGCCATCGGCCAGCGCCATTTTATCTACAAAATCGGCCACGTACTCGACCAGCCCCGGCACGGTAGCCTGCCCAAGCGGCATCTCATAAACGGGCAGCACCGGAATCAGCACCCGAAAATCGCGGCTGAACTCGGCCACCACGTCGGTCCAGTTCGAAAGCGCCCCGAACAAGCCGTGCAGCAGCAGCAGCACCGGCCCCTGGCCTTCGTCCACGTACTCGTATCCGTGCTGTTGGTGGCGGGTCATAGCTTTTGGTGCGTGATGCTTAGTGCGTGGTGCTTAGTGCTTGGTGCTTGGTGCTTGGTTTTTGGTGCTTGGTACTTAACGCTTTGTTTTTGGTGCTTGGTTGTTGAGTTTGACAAAAAACCTAAGCACCAAGCACCAAGCACTAAGCACCAAAACCCATCCGCCGCAATGTTACAACAGGCTCACCCAATTGCGCAGCCAGACCAGGCCGTGGGTGGTCAACAGGGCTTCGGGGTGAAACTGAACGCCGTAGAGCGGCAGCGTGGTGTGGCGCAGGGCCATTAACTCCTGGTCGGCGTCGTTGGTGCGGGCCAGCGGGCGCAGGCTGGGCGGCAGGGTGCGAGTTTCGAGCGCCAGCGAGTGGTAGCGCGTCACGAGTTGGCGGCGCGGCAAACCCCGCAGCCAAGGGTCGTCGGTAGCGAGCAGCTCTACTTCCGACACTTTGCCGTGCATGGGCCGGGCCGCCCGCCGCAGCGTCGCCCCAAAAAACTCGCCCAGCGCCTGCTGCCCCAGGCACACGCCCAGCATGGGTACCCGGCGGTGAAACGTCTCGATGACGGCCAGCAGATTACCCGCCCCGGCCGGCGCGCCCGGCCCCGGCGAGAGCACCACGCCCGCCACGTCCAGCTCAGTTAGCTCGCTCAGTGGCACGTCGTTGCGCCGCACCAGCACCTCCGCTCCGAGCTGCCGCAGGTAGTCGGCCAGCGTGTGAGTGAACGAGTCGAAGCTGTCGAGCAGCAGGAGTTGCATGGATTCAATGAGCAATGAACAATGAGCAATTCAGAACAAGCTTGAGCAGGGCAAAGCAGAATTGCTCATTGCTCATTATTAATTGTTCATTGATAACTACATCGCGCTTTTCAGCCGTACGAGCAGCGTTTGGGCGAAGGGCAAGGCCACGCCCACCAGCTGCAGGGCCAGCGGCGTGGCGCGCAGCACCCAGGGCAACACCACCGAGCCGGCCGCCAATGACGGCGACACCAGCCGCACGCCCGCCAGCTCAGTGCCGTGCAGCAGCAGGCTCAGCCCGAGCAGCCATTTCAGGCCGCCCGCCGCCCCGCCCAGCAGGTTGTCGAGCACGCCGAGCGGGGTCAGGTGGACGGCCTTCTTCACCAAGCCACCCAGCAGGTGTACGCCCCACATAATGCCCACCAGCACCAGCAGAAACGAAACCAGCGGCAGCAGTCCGTGCAGCTCGCCCAGGTACGAGCGCACCAGCGGCACGGCCACGCTGAGCAGGCTCAGCCCGCCTACTACGCCCGCCACGAAAGCCAGCAGCGACACGGCTTCGCCCAGCAGCCCGCGCCGGTAGCCCTGCACGGTGCCCACGCCCAGCGGTAACAGCAAAAGCAGGTCGAGCGCGGTCATCTTTTTAATGTGCGAATGTGTTGATGTGCAAATGTGCGAATTGCTTCACAGCAGTGTACTGATACAAAAGTCCGTTTGTGCATTTTCAATTATTTGCACATCTGCACATCTACACATTTGCACATCAATTAAAAATCCGTGTTATTGAGCAGCATACTCACCGCCTCGGAGATGCGCTTGCCGTCGGCCTGACCGCTCAGCTCGCGGGCGGCCACGCCCATCACCTTGCCCAAGTCGGAAGGGCCTTTGGCCCCGGTGCGCTGGATAATGCCGACGAGCTTTTCTACCAGGTCGCCCTCGCTCATTTGCTGGGGCAGAAACTCCTCAATGATGGCCAGCTCGGCCAGCTCGGTGTCGGCCAGCTCCGAGCGAAACTGCTCCTGGTAAGTGGCGGCCGAGTCGCGGCGCTGCTTGGCTGCTTTGTTCAGGAGCTTGATTTCCTGGTCGGCGCTGAGGCCGTTGGCGCTGGCCCCTTCGGCGGTTTCGGCCACCAGAATCTGGGCCTTGATGGAGCGCAGAGCCAGCAGGCGCACTTTGTCTTTGGCCAGCATGGCTTGCTTGATGCCAGCGTCGATGGTGTCTTTGAGAGGCATTTTTTTCGGGTGATGAGGTGAGAGGGTGATGAGGTAATGAGGTGCCGCCGACTGCTGCTTTACGACTGCGGCGTGGCGGACAGGGCCTGCTGGAGCGCGGCCGGCTCGTCCACGTAGATAGCGAGCTGACGCACGGTGCGTTGCAGCCCATACGGGCCGCGCACGAGGTGCGGAGTAGCCAGCGTCAGCAGCAGGTTGGGCGTGGTGAATAGCTGCCGGGCAGTGTTGAACAGGTCGGGGGCGGCGAGCGGCGCGTCGCGCAAGCGCTCTATGCGTAGTACTTCGCTTCGCAGAATGCGCACCCGCCACACCAGCCCGACCCGTACCGTGAGCACGGCGGCCGACAGCGCCACCGGCCGCCGTCGCACGGCCCGGCCGTGGGCCAGCAGCCAGAGCAGCGAGTAGGCGCTGAGCACCGTCAGCCACCAGGCCAGGCGCGGAAACCAGTGCCCCACGACGAGGTGCGCGGCCGCCGACTCTAGCACGACCAGCCCGCCCACGGTGGCCAGCGTCGCCGTCAGGGCCGTGTCGCGGTAGGTGCTGAAAGCTTGCTCATCCGCGCTGATTTCGACCGACGCGCCCGCCCCAAGCAGCGCGTAGCGCAGCACGGCCAGCTCGGTAACCAGCCCTTCGGTGAGCCGGCCCAGCACCGGCTGGCAGGCCAGGTGCAGGTTGTCCAGAAAGTCGGCTGATTGAAGCTGCGCCACGCGGTAGTACCCCACAATGCGCCGCGCCCGCACGGCGGCGTAGGCGAGCGTGGCCACTTCCAGCCCTGCTGCTGCCCAACCGGCCCCGGTCAGCACCGACCCGCTGGGGCCAGCCGGCAGCAGCCATTGGCTTAGGGCCAGGCCCGCGCCGGCCATTGCCAGCAGTAAGCTGAGCGGCAGCTTGTAGGGCCGCATCACCAGCAGGTAAAACAGTGCCGGCAGCACCAATATTAAATCGGCCGCTACGCCGTAGGGCAGCGCCGGACGCCGCCCGAAATCGGCCCGGCCCACGATGGCGTACTCCACGCCCACGAGCAGTAGCGCCAGCGCCCCAAACAGCAGCAGCGGCAACGAGCGAACGGGCAACGGGCGGGCGGCAGTCATAAACTATCAGCGGGGTTGAGTGGTAAAGCAAGGCCGCCGGCTGCGGGCAAAGGTACCTTGCGCCACTGCCCGCCCACGCGCGCCCAAAGCCTCCCCTTACCCGCCCAAAGTCAGCGGCCGCAGGCCGCGTCATCCGTTCAATCCGTTTCATCCATTCGCATCTGTGGTCATTCTAAGCGTCAACATCAACAAAATAGCCACTCTGCGCAACGCCCGGGGCACCCACGCCCGCCCCGATTTGCTGCAAGCTGCGCGCGACATCGAGCGCTTTGGAGCCGGGGGCATCACGGTGCACCCGCGCCCCGACGAGCGCCACATCCGCTACCAGGATGTGCGCGACCTGGCGGGTATCCTCACGACCGAGCTGAACGTGGAGGGCAACCCCACCCCCGATTTTCTGGCCCTGGTGCGCGAGGTGCGCCCCGCCCAGGTCACGCTCGTGCCCGACGCGCCCGAGGCGCTCACCTCCAACGCCGGCTGGGACATGGTGCGCCACCAGGACTTTCTGCGCGATGTGGTGGCGGAGTTGAAGAGCCACGGCGCGCGCGTCAGCATTTTCCTCGACCCCGACCCTGGCCTGGTGGAAGCCGCCGCCCGCACCGGCACCGACCGCGTGGAGCTGTATACCGAAGCCTATGCCCGCCATTACCCGCACGACCCGGCCGCCGCCGTGGCTCCGTACCGCGCCACCGCGCTCGCCGCCGTCGCCGCCGGCCTGGGCCTGAACGCGGGCCACGACCTGGACCTGCACAACCTGGCCTACTTCGCCCGCGAAATTACTGGTTTGCAGGAAGTCAGCATTGGTCATGCGCTCATCGCCGACGCGCTGTACCTGGGCTTGGAGAATACCGTGCAGCTGTACCGGCGGCAACTCAAATAAGCCAGCTGTCGCAGCGTCGTTGCTCAGCCATGCCCCGCCGCGCCCAGCTATGCTTGTGCTGAATAGCCCGGCAGCCGCCGCGCCGAAAATGCGCGGGCGGTGAAGTTGGCGCTGCCGAAGCCGCCGTAACTTCGCGCTTCGCAAACTTCATTTTCCCCACAGTTCGAGTGCATTTTTCCACCATTTCGGTTCGGCGCGGCGCGCTGGGCCTGCTGGCCGGCCTGAGCCTGGCCGCCGCCGCCTGCCAAACCCGGACCGGAACCGGCGAAACCGCTACTGCCAAAGCCCCGGCCACGAAGGCCGACTCGCTGGCTCTGCGCCAGCAGCTGCTCGCCGACTCGCTCAAAACCAAGCGCCTGGCCCTGCGCCGCGATTCGCTGCGGGCCGATAGCATCGTGCGTAAGTCAGGGCAGCTGCCGGGCGCCATTTTGCCGGGCCACCGCATCGTGGCGTTTTATGGCAACATTCGCTCGAAGGGCATGGGCATTCTGGGGCGTGAGCCGAAAGACCAGATGTTTCGCAAGTTCGACGGGGTAATTAAGGAGTGGCAGGCCGCCGATTCGAGCCTGCCCGTGATGCCGGCCCTGCACAGCGTCACCATCACAGCCCAGGGCACGCCGGGCGCGGATGGCAAGTGGCGACTGATGAACTCGAAAAGCACCATTGAGGAAACCCGCCGCTGGGCTAAAGAGCACAACTGCATCTTGTTTCTGGACGTGCAGGTGGGTTGGAGCGACCTCGCCCATGAGTTGCCCAAGCTTGAAGAATACCTCAAGGACCCGACCATCCACCTCGGCATCGACCCCGAGTTTGCCCTGGGCACGATGCGCGCCAAGCCGAACCGCAAAGTCGGCACCTACGATGCGAAGGACGTGAACTTCGCCATCAATTTTCTGGCCCGCATCGTGGCCGAAAACCACCTGCCGCCCAAGATTCTGATGGTGCACCGCTACACGCGCAAGATGGTGACGAACTACAAAAACATCAAGCTCGACCCGCGGGTGCAGGTGGTGATGCACATGGATGGCTGGGGCGACCCCGTCCTGAAGCAGGATTCCTACAAAGCCTATGTCGAAAAAGAGCCCGTGCAGTACACTGGCTTCAAGCTCTTCTACGAGTACGACATCAAGCCCAAACCCCACCACCTGATGACCCCGCGCGAGGTATTGAAAGTGCTGAACCCCAAGCCACTGTATATTCAGTATCAGTAAGTTGGTGAGGTGATGAAACCCGCCAGTTCACTAATTTACCACCTCACAATTTCGCCGCCGCTGGCTTGCGCAAATCCAGGTTCACGACCGTATTCAGAATAATACCCTGGTTGTTCTGAAACACGTTGCGGCTGCCAATCAGGCGGGGCAGTTGGAGAATCTGCTGGAAGTAGCCGCCCTCAATGCGGCACTGGGGCGTGAAGCGGTAGCCCACGAGCAGGCCCAGGCGATTCTGGTCGAACACGTTCGCGTTCACGTTATTACCGAAGCCAATCAGGATTTCATCGTAAGCGGCTAGGTAGGGCGTTTTGTCTTCCATCTTGGGCTTGCCGAGCGGCATTTGCAGGCGCAACATATAGCGCAGCCGGTTCACGTAAACCCACTCGTCGGGCCGCTCGGAGGCCGGGCTGAGGTAGCGCCCAAACAGGCGCTGCTCCAACATGAAGCGGTGGCTGATTTCGACGCGGCCCTGGGTCGGGCTGCTGAGCGTAGCCACCTGATAGGCGCGGTGCTCGGCAAACTGCCGGCCCGCGCCCTGAATCGGGTAGTCGCCGTAGGGAAACGTCTCAATCCAGGCGTAGCCCAGGCGCACGGTCAGCGCATCGCTCACTTTGTAGTTAATGCCGGTGCGCAGCAGGCTCTGTTGCCAGGTTGCGCCGAAGCGGTCGCGCCGCCACTGGTATTCGAGGTGGCCGCTCCACTTTTCGGCAAAGCGCAGGGTGCTCGTGTTGGTCACCCAGAGGATGCTGTTGGGGTCTTCGAGGCGGGTATTTTGGGCGAGGACCGGGCGGCTCAGGCCTAGCAGGGCCACCAGTAGCCCGGCAAGTAGTGCGGCCCCAGAGTTGCGCGGCCGCGCTTTAGTCAAATCAAACATCGGAGGAATCAGGAGTTGCTTTTATTAAGTTTAATTGGGACATGAGGCTTGGGACATGAGACAGTGGGAAATGAGACATGAGACTGGTCTATTGGATTACACCATCTCATGTCCCACCTCCCACAGTCTCATGTCTCAACTAAGCGGCTCAGTGCTTGATGGCCTGCTCGGCGGCCGAAGCGGTTCCGGCAGGGCGGAAAGCGGGCAGGTTCTTGAGCGTTTCGGGCAGGAACTCGACGTGGCCGTCGTGCAGGCGGTACACGGCCCCGACAATCATTATCTCGCCGTTCTTGAATTTCTTGCTCAGAATCGGGTCGAGGTCGCGTAGCTCGGCTACCTGCTCCAGCACGTTCTCGCGGATGGCGTTGTCGAGCCGGTCGCCGGGCTGGTCCTTGCTCACGGCGGCGGCGTGCTTGATGCCGTTAATCAGCGCCACGATGTGGCCCGGCACTTCGGGCCGGTTCACGGCCGCGTCCACGGCCCCGCAGCTCTGGTGGCCCATGACTACGACGAGCTTGGTGCCGAGCGCGACGGTGGCAAACTCGATGCTGCCGTAGGAGGCTTCGGCCATCACCTGCCCGGCCGTGCGCACGATGAACAAGTCGCCCACGCCCTGGTCAAACAGAATCTCGTTCGGCACCCGGCTATCCGAGCAGCCCACGATGACGGCAAACGGCCTCTGCTTCTTCTCCACGTTGAGCAGCGCGGCGCGGTCCTGCCGCGGGCGAATGCTCTTGTTCTCCACGAAGCGGCGGTTGCCGCCCATGAGCTTGCGCAAGCCCACGCGCGGGTCGATGTAAGCCGAGTCGCGGTCGATGACGTAGTGCTCGCGGGCAAACTTCACCGAGTCGGCGTAGCTGGCGGCCTTCGCTTTGCTCTTGACTTTGGTTTTGATTTTGGCCGCTGGCCCGGTGGCCTGGGGGTTGGGGCTGGTTTGAGCGCTCGCGCAGAGGCTCAACGAGCCTAGTAGCGCACACAGGATGAATAACCGGAGCAGAGACATAAAACGAGGGTAAAAAAATGAGGAAATAAAAAACTCAAAGTAAGCAGGCTGCCCGTCAATCAGCCTTAGGGCCATAACCGAGGAGCTTTTATACATGAACGTCGAATGAACAAATTCTCGGCCATTTGTTTTGGCCCGGTCTCGTTTTTTTGTTTGTTTACGCTCATCCCAACTTTTAAAACCTTGCTTTTTGGCCTCGTTCGCGCAATTAATTACGGACTCAATAGCTTGATAAGTATTTACATGGGTCAATAAAAAGCCCAGACTGCGCGCGGCAGTCTGGGCGAAAATTCTTTTTGTGGAAAGAAATCCTAAAAGCTGTTGAGCTAGGTTCTGTCAGTTGAGTTTACTTAGGACATGAGACGTCAGATACGAGACATGAGATTTTTCTCGGCAAGCGTCTCACCTCTTATTTCTCACAGTCTCATGTCTCGTGTCTGACGTCTCATGTCTTAAATAGACTCAACCGCTCTAATGCGCGTCCATGCTGATTTTACCGACCACCTTCACGCGCTTTACCAGCAGAATCAGCGGCAGGCAAGCCAGGAAAAACAAGCCCAGCGAGGTAAATACCGACGAATAGCTCAGCAGCGATACCTGCTTCATGAGCACGCCTTCCAGCGCGGCGTAGGCTTGCTGCTGGGCTTGAGCGGCCGGGAAGCCCCGGCTCATGAAGTTCTGGGTGTAAGCTTGCAGGCGCTGCACGGTGGCGGGGTCGTAGAGCGAGATGTGGGGCAGCAGCGCCACGCGGTTGTTGTCGATGCTGCGCTCCAGGTACGTGCCCACGATGGCCACGCCGAACGAGCCGCCGAGCTGCCGAATCATGCCCGTGAGGCCCGCCGCCTGGCCCGCATCCTTGCCCTGCAAGCCGGCGAGGCTCATGGTAGTGATGGGCAGAAATATCAGCCCCAGGCCCACGCCGCGCACCATGAGCGGCCAGAAAAAGTCGTCTTCGCCGGCCGTAGGCGAGATTTTCTGGCTCATCCAGAAGGTGAAGAAAAAGAAGATGACGAAACCCACCGGAATCATGTACTTCTGGGGCACCCCGTTTTGCAAAGCCTTGCCAATGAGCGGCATCATGAAGCCCGAAGCCAGCGCGCCGGGCAGCAGCAGCAGCCCGGTTTGGGCGGCCGTGAAGCCCAGGATGCGCTGGGTAAAAATCGGGAATACGAACACCGAGGCGAACAGCCCGAAGCCCAGCACGAATGACAGAAACGCGCCCACGGCCAGATTACGGCTTTTGGTGAGCACCCGCAAATCGACGATGGGCTGCCGGGCCGTCAGCTCGCGCCAGATGAAGCCGATGATGCCCACGGCCGAGAGCGTGGCAAAAAGCACAATGCCGTTGTCGTCGAACCAGTCGTTGCTTTCGCCCTGCTCCAGCACGTATTGCAGCGAGCCGACGCCCATTATCAGCAGGACGATGCCGGCCCAGTCGATTTCGCGCAGCTTGCGCGGAATCGCGTTTTTGATGCGCTCCGGGTCGCGGATGAACAGCAGCGTGAAAATGGCCGCCAGAATGCCTATCGGCACGTTCACGTAAAAAATCCAGGGCCAGTCGTAGTTATCCACGATAAAGCCGCCGAGCGTGGGCCCAATAGTCGGCCCGATAATGACGCCCATGCCAAACAGCGCCTGCCCCAGCGGCAGCTGCTTCGGCGGAAACGTGTCAATCAGAATAGCCTGCGAGGTAGCCATGAGCGCCCCGCCTCCGATGCCTTGGATGAAGCGAAACGCGACCAGCTCCCACAGATTCGTGCTTTGCCCGCACGCCATCGAAGCCAGCGTGAAGAGCACGACCGAAGCGAAGAAGTAGTTGCGCCGCCCGAACTGCTCGCCCAAAAAGCCCGTCATCGGGATGATGATAACGTTGGCGATGGCATACGAAGCCACCACCCAGCTCACTTCCTGCTGCGTAGCCGACAAATTGCCCATCATCTGGGTGAGAGCCACGTTCACGATGCTCGTGTCGATGAGCTCAAGCAAAACGCAGAGCACGACCGTGACGACGATAATCCATTTCCGAAAACCAGTTTCCATGCGGTGATATGGTAAGATTGTTTATCTGGCGCGGGGCTGTGCCCCGCGCCAGACCGCCATTATTTCACTGCCACGCTCACGTTCACGCTCATCCCCGCCCGCAGCGGGTGCTGGGCATCGAGCTGGTCGAGGGCGATTTTGACGGGCACGCGCTGGGTTACTTTGACGAAGTTGCCGCTGGCGTTGTCGGGTGGAAGCAGGGCGAAGCGGGCACCCGTGGCGGCTGAAAGCGACTCGATGTGGCCCCGAAAACTCTCGTTCGGGTACGCATCGACTTTGAGCTGGACCGTCTGGCCGACGCGCATATTTTCGAGCTGGGTTTCCTTGAAATTGGCCAGCACCCAAGTTTTGCCGCTGGCCACGAGGGCCATCAGCTGCTGGCCGGGGGCCACTACCTGGCCGGGCTGCACGTTTTTTTTGCTCACCGTGCCCTCGCCGGGCGCCACGATGGCCGTGTAGCTGAGCTGCAATTTGGCATTGTCGAGGTCGGCCTGCTTTTGCTTGACCACGGCCTGGGCCACGGCAATCTGGCTTTGAGCAGCCGCCACCTGCTGACGGGCCACGCCCACGCCGTTTTCGGCCGTGCTGCGCTGAGCATTGGTCGATTTCAGGTTCGACTGCACCGCGTCAAATTCGCTCTGCGAGATGATATCTTGCTGGCGCAGCTGCTGCGAGCGGCCCAAATCGCGCTGCAAGCGGGCGCGCACGGCATCGCTCACGCCGATGGTGCTCTGGGCGATGCGCACGTTGGCCTGGGCCGTGCCCACCTGGGCGCGGGCCGCCGCCACCTGCGCCTGGGCGGCGAAGAGCGCCGTTTGGGCGGCTGTCACGCGCTGCTGGTAGTCGGCCGGGTCCAGCGTGACGAGCACGTCGCCCTTTTTTACGGGCTGGTTGTCGGTCACTTTCACGTCTACTACCGGGCCGCCCACGCGGGGCAGAATCGGGTACACGTCGCCCTCGACCTGCGCGTCGTCGGTGCCCTCGTGGGCCTGCGAAAACTGGTAGCGGGTCCAGCCGTAGTAAGCGCCGGCCAGCAGCACCAGGGCCAGCACCAGCAGCACCAGCGGATTACGTTTCTTGGGCGCTTCGAGCGGCTCGGCCGCCGCCACGGGCGGCGCGTCCTGGAGTTGATTTTC
>JANXNW010000353.1 GCA_025353905.1 Hymenobacter sp.
TTGGCTTGCAGCTCCTCGGCGGCGGTCTGGGCCGGGTCGGCGACGACGAGCGGGGCGGGCGGGGTGCCGTGGTCGCGGGCGGCAGGGGTGGCGTAGTTGTCCGGCCCACCGGGGTGCCATTGGTAGCCGCTGGGGTCGCTCAGGGGTCAGAAAAAGCAGGTAATGACCCGTGGCCGGAGCCGGCGGGCGGGCCTGGCTTTGCGCGAGGCCAGCTTCGGCCAGCGCCTGCGGCCACCACTGGTCAGACTCCGCCGCCAGGCTGCCTTCGTAGTATTCTTGCCGATAGCCTACGCAGTAAGCCGTGGGCAGGTGCAGGGTTTCGATGGCCTGGCCGCCGTTGGCATCGCGGAAAACGATGTCCACCAAGCATTGCTTGTTGGGGTTGGCCGCCCAGGCGGTCAGGAAGCTGTCGCGGGGCACGTCGAGCACCAGGTCTACCGTATGACGACGAACGTCGGTGCTTTGCGAAGTAAAATACTCGCAGCGCCGCAGCGAATAGGAACGGCCCGCCACGCGCAAATCAGCAGAGAAAGAAGCCATGGAAAAGCGGAAAAGAGACTTGTGTTAAAAAAATCCAGTGGTCAGCGGCCCTGGCTTACGCCGCCGTGCCGGGCCATCTGTTGTCCAGCTCCGCTTCGCCGTACTGGAGCCGATTGGCCGACAGCCGTAGGTCCATCGTCATGCCCCGCTGGCTGTGCGCGTCCTGGTAGTGCTTGGTCAGGCCCACGCAGCAAGCACCAAAAAACCGCAGCTCATTCTGCACGGCTTGCTGGTCGGCGGCGAGCACCTGCACCAACCCATCCAGGCGCTTGGTATCGTGCAAGGCCCAGTGCTCGAGCAGCTCGTTGGGTTGCGAATCCAACTCTAACTCCACCGTACCCCCGTGGACCCGGGCATCAGGGCGGCCCAGCTCGTCCGTTTGCTGACTCATATCCCAACTGAATCGACTTACGCGAAAGGTCTGACCTTGCACTACTAATTGGACCAGAAATGTCATCAGCAAAAAGAAATAGTGTTACGAATTTTAAGAGTATGCCGCCCAAATGTTTGCCGGTCAGCAAGGCTGTTTCAAGGTGGGAGCGGTACGCCATTCATTGAGCAAACGACGAATAGTTAGTCCACGAGCCAATATACGGGTCAGTGAGCGGTAGGCTTGTGACAGAGCGATGTTACGCCATCCGGTCGAGTGGTTCGCCTAAGTCGCTAAGCCACATTATCAAGCCGAAGTAGGCTTCTTGCTCAATCACTTTTTGTCCAAGATATGCTTGGCCTGCTTGCCACCGCTAAGCTGCCCTCCACCACCACCTGCCACCGAAACGCCCAGCACCAGCGCACCCAATATCGCCCCACGCCCGCCGCCGCCAACAACCTTTCCCAGTCGGCCCGCCGAAAGGCGCGAGCCACCGACAGCGGCGCGTCGTGGCGCACGAGGCGCGAGCCGTGAAAAATCCAGGTCAGGAACTGAATGCTGTAGTAAGCAAGTGGGTGGCGGTGCAGGTCGTTGATGACGACTGCTACTTGCGCCTGCCGCTGCCAGCGGGCCAGCAGGTCCACCAGCTCGGCATCGGTGAAGTGGTGGCAGAAGAGACTGGCCGTGAGGATGTCGTAGGGCTGCCGGGCGAAGTCGGCCGAGAAAATATCGGCCTGCACGTAGCGGATTTCCGGGTAGTCGGCGCTCTTGGCCCTGGCGTAATCCAGCATGAAAGCGTTGGCATCTACGCCGGTCAGCTCGACGGGTACGCCGCGCGCCCTGGCCCAGCGCGCGACGTGGCGCAGCGTGTCGCCGCCGCCGCTGCCCAGGTCGGCCAAGCGCAGGGGGCGGCCGGCGGGGAAGTGGGGACGGAGCCGGTCGAGCGCGGCCAGCACCGGGCGGTAGCCGCCGAGCCAGCGGTTGATAGTTGCCAGCTCGTCGAGGTTCTGACGCAGCTCGTCGGTGGCGAGCGTCAGGTCATCCATCAACTCGGGGCCGGGGGCGCGGGCGGCGAAGTTCATGAGGGACGAACTTACTGGCTAGACAGGTCCGTGCGCCTCGCCGACCGCCACGCCCGCGTACTCGGCCAGATACCCAAACCGCTCCGTCAATTCTCCATCGCGCGCGATGGTGGCGCGGGCCAGCATCCCGGCCGGGTCGCCGCCCACGAGGGCGGGCACGAAGTGGTCGAGCAGCTGGCGGCCGAAGTCGCGGCTCGCGTTGCGGGGCAGCTCGCAGGGCAGATTATCGACGGCCATCACCGTGATATTTTCGGGCCGCGAATAGGCCGGGGCCAGCTCGCCGGTGCGCGGGTCGTAGTCGTAGGCCGGCTCGGTGATGGTGCTCGCGCGCCTGGTCGTGGGGATGGAGCCGTCCACGTCGCAGGTCACGTCGGCGATGGTTGTTATTCGAAAATCCGGGCGCTGGGTGTCGGCTTCGCTGAACAGGCGCGGGGCGGCGGGGTGCCAGTAGGCGCAGGCGATAAGCAGGTCCGTCACGGGCAGAAAGCGGCCGAAGGTGGACTCGTATTCGGCCGGCTCGCGGTGGAAATTGGGCGTGTCCCAGACCCGGCCATCGCGGCGGCGATGGTAGTCGGAGCTGCGCAACTGCGTGAACACCGGCCCGGGGAAGTCCTGGTAGAGATAATCATAGACGCTCACTTGGCGCAGGCCCATGCGGGCGAGCACTTCGAGCGCGCCCTGGGCCACGCGGCCCGAGCCGGTGACGGCGATTTTGATGGGCGGCAACGCGCGCACCTTGAAGTATTCCTCCTCCATGTCCTCCAAATCGACGCACTGCCAGGCCGGCTTGAGCGCGTACAACCCATGCTTGCGCCCGTAAGTGAGCAGCCCGTTATACGCCCCCACGATGCCGGCCCAGTGCCCGAAAGCCACCACCCGCTCGCCGGCCGCGTTGGTCAGCAGCTCGTAGTCGAGCAGTGTAACGCGCTGGCGCAAAACTGTTTGCAGCAGGCCCCGGTTGGCGGGCTGCTGCTTGATGGTGTGTGAAAAGAAAAGATACTTCTTATCCGGTAGCAGGCGCGCCGCCGGCACTTCCTTCACGCCCAGCAGCAGGTCGCAGCCGCTCAGGTCTTCGCTGACTTCGATGCCTAGCTCCCGGTATTCGTCGTCGGAAAAGGCGCGGCTGTCGCTGGGCTGCACCCGCACCCGCAGGCCGGGAAACCCGACTTGCAGCTCGACGCATTTTTTGGGGGTGAGCGCCACGCGGCGGTCAGGGGGCGTTTTGCCTTCGCGGATGAGGCCGAGGAGCATATTGGTGCTTGGTGCTTAGTGCTTGGTGCCTGGTGCTTGGTTCGTTTAAATGATTACTCAGCTTCCAGGCCCAATCCTCAATACCTAAGTACTAAGCACCAGGCACCAGGCACTAAGCACCAAGCACCAATTTGCCCCAAAACTACGCCTCGCCCCAGGGCCAAACCCGCCGTACTTTTGTTAAGCAAAAAATTCACCCCCACCCACCCCGACTATGCCCTTCAAATTCGCGCCCGCCGACGTGTTTGAAACCCGCCACAACGCGCCGACCGTGGCCGACCAGCAAGCCATGCTGGCGGCGGTGGGCGCGGACAGTATCGAGCAGCTCGTGGCCGAAACCGTGCCGGCCGCCATCCGCTTGCCCCACGCGCTGGCCCTGCCCCCGGCCCAGACCGAGCGCCAGTTTTTGCGCCGTTTCAAGCAAATCGCCGGGCAGAACCAGGTGTTCAAAAGCTACATCGGGCTGGGCTACCACGACACGACGCTGCCGCCCGTCATTCAGCGCAACATCCTCGAAAACCCCGGCTGGTACACCGCCTACACGCCCTACCAGGCCGAAATCGCGCAGGGCCGGCTCGAAGCGCTCATCAATTATCAGACCCTGATAATCGACCTTACCGGCCTGCCCATCGCCAACGCGAGCCTGCTCGACGAGGCCACCGCCGCCGCCGAAGCCCTGCACATGCTCCACGCCCAAACCAAGAAAAAGGGCGCGCACAAATTCTTCGT
>JANXNW010000422.1 GCA_025353905.1 Hymenobacter sp.
TTGGCGTAGTAGCCGGCCACGCCGATAAACAGGTAGGGCGTGAGGTGGGGCCGGCGCAGCTGCCGCCGCCGATGATAATCGAGAAAGTTGTATTCCATCACGCCCGCCAGCTCGTAAACGCTGCCGCTCAGGCTGAGCTGCCGATAAGCTTGCAGCGGCGGCGTAGTGCCGCCGGCCCCGGTCACGTTGGTGTCGGTAGCGCGGAGCTGCCCCGCCGTGAAGCCAGCGCGCAGCGTGATGGGCACCGACACGTCGCGCCGGTAAAAAGCCGTGAGGGCGGGGCGTTGGTTCTGAAGCTGCCACTGCGGCGATACCTCGCCCTTGTAAGTAGTAGCGCCCAGGCCCAGACCGAGCTCACTCGTGGTTGTGCGTTGGGCCTGAGCCAGGGGCGCAGCCCCCAAAAAGAAGCTCCCCGCCAGCCCAAAGCCGGCGAGGAGCGCAGATGAACACCGAAAAACGGTCATGCAATAGCGAAGAAGTAACAGGTAGTCGCTGGCCGGCCAAGTCAGGCTAAGCCAGGGTTTTCTAACGGAACTTGGGGTTTTTTACTTTCGGGCGCAGGATGTAGTGCACCGACACACCAGTCACTACGTACCAGTCGGTTCTGCCCTGGCCGCGCTTCTCACCGGGGATGAAACCAGTGCTGGCAAGTGAGGTTCCGTTGCTGTTTTTTAGCTCTGTGCTGGTAATGGAGCCGGTTCCAGTTCCAAGCCCACCAAAGTACCTGGCATCGTCCGACGTGAGCTTATCAGCCCCGGCATAGTTGCCACTCACATCGTCGAGGTAGCCGGTAAAGGTTTTGCGAAAGCCCATCTCCACCGAAGCGTCGAGGCTGCGGTTGATGCGGTAGCGCACGCCCAAGCCAAACGGGATGGAAAGTTGGAGCTTATTGTAGCTTACGCCTTCCGTTTTCAACGCCTGTAGGTCTACCGTTTCACCGTTGCGAGTACCGCGAGTATCCGTCGTTTTCGGGTTGTGATAAAAACCGGCTACCCCCAGAAAGGCGTAGTAGTTGAAATCAGGGCGCTTGAGGTAGTTATTGCGGTTCTCAAACAGGTCCACCACGGCTACAGCCGAAGCTTCGTAGATGTCGTTGTAGAAGCTCGTGTTGCGGGTGTAGCGGAAGCGGGCATTCGGGTCGTCCTTGCTGGCATTGGTGGCATCGGTAGCCGTCACGCGGCCGTAGGCCAAGGCGAAGCGGCCCGACAGGCGCGGCGCGAAGCGGTGCATGATGTCCACGCCGATATTGGGGCGGGTGTCGCCGAAGCGAAACGAGGCGAAGTTTACCTTCGGGTTCAGGTCGCCGAAGTAGTTCATCGCGTTCAGACTGACCCCGATAGAGGTGTACTGTTTGCGCTTGCTGAACATCTGGGCATCGGCCTGCGTGGCGGAACCCAATAGGGTGAGGCCGGTGAGAACGGCAGTCGAGTAAGTGAAAAACTTAGTCATAGGGTGTTGGCTAGAGGGCGATGGTAAGTCGGCAATGGGTCGGCAGTGGGGCATGGACAAGCCACAAAGTGGCAAGCACTAAGCACAAAAGTAAGAGTTAAAGGGAACTAAAAAAATTCAGACGGCTAATTTTCAACTTATTCACATTATTTTAACGTGGTTTCAACCGGGTAGCGCGACCGGATTACGACGGTCGAGGCCCCAATTGAGCTTATTACGCAGGGTGCTCAAAAAATTTGCTTGGTTGAGCTTGACGAGGCGCGCACAGAAGGTTTCGCGGCGCACGGCCATTTGCACAGTGGCTTCAACGGGCACCGAGCGCGAGTCGAGCGCCAACAGGTAAGAGGTGGCGCGGCCTTCAATTTCGAACGAAATCACGCTCTGGTCGGATACTACGAGCGGACGCACGTTCAAATTGTGGGGACATACGGGGGAGATAATAAAATTGTTGGTCTGGGGCAGCATCACCGGCCCGCCGCAGCTCAGCGAGTAGCCCGTCGAGCCGGTCGGGGTGCTGACCACCAGTCCATCGGCCCAGTACGAGTTCAGGTACTCGCCGTCGATATAAGTGTGCACGACTATCATGGAGGACGTGTCGCGCTTGAGAATACTGAACTCGTTGAGCCCGAAATTGAGCGCGCCAAACACGTCGGGGTCGGTTTCAACGCGCAGCAGGCTGCGGTCTTCGAGCGTGAAATGGCCCTTGAAGAGCGCATCGACGGCCAGCGGAATCTGCTCGGGGTTGACGGGGGCCAGGAAGCCGAGCCGGCCGGTGTTAATGCCCAGAATCGGGATTTGCAGCGCCCCTACGTAGGTTACGGTGTCGAGCAGGGTGCCATCGCCGCCGATGCTGAGCACGAACTGCACCCCGCGTAGCGAATCGCCGCGCTGGAAGCTGTCCGTGCCGGTCGGCAGCCGCAGTCGGGCCGCATCGAGGCAGGCCCGAAAAGACTCCACGACGAGCAGCTCGGCCCCGCGCGCGGCCAGCTCGTCGAGCAGCACTTGCAGGTGCGGCCCCACGCTTTCATCAAAGGGTTTGCCCAGGATGGCGATTTTCATGGGCAAAAGGTACGGTGTGGTTGCTGGTTGTTGCTGGTCATTGCGAGCGCAGCGAAGCAATCGCACCTGTTCAGCCGCGTCTGACGAGCTTAGCAGCGGACTGAACAGGTGCGATTGCTCCGCTGCGCTCGCAATGACGGGCGTTATTTGACCCAGCAAAAAACAACCAACAATCAGCCACCAA
>JANXNW010000426.1 GCA_025353905.1 Hymenobacter sp.
CGCACGATTAAATCGGGCTGGAGCAAAATGCGCCGTGGCGAGACCGGATGGCGCTTTTCGTTGAGCACTTCGAGCAGCAGACGGGCGGCGGCCTGGCCCATTTGCTCGCAGCGCTGGTCTACGCTGGTCAGGTTCGGCTCGGTGAGAGCAGTGAAGGTTTCGTTGCTAAAGCCGGCCAGGGCTACGTCGTGCGGGACGCGCAAGCCGCGCTTTTTCAGCACTTGCAAGGCTCCGGCTATCGAAAAATCGGAGGCTGAGAACACGGCATCGGGCGGGCCGTCGGGCAGGCGCAAAAGCTGCTCCATGCCGCGCGCGCCGTCTTCGAGCTTCATGTCGGAGCCGACTATCAGGCTCTCGTCGGTGGGCAGGCCGGCCTCGTGCAGCGCGTCGAGGTAGCCCTGGCGGCGGTTTTTGTAGATGTTGAGGTGCAGCGGGCCGGCGAAATGGGCGATGCGGCGGCAGCCCTGCGCTAGCAAATGTCGGGTGCTTTGGTACGCGCCTTCGCGGTCGTCGAGCACCACCGCGTTCACGTCGCGCCCTTCCAGAATGCGGTCGAAAAAGACCAGCGGCAGGTCGCGCTTCATCACTTTCTCGAAGTGGCGGAAGTCACGCGTGGTGCGCGAGAGCGACACGAGGATGCCCTCGACCTGGGCGTTAATCAGGGTTTCGATGTTCTTGCGCTCGTGGGCCACGTCCTCGTTCGACTGGCAAATGAGGATGTTGTAGCCCGCCCGCGTGGCCACGGTTTCGATGCCCTTGACGACGAGCGTAAAGAAGTGCCCGTCGATGTGGGGCACAAGCACCCCAAGCAAACCGCTACGCCCTTTGCGCAAACCAGCCGCCAGATGATTGGGCTGATAGTGCAGCTCTCTAGCGAGCTTGCCCACGCGCTTCTTGGTCGCGTCGCTGATGCTCGGATGGTCGCTCAGCGCCCGTGAAACGGTCGAAGCCGATACGCCGAGCGCCGCCGCCAGGTCGGTGATGGAAGCCTTTTTAGTAGCCACTGTATCGATAGAAAAAAGGCTGGGTTAAGAAATAGTTACGCCACATTTCGCGCAAAGTCCGCGCAAGAGTTGCGCAAAGCTAGGTGGGCAACGAGCAATTATCAATGGGCAATGAATAATGAGCAATTCAGAGTAAACCCAGATGGTCAAAGCTGAACTGCTCACTATTCTCGGACTTGCGCACAGCGTCCGTCATGGCGAGCGCAGCGAAGCAATCGCACCTGTTCGGCTCGTTATTTAGCTAGCCAAACGCGCTCAACAGGGGCGATTGCTTCGCTGCGCTCGCCATGACGGACGCTGTGCGCAAGTCGTGTATTCCTTGCTCATTGACCCGGCACTGGGCACGGCGCGTAGCTCGGGCCACGGTCGGCGCGGGGGCCGGTGGGGGTCCAGGTCAGCGGGTCGAGGCAAAGTTGGCGCTCGGTCATAGCCGCGTTCCAGGCGTGGTAAACGAGGTAGTCGGTGCGGCCGTCCGGCCCCAGCGCGTGCGAGTGGTGGCCGGGGCCGCGCACATGGCCAGGCACCGAGTGCAGCACCCGCGCCCCGGCCCCGCCACCAGCCTCAGAATACGGCCCGAGCACGCGGTCGGCCACGCAAAAGTCCACGCCGTAGCGGTCGGTCAGAAAGTTCGCGCCGCTGTAGAAGCAGTAGTATTTGCCCGCGTGGCGGCGCACGAACGGGCCTTCCAGCGTGTGCCACTCGGCGAAGACGCGGTTATCGTAGAGCGGCATCCGGCGCTGGGCCTCGAACAGCGTCCAGTCGTGACGGGCGCGGAGTACGGTGCGCGGCTCGCCGGCCAGCCGGGTCATGTCCAGCAGTTTATCTACCACCAAGCCGGTGCCGGGCCGGTAGCCCAGGGCCGCGTCCGGCTCGGTGAAGTCGCGGGCATAGAACAGGTACCATTGCCCGTCGGCGTCGCGGAACGGGTGCGCGTCGATGGTGAATTTGCTATCGGGCACGTCGAGCAGCGTCACTTCGCGGTACGGCCCCAGCGGGGTGCGGCTCGTGGCCACGCGCAAACGGTGACCCTCGGTTGCGGCGATGGCCCCGCCTCCGCGCGAGTAGTACAAATAGAATGTGTTCTCGTGCTCAACCACTTCGGGTGCCCAGAACTGCGCGCCCTCACTGCCGGCGGGCGGCTCCAGCGCCCCGCCCGCCGGCTGCCAATCTACCAGATTCTTCGAAGTGAGCACGTTGAATACGCGGCCATCGGCCGTGCGACGGTCGCCGGTGGTGCCGAAGGCGTAGTAGGTGCCCGCGTGCAGCAATACGCCGGGGTCGGGAAAGTCGCGGGCCACGACCGGGTTGGTGTAGGTGCGCGCGGCGAGGCCGGGTGCGAAGGCCAGTGCGCTGCCGGCGGCGGAGTAGCGCAGGAATGTGCGGCGGGATATGGGCATAAGGGCGCAAATAATCAGCAGATAGCCGACAAAAGCCAGAACTGGAATAGCAGCGAAGTTAAGCAATCGAACTGATTATGCAAACGTTTGCGCACTTAGTTACGTACCATCTGGCTTACACCTGTATTCCCGTCCGTACCCGGCGCGCTACCATCGGTCCGCCCACTCATCACATGAAGAAAAACCTACTTGCCAGCCTCCTGATTGGCTGTCTGACCATCGTTGGAGCGTATGCTCAGCCTACCAGGCTCAAGCCGAAAAGCCCCGCCGCGACGGCTGCCACCGAGCAGCGCTGGCCGGCCGCGCGCGCCAACGCCTGGCAGCGCGGCCAGCCCTGGCGCACGGGGGCCAACTTTATTCCGAGCACGGCCATCAATCAGCTCGAAATGTGGCAGGCGGCTACGTTCGATGCCGCCACCATCGACCGCGAATTAGGCTTCGCCGAAGGTATCGGCTTCAATACGATGCGCGTGTTTCTGCATCACCTGGCCTGGCAGCAGGACCCGGCCGGGTTCAAGCAGCGCGTGGGGCAGTATTTGGCCCTGGCCGACAAGCACCACATCCAAACGATGCTCGTCTTTTTCGACGACTGCTGGAATAAGGAGGCGAAAATTGGCCCCCAGCCCGCCCCCAAAACCGGCATTCACAACTCGGGCTGGTTGCAGGACCCCGGCGAGCCGGCCTCGCGCGACTCGCTCACATTCGGCCAGCTGCGGCCCTACGTGACGGACGTGCTCACCACTTTTGCTCACGATAAGCGGGTGCTGATGTGGGACTTGTACAACGAGCCGGGCAATTCGGGCAAGGCCCTGACCTCGCTGCCGCTGTTGCGCAACGTCTTTGGCTGGGCACGGGCCGTGGGTCCAGACCAGCCCCTGACGGCCGGCCTCTGGGCCTGGGACTACCGGGAGCTAAACGCTTTTCAGGCCACGCATTCCGACGTGATTACCTACCACTGCTACGACGAAGTTCCCGCCCACCAGCGGCTTATCGAGCTGCTGGCCTCGCACGGGCGGCCGCTGCTCTGCACCGAGTACATGGCCCGGCCCCGCAACTCGCGCTTCGCCAACATACTTCCTTTGCTGAAAAAGTACAACGTGGCGGCCATCAACTGGGGCCTGGTAGCGGGCAAAACCAACACCAAGTACCAGTGGGACGTGCCCATCGCCGACGGCTCAGAGCCGGTGGAGTGGTTTCACGAGGTGTTTCGAGCCGACGGCAGCCCGTACCGCGCCGACGAAACCGACCTCATTCACAAGCTCACCGGGCGCTGAGCGGGTACGCAGACCGTACCTGAGCCATTGCCTGCATGAGCCGGCTGATAGCCACGCGCAAACGTTTGTTTATAACAAGCGACTACTACTTGATTTTATGCTGCTTTGTCAGGTTTGAATTTGCATCGGCAAGGCTTCTACAGCGTAAATATCCTGGCAATACCAAACGCGCGGGCAGCAGGAATCAAATAATTTACGGTAAAATTTGGCGATATTACGGGCGGGTTAATACTTTTACGCTTGACCGGTACTGGCTTTGCCGACCACAGGTGAGTTATGAAAATGCGCCAGCGACTCAAGTATCGCTGTTTTGACTTCCTAATCGACCCGGCTTATCGCGTTTGCGAGGCGTTCAGGCCGAGCTGACTGATTGCTTTACAGCCTTAAGCTAGTGTCATTTGCGCAAACGTTTGCGTTTTCTACTGATTCTTCCACTCTTTTCTCTTCCCATGAAAAATATTTTACATTCGCCGGGGTGCTACCTGCTGCCGGCGCTGCTGTGCGGCCTGCCTCTGGTGGGCGGCGCGGCCCCGTTCGACGGGCCAGGCCGGCCCGCCCGCGTGACTCTCACCCGACCTCAGCCGGCCCAAACTGTGACGGGCCGCGTGACCGACGACAAGGGCGAGGGCCTGCCCGGCGTGACGGTGCGCGTGCGCAACGGCACGGCCGGCACGACGACCAACGCCAACGGCGACTTCTCGCTCGACGCACCCGAGGGCGCGACGCTCATCTTTTCTTCAGTCGGCTTCGCCACTAAAGAAGTGGCCGTGAGCGGGCAAAGTGCGCTGACCGTGAGCCTGGCTACGGACTCGCAGCAGCTGTCGGAGGCCGTTGTGGTGGGCTACCTGACCCAGGAGCGGCAGAACGTGACCGGCTCGGTGGCCACGCTGGGCGCGCAGGACGTGCGCCGCGCGCCGGTGGCTACCATTTCGGAGTCCATCCAGGGCCGCCTGGCGGGGGTGCAGGTGACGACGAGCGGCGCCCCCGGCTCGACCCCGAACATCAACATTCGCGGGGTTGGCTCGATTGCCAACGGCTCGGGACCGCTTTTTATCGTGGATGGGTTGTGGATTACGAGCGGGCTGCGCGATTTCACGCCCCAGGACGTGGAGAGCGTGCAGGTGCTCAAGGACGCGGCTTCGCTGGCGGCTTATGGCGCGTCGGGGGCTAATGGCGTGGTTATTATCACCACCAAAAAAGGGCGCTCGAACACGACGACCATCAATTTCAACGCCTACGCCGGGGTTCAGAACATTGCCAAGCGCTACGAGCTGGCCAACGCGGCCGACTATTCGAGACTGGCCTCAGAAGCGTACCGCAATGCTAGCCTGCCGGTGCCAGCGGGCGTGGCTAACCCCGCGCCGGGCATCGACACCGACTGGCAGAAGGAGTTTTTCAAGACGGGCGTGGTGCAGAACTACAACCTCGGCTTTTTGGGCGGCGGGCCGAACTCGACCTACGCTATTTCGGGCGACTACTTCAAGCAGACGGGCACCGTTATCGGGCCGGAATACGAGCGGTTTAACATCCGGGTGAATTCGAGCTTCACGAAGGGCAAGCTGCGCGTGGGCGAAAACATTGCCCTGACCCGCGCCAACCAGACCCGGCTCAACGGGGTGCCGTTCATCGACTTGCTGCGCATGACGCCGGTGACGCCCGTGCTGGACCCGGCCAACCCCGGCGGCTTCGGCTACGGCAATAACAACTGCCCTGGCTTCGGCTCGAACCCTATTGGGGCGCAAAACCTGACCAAAGACCTGGGCAACAACAACCAGCTGCAAGGCAACATCTACGGCGAGTTCAGCTTCACGTCTTCGCTGCGCTACCGCCTCAACCTGGCCACCCAGTACCGCGCTTTCCGCGACCAGGTGCAGCAGCAGGCCGGCGGGCTGGCCCCGAACAACATCGTGCCCGTGTCGAGCTACTCCGACGCGCAAGGCAATGAGACGTTTCTGATGGCTGAGAACACGCTCACTTACGACCACAGCTTTGGGCTGCACAATTTCACGGTCGTGGGCGGCTATTCGCAGCAGTACAACCGCTTTGAGTTTACGCAAGGGCGGGCGCAGGGCTACGGCAACGGGCCGGTGTTCTTCTGGGCGCTCGACGCGGGCACCACGCCGCTGCCGGGCATCGGGTCGAGCAACACGAACGCTAAAATCTCCGGCTTCGGCCAGTTCACCTACGACTACGACGGGCGCTACCTGGTGACGGGCGCGTACCGCCGCGATGCGTCGTCGCGCTTTTCGCCTGACCGCCGCAACGGCGATTTTGGGGCCGGCTCGGTGGGCTGGCGCGTATCGAAAGAGAAATTCTTCTCGGGCATCACGGCCGTGAGCGACCTCAAGCTGCGGGCCTCGTATGGCGTTCTCGGCAACGACCAGCTCAACGGCCCCTACGGCGGCTCGTACCTGTACCAGGCGTTCATCAACCCGAACGTGAACTACAACTTCGGCGGGGCCGTGGTCAATGGAGCTATTCAGACTCGGCTTAGTTCACCAACAGTAGGCTGGGAAGAACGCGCTACCCAAAATTACGGCCTGGATATTTCCTTTCTGGAAAACCGCCTGACGGTGAGCGCCGACTACTACGTGTCGAATAGTCGCCAAAACAACGTGAACCCTGACATTCCGCTCTTCACGAGCAATGCCGGCGGCGACCCTTTCTTGCAGATTGGGCGCATCGAGAACAAGGGTTTCGAGATGCTGGTCTCGTACCAGGAAGGCCGCGGGCCGTTCACCTACGGTGTGTCGGCTAACCTGACGACGGTGCGCAACACGGTGCTGGACCTGGGCGCGGGCACGGCTTTGCTGAATGCCGGGCCGGCAGCCGTGACCCGCACTGAGCCGGGCTACGAGGTTGGCTCGTTCTACCTCTACCAGTTCGCGGGCATTTTTCAGAACGCGGGGGAAATTACCGGCAGCGCCCAGCCCAATGCCCGGCCCGGCGACGTGCGCTACCTCGACCTGAACGGCGACGGCCGGATTACCGATGCCGACCGTGCCCACTCGGGCCGGGTGTTTCCGCGCATCCAGTACGGCTTCAACCTGACGGGCGGCTACGGCGGCTTCGACGTGGCCGTGTTCTTCCAGGGCGTACAGGGCAATACGGTGTACAACTCGGGCGCGTACTGGCTCGGTCGCTTCGACGACCAAACCAACTACCGCGCCGACCTCTCGCCCTGGCGCACTGATAACCCGTCCACGACCACGCCCCGCCTTTCGCTGGCCGGCGGCCCGAATACGTTCGCCAACTCGACCCGCTTCCTGGAAGATGGCTCGTATCTGCGGCTCAAGAACCTACAAATCGGCTACACCATCCCGAAGGACCTGGTGAGCAAAACGCGGGCGCTGAGCAGCCTGCGGCTGTACGTGACCTCAGCTAACCTGTTCACCGTCACCAAGTATTCGGGCTACGACCCGGAGACGATTGGCGGCCTGGACGGCTCACTGCTCACGCGCGGCATTGACGAGGGGGCTTTCCCCAATCCGCGCACGTTCACGGCGGGCATCCAGATGGGCTTCTAAGCGCCTGAGCTGAAGGTAGTTTTTTTCTTCGACTTAATTTCTATTTCAATATGAAATTCTCTCCCAATAAAACCCTGCTGGCGGCCGCCACGGCCGGCTTGCTGCTCAGCAGCACCGGCTGCCAGAAGGACTTGCTCGACCAAGCCAACCCGAACCTGGCCACGACGGCCACGTTCTGGAAAACGAGCGACGATGCCGTGCGGGCCTCCATTGCCTGCTACGCCGGCCTGCAAGCCGTCGGGATGTACCGGCGCTGGTTCTCGTTCATCTACGATGCGCGCGACGACATCGGCTGGAGCCAAAGCCCCTACACGCCGCTGCGCGAAATCACGGGCTTCCAGCAGACCGACTACAACTTTGAGGTGTCGGCGGGCGCGTACCGCGACTGCTACCGCACGATAGACCGCTGCAACCAGGTGCTGGCCAACGTGCCGGGCATCAGCATGGATGCCACCCTCAAAACGCGCATCCTGGCCGAAGCCTCGTTCGTGCGGGCGCTGAGCTACTTCAACCTCGTCTCCATTTTTGGCAACGTGCCGCTGGCCACCGAGCCGGCCACGGTGGACTATCGCCCCAAGCAGGGCACCGAGGCCGAAGTGTGGGCGCTCGTCATCAGCGACCTGCAAGCCGCCATCGGCACCGGGGCCACGCCGAACCTGCCCGCCACCTACGGCACCGACCGGGGCCGGGCCACGGTGGGGGCCGCCCGCGCGCTGCTGGGCAAGGCCTACATGCAAAACAAGCGCTGGGCCGAAGCGCAGGCGCAATTCGCGCTCGTCATCAGCGGCGGGGTGTATTCGCTGCCCAGCGCCTACACCGACAACTTCCGGCACACGAGCAAGAACAACACGGAGAGCGTGTTCGAGGTGCAGTTTATCGACGTGAACATCGGCGGCCCCGACGGGCAGGGCGGCGCGGATGCCAACACGGCGCAAGGCTTCCAGCGGCCCATCTTTTTCGGGCCGCCCCAGAACGGCGGGGTCGAGCGCACGGGCTTCACCGACTGCGAGGTGCGGCCCTGGGCGGTGGACGAGTTTTTGAAGGAAGGCACGGCCAACGGGCAGCGCGACCCGCGCCTGGCGGCTACCTTCTTCTACAATTACCGCCGCTTTACCTCGCGGCTGCCCCAGAGCGCCGACACGCTCGTTTACGACCGCTCGCGGCCGGGCAGCTTCGCGGCGGGCACGTTCGGTTTTCTCAACCGCTACAAGGGCGACAACTTCAACCTGGGCCGCACCTACTGGCGTAAGTACCAGGGCGACTACTACCAGGGCGGCGAGAACTTCGATTCGCCGAACAACTTCCGCGTCATCCGCTACGCCGACGTGCTGCTGCTGCAAGCCGAAGCCCTGAATGAGCAGAACCAGCCCACGGCCGCCGTGCCGTTCGTGAACCAGGTGCGCCAACGGGCCGGGCTGACCGTGCTGCCAGCCGCCGCCAGCGCCAGCCAAGCCGCCATGCGCGCCCAACTGCGCCACGAGCGCATCACGGAGCTGGCCGGCGAGGGCCAGCGCTGGTTCGATTTGCAGCGATACGGTCTGCTCGATACCCAGACGGGCATCAATGAGCTGATAGGCCGCGACGAGCAGTTCAAGAATTTCGTACTCAACAAGTCGCGTCTGCTGCCTATACCCCAGCAGGACGTGGACATTGCCAAGCTCAAGCAGAACCCCGGTTACAACTAGCTAAGCCGCGCGGCCGGGGTTTTTCGCTCGTCATCGTTAGCTCTTCCGACAGTCGCTCTACCCGTGGGTGGGGCGGCTGTTTTGGCCTGAAGGCCGTACTGCTGCCCCTACCTTACCACTTTATCGCCTGCTTTATGCGTCTCCTCTCTCGTTATTCGCTGCTGGCCCCGCTGCTGCTCGTGGGTCTGCTCAACTGCAACTCCGGCGGCGGCGGGACCCCGCCCGCGCCCAACCCGCCGCCCCCGCCGGTCACTTCGACCACCTTCACCAACCCGCTGCTGCCCAGCGGCCCCGACCCGTGGGTGTACCAGAAGGACGGGTTTTATTACTACTTGGCCACAACGGGCGGCGACATCACCATTCGCAAAACGGCCAGGATGAGCGAGCTAGGCTCGGCCGTGAGCACGACCGTGTGGACGCCGCCGCCGGCCGGGCTGAACTCGCGCGACGTGTGGGCACCCGAGCTGCACTTTCTCGACGGCAAGTGGTACGTGTATTTCACGGCCGGCCCCGGCAACTGCTGCGGCGGGCAGCGGACGTGGGTGCTCGAAAACGCCGCCGCCGACCCCACCACCGGCCCCTGGACGCTCAAGGGGCAGCTCGTCGTGCCGGGCCAGGATTTGTGGGCCATCGATGCCACCATTCTGGAGCAGAACGGCAAGCGCTACGTGCTCTGGTCGGGCCAGGAAGCGGGGTCGGTGCAGCAAAATCTCTACATCGCGCAGTTGAGCAACCCCTGGACCATCACCGGCCCGCGGGCGCTGCTGAGTCAGCCCACACTGAGCTGGGAAATTAACGGCTCGCAGAGCAACCTGCCCAAGGTGAACGAAGGGCCGGAGATTTTGAAAAACGCCGGCAAGACGTTTCTCATCTACTCGGCCAGCCATTGCGCCACCGACGACTACTGCCTGGGCCAGCTCACGGCCAGCGCCACCGCCGACCCGATGGACCCGGCCGCCTGGACGAAAACGCCCACCCCGGTTTTCACCCGCAACGACGCTAACCGCGCCTTTGGGCCGGGCCACAACAGCTTTTTCGTGTCGAAGGACGGGCTGGAAAACTGGCTCGTCTACCACGCCAACCCCCAGCCCGGCCAGCAGTGCGGCAACGCCCGCAGCCCGCGGATGCAAAAATTCACTTTTCGGGCCGATGGCTCGCCCGACTTTGGCTCGCCCGTGGCCACAAGTACGGCAATACTTAAGCCGGGCGGCGAGTAGAGAGCTGGCTGTACTCGGTTGGTGAGCTAATTGAGCATGGCCCCGCGCCAGGCACGAAAACAACGAAATCTGACTACATGACCTTCCCTCGTTTCCTGCTGCCGCTCGCACTACTAACAGCCCCGGCCCTGGCCCAAACCTCCGCGCCGCCGCCCGCCGCGCCCATCGCCAACCCGGTGCTGCCCGGCGATTTCCCCGACCCGTCGGTCACCAAAATCGGCGACCTGTACTGGGCTTCGGCTACCAGCTCGGATTGGGCACCGCTGTTTCCGCTGCTCACCTCGAAGGACTTACGCACCTGGCAGCTTGTCGGGCACGTATTTCCGCAGGGGCAGCCGCAGCCGGCCTGGGCCGACCACTACTTCTGGGCACCTGAAATCAGCCAGGACGGCGGCCGCACATATGTGTACTACGCCGCGCACCAGAAGAATGGCAACCTGGCCGTGGCCGTGGCCAGCGCCGACCGTCCCGAGGGGCCGTACCGCGACCACGGCCCGCTTGTGGGGCAAGCCGACGGCTCCATCGATGCGTTTCCGATGCGCGACGAGAACGGGCAGCTCTATTTGATTTGGAAAGAAGACGGCAACAGCATTCAGCAGCCGACCCCCATTTGGGCGCAGCCCCTGAACGAAGCCCGCACGGCCCTGACGGGCGAGAAGCGGGAGCTGTTTCGCAACGCGCCCGGCACCTGGGAGGGTGGCTTGGTGGAGGGCGTGAGCATGGTGCGCCACGACGGCTATTTCTACGCTTTTTACGCTGGCAACGGCTGCTGCGGCAACGGCTGCACCTACGCCACGGGCGTGGCGCGGGCCAAAACCCTGCTCGGGCCGTGGGAGAAAAACCCGGCTAACCCGGTGCTGGTCAGCAACGAGGCGTGGAAGTGCCCCGGCCACGGCACGCCCGTCGAGCAAGCCGGCCGCTGGTATTTGCTCTACCACGCCTACGCCGCTCAGGGCTTCGAGCACATCGGCCGGCAAGGCGTGCTGAGCGAATTTACCTGGGGCGCGGCCGGCTGGCCGGAGTTCACCGGGCGGGGCGTATTGGGCGGACCGACCCCGGCCCCAGTGCTGGCGCGAACCAACGTGCGCGACGAGTTCGCGGGGAATAAACTCAGTCCGGCCTGGCAGTGGCCGGTGCTGACTCCCGCGCCGGTGGTGGCCCTGCGCGGCGGGCAGCTGCACCTCACGGCACGGCCCGAGGGCGCGGGCGCGGTGCTCGGCCACGGCGTGTTCGCGGCCGGCTACGAAGCCCAGACAACAGTGCTGCGCCCGGCCGCCGTGCCGGCCGGCACGGCCGTGGGCCTGGCCGCCGTGGGCAGCCCCAACAGCGCCCTGGCCCTGACCGTAGGCGGCCGTCGCCTGACCTTGTGGAAGCGCGAAAAGGGGAAACAGACGGTGCTGGCCGAGGTGCCGCTGCCTACTGCCGGGGCCTTGTGCTTGCGCGTCCGCGTACGCGAAGCCACGCAGTACCAGTTCGATTACAGCCTCGACCAGGGCCGCCGCTGGCGGGCGTTGCCGGGGGTCGGGGCTATGCCCGTCAGCGGTACTTTTCTGCCGACCTGGGATTTGGGCGTGCGCGTGGGCGTGCTGGCGCAAGGGCCGGCTTCGGGCACGGGCGTGTTCGAGGATTTCCAGCTGAAGAATTTGTAGCACATTCCCGACTTATTTCGCGCAGTGTGACGCAGTGTGGCGCAGTGTGGCGCAGTGTTTTTTTCATTTCTCGCACTGCGAAACACTGCGCTAAACACTGCGTCACACTGCGCGAAAGTCGCCCCTAACTTCACCCATCCCGCTCATGACCCATCCCAACCCCGCCCTACTACTGGCTGGCCTGCTGCTCGCCGGCTGCTCCAGCCAACCAACCGCCACTCAATCCTCTTCCACCCCGACAGCCGCCAGCGCGGCGACCACACCCCAGACCGCTATGCCCACTGTCTCGCCGTTTGGCAAAACCGCTGACGGCACCGCCGTGCAGCTCTTCACCCTGACCAATGCCCAGGGTGCGCGCGCCACCATCAGCACCTACGGCGGCACGCTCACCAGCCTGCTCGTGCCGGACAAGAATGGTAAGCTCGGTGATGTCGTGCTGGGCTTCGACAGCCTGGCCGGCTACACGTCGGCGCTGTATCAAAAGGAAAATCCGTATTTCGGGGCGCTCATCGGGCGTTACGGCAACCGCGTTAAGGCCGGCAAATTCACGCTTGACGGCAAGGCGTACTCGCTGCCGCTCAACAACGCGCCCAACTCGCTGCACGGCGGCCCGGTGGGCTTCGACCATCGGGTGTGGACGGCCCAGCCCGGCACCAGCCCCGACGGCCAAACCCTGACGCTGGGCCTCGTCAGCGCCGACGGCGACCAGGGCTACCCCGGCCAGCTCACCGTGCAAGTGGTTTATACGCTGACCGCTAACAACGCCCTTCGCATCGCCTACCAGGCCACGACTACCGCGCCCACGGTGCTCAACCTGACCCAGCACGCGTACTTCAACCTCGCTCACGGCCAGGCCAAAGACGCGCTCGGCCACTTGCTGACGCTGGCCGCCGAGCGCTTCACGCCCGTCGATAACACGCTGATTCCGACCGGTGTGTTGCAGCCCGTGGCCGGCACCCCGATGGATTTCCGCCAGCCCCACACCATCGGTGAGCGCATCAAGCAGGTGCCGGGAGCCGCGCCTGGCGGCTACGACCACAACTGGGTGCTGGCTGATAAAATGCGCGCCGCGCCCGCGCTGGCCGCCACCGTCTTCGAGCCGACCACCGGCCGCACGATGGAAGTTTACACCGACCAGCCCGGCATTCAATTCTACTCGGGCAACTTCCTCAAGGGCAACCTCATCGGCAAAGGCGGTGTGGCCTACATCCAGCACTACGGCTTCTGCCTCGAAACCCAGCATTTCCCCGACTCACCCAATCAGCCCGCATTTCCGAGCACGGTGTTGCGGCCGGGCGAGACGTTTCGGTCGGTGACCGAGTATCGGTTTGGGGTGCGGAAGTAGGGTTGGCTTGTAGCTGATTTACTTGTGCCCGGTTTGCCTGCTGGTAGACCGGGCGCTTTGGTTTACGTAACTTTAGCTGCTTAATTTTCCACGCCATGTACACCAAAACGCAACTGCTGCAAGCTATCGCGGAAGTACCCGCCGAGTTTTCGTTGGCTGAGCTGGAAGAAATTCTGAGTCGGCCCCGGCCCGCGCCCACCCTCGCGCCCCCGGCCCGGCCGGCCAACCTCACGCCCGAGCAAGCGGCCGAGTGGGATTACTACACTTCGCCCGAGGCGATGGCGCTGGCTTCGAGGTTTCCGGTGCCCGCCGATGTTGAGCGCCTACACGGCATCATCAAGCTATCGGAGGAGGATAAGCACAAGTCTTACGACGAGCTACGGTGGGAAGCCATGAAGGAGAAATACAGCCTATGAAGCGGCTGTACCTGGACACCAACGTGGTGATGGACTACTTGCTCAAACGAGAGCCTTTCGACCTGCTGGCCAAACAGTTGATGGTGGCTGCCACCGATGGGCGCGCCCGAATGCTGGTGTCGAGTCTCACTTTTACCACGGCGCACTACCTGGCTCGCAAGTCGCTGGGCAACGCGGGCGCGGAGGAGGCGCTCACCACGCTTTTCCAGAAAGTGGAAGTGGTCAAGGTCGGCGGGTCGGAAATTGACCAAGCCCTGCAATCCGGCCGACCCGACTTCGAGGATGCCGTGCAATTTTACGCCGCACTCGCGACCGGGGCCGAAGCCATCGTGACCCGCGACCCGAAAGGCTTTCCCGCCTCGCCCGTGCCGGTGCTGAATCCGCTGGTGGCGCTGGCGCAGTTGTAACGCGGCTGCTCAACGCTGGGCGCTGTCCGGCTTCGCCCCTCCCCTGCCGCTATTTAACAGGTCGAGCAGGTTATCAACCTTGAGGCTATCGACGGCGGCCCCGCGGCGTGGGCGCGACTCGTACTCGGTGTAGCAGACGTACTTGCGGTTGATTTTGACGGGCGGCTTGGGGAAGGGGCCGTAGTCGTAGCTCAGCTTGTTGTCCTGATAGACGCTTTCCATGAAGCGGCCGAAGATGGGCAGCGCCATGCGGCCGCCCTCGCCCTGCTGGGTGCGGAAAAAGTGGATGCTGCGGTCCTCGCCGCCCACCCAGATGCCCGACACCAGGTCTTTGGTGAGGCCCATGTACCAGCCGTCGGAGTAGTTGCTGGTGGTGCCGGTTTTGCCGCCAATCTGGTTGTCTTTGCGCCAAAGCTGCTGAAAATCCCACAACCCCTGGGAGGTGCCGCCCGGCTCCTCCATGCCGCCGCGCAGCATGTAGAGCATGAGCCAGGCCGTTTCGGGGCCGATGGCGCGCTTCTGTACCGGGTCGAACTGCTGAATGACGTTGCCGTGGCGGTCCTCGATGCGCGTAATCAGCCGCGGCTCGGAGCGGAAGCCGTTGTTGAGGAACGTGCCGTAGGCGTTCACCATCTCGAACACGCTCACGTCGCCGGCCGAGCCGAGGCCGATGCTGGGCACCGGCAGCAACGGGCTGGTAATCCCCACCTTGTGGGCGTAGTCGGCCACCTTGCCCCAGCCCACTTTCTCGGTCAGCTGGGCCGTCACCGAGTTCACCGACCGGGCCATGGCCGAGCGCAGGGTCATGTTGATGCCCGTGTACTCGTGGGTCACGTTGTCGGGCTGCCACTCCATGGGCAGCCCGTTTTCAGTGTATTTGATGGTTACCTGTTGGTCGCGGATGCGGTCGCAGGGCGAGTAGCCGTTGTCGAGGGCCGTCAGGTAGACGAAGGGCTTGAACGTGGAGCCGGCCTGCCGGTGCCCTTGCTTGACGTGGTCGTACTTGAAAAAGCGGTAGTCCAGCCCACCCACCCAGGCTTTGATGGAGCCGGTGAACGGGTCCATCGTCAGCATCCCGGCTTGCAAAAAGTGTTTGTAGTAAGCCAGCGAATCGAGCGGCGACATGACGAGCGTCGTGTCGTTGTCGTCGCGCTTCCAAGTAAATACCTTCATCTTGCGCTTGGCCCGCAAGGCCGAATCGAGGCGGGCGGGCTGGCCAGCAAAGCGGGCACTCAGGGCCTTGTAGCTCTCGGTGCGCCGCATCTGGGTCTGGATAAAGTCCGGGATGGTCTGGCCTTCCTCGTCCACCCAGGGGTCCTGGTGGCGGGCGCGCCAGAAGTTGTCGAAGGTGCGCTGCAAGGATTTCATGCGCTGGTGCACGGCCTGCTCGGCATGGTCTTGCAGGCGCGAGTCGATGCTGGTGTACACCCGCAGGCCGTCGCGGTAGAGGTCGTAGCCGTGGGCTTCGCACCACTTGTTGGCCGCCTGGCTAATGGCCCCGCGGAAATACGTATCCGGCCCGTCGATGTGCTTTTCGACCTCGTAGTCCAGCTCAATAGGCTGCTTTTGCAGGCGGGTTACCTCGACGGCGGGCAGCAATTTGGCCTGGCCCAGCCGCTGCAACACCACGTTGCGGCGGCGGCGCGAGGCATCGGGGTGAAAGCGCGGGTTGAAGGCGGTCGGGTTATTGAGCAAGCCTACCAGCGTGGCCGCCTGCACGGCCGTGAGCGAGTCGGGCGTGGTCGAGAAAAAGGTTTTAGCCGCGACTTTGATGCCAAACGCGTTCGAGCCGTACTCGACGGTGTTCAGGTACATGCGCAGGATTTCCTCCTTCGTGTAGCGCCGCTCCAGCTCGACGGCCGTGAGCCACTCCTTGGTTTTGGCCACGAGCACGCCCAGGCCAGGCACCCGGCCGAGCAGGCCGCGGTTGTCGCCGCGCCGGGTTTTATACAGGTTTTTAGCCAGCTGCTGGCTGATGGTGGAGCCGCCGCGCTTGTCGCCGCGCAGGCCGTAATAAAACGTGGCTACGAGCGAAGGCGCGTCGATGCCGGAGTGGTCGTAGTAGCGCGCGTCCTCGGTGGCAATGAGCGACTTGATGAGCCAGGGCGACATCTGGGAGAGCGGCACCGGCGAGCGGTTTTCGCGGAAGTAGCGCCCCAGCGACACCCCGTCGGCGGTGAACACCTCCGAGGCTTGCTCGACCTTGGGGTTTTCCAACTCTTCCAGCCCCGGCGACTTGCCGAACAGGTAGAGAAAATTATTGCGCACGAGCGCGGGATAGCACAAAAAAAAGACCGCGCCAATTCCGAAAACCGTCCAGGCCACGCGCACCACGCGGCGGGTGCCGCGGCCGGGCCGGGGCTGCTTGGTGGTCGATGGGCGAGCCGAAGCCGGTGTGGCCGGCGGTGCCAGCGCGGGCGCGGCGGCCAGCACTGGCCCCGCCGGCCGCGCCGCTAATGCTTTGGCCCGCAGGGCACTCAGTCCGGCGCTCAGCTTTTGGAAAGAGTTGGCGCTGAATGTCGTCGCGAGGCCATCGCGGTAGCGTGCCGACAAACGGCGGGCTGCATCGGCTGCCCGCCTGGCCAGGACCATTGCCCGGTCGGGCAGGGGCACCAAGTGAGTGTTCCAACCCGCTTTCAGCCGTACCGACCAACCATCGGCTACCTGCCGGCCCCTGGCAAGCAGGGCCTCGGCCGGGTAGCGGGCAGCCAGCCGATGCGCCGCGTCGGAGGCTTGCCGGGCCAAAGCCGCCGCCTGGCCCGGCAAGGGAGCCAGCCAGTCGGTGCGCAGGCGCGTGAGGTGCGCGAGCAGCTCGGCGTAGACGCGGGCCGCGGCCGGCACGGCCCGCGTCGCCGCGACCGTGCGCAGGCGCACAAGCCGGGCCAACAGCGACGCGTAGAGGCGGGCAACGGTGGGTGGGATGTTTTCAAAAGCCATGAACGGCGAGAGGCAAGGCCAGCGGCTGAAAAATCACCCACTTTTAAGAACGCGAAGGGGGCAAATATACCAGCCGGCCCCAGCGCCCGGCCAACGCCCGGCCAGCCTTCGGCGGTTACGAAGCTGGCGCGGAAGCTACGGCCGGGGTTATTTTCTGGTTCGGGCCAAAGGCCAGACCCGGCGACTCTGCTACCGCCGTAGCACCAACCCGCCCATCTGACAGCGCCAGGTGAGCACCACGATGAGCAGCCCTTTGGCCGAGTCGAGCAGCAGGTTATCAGCTTTGCCGAAGGTAATGAAAATGCCCACGCCGATGCCTATCCACCACAGCCCCAGCAGGTAGCA
>JANXNW010000007.1 GCA_025353905.1 Hymenobacter sp.
CCCCGTAGCGGCCGGCTTTGTAGACGCACCAGAAGATTTTCTCTACAGCAGCGCCCGCAACTACGCCGCCCGCCCCGGCTTAGTCGAAGTCCTGTTCATCGGCTAAGCCCGCACCGGCTTGCACTGGCGCGAGTTTAGGCGCAGCCGTAACTCGTGCCAATTCATTCGGGCGAGGCTGTGCCTCGCATCAGAACGACTTGCCCGGACACCCTAGCCATCCAGTTCCGCCTTGCCGTGTTGCGGCAGTGGAGGCACAGCCTCCACGTCATAATTAGTCACGAGTTACGGCTGCGCCTAAACTCGCGCCAGTTTGGGGCCAGTTTGGGAATTAAAATGTGCCGAATTCAACTGACTTCAAATCAGCATTAATTAGATTTTTTGTTCTAACCTCATACACCTTACACTGTTCTTCTTGGCCAGTGTAGAAAAGTCCCCAGTACTTTAGATAATCGTCATTGCTAACATCACGAATGGTTTCGTCAATTCTCTCAAGTTTACGGTAAACAGGGCGCTTTTTCCAGTCACCGCTCTCTGCATCTTTATCATGAAAAACAGGTACATAAACGTATGATGGTAATTGTCCTTCACTAATGAATTCACTTAATCTGGCTTCGAATAAATCAAACACTACATCAATGTTCTGTGCGATACCATCAGGGAAAATATTGTAGATGATAAAGTTTATGTCTTTAAACACAATTTCTAAACGATCGATATCTGGCACCTTATCTTCATTGCGATTTTTGAGTTTGATAAAAGCATTTTTGATTGGAGTTCCAACATGTTTCTTAAGCCATTCCTTGGCGGCTTCTTTCGCTGCATCACCTGCAGCGCCTCCTATTACTAAAAGGGTATCGTGGACTGTTTCATTGTGAAGCACAACCATTGCTAACTCATAAAGCCCGCCACCTAATGTATCCGTTGCTTTACCGCTCAGAAAAACATTAAAATCAGTCGATAAATCCTTTTCGAATTCACCGACTCCATCGAAATCAATCATTTTACCCTCTCCGAGCGGATAAGCCCAATAGGAAATAGCTAAAGATGTCTTGTTGCTCATCTTTCAAGTATTTAATATTGTTTAAAGTAATTTGGACTGTTGAGCAGAATGAGCCGCTAGTCTACATATTCCGCCGGTACTGCCCGCCGACCTCAAACAGCGCGTTGGTAATCTGCCCGAGCGAGCAGTATTTTACCGTTTCCATCAGTTCAGCGAAGAGGTTGCCGTTGGCTACGGCTACTTGCTGGAGCTGCTTGAGGCGCGCCGGGGCCTGGTCGGCGTTGCGCTGGTGCAGCAGGGTGAGCATGTCGATTTGGTACTGCTTTTCCTCCTCCGTGGCGCGGATAACTTCGGCCGGCACCACCGTGGGCGAGCCCTTGGATGAGAGGAAGGTATTCACCCCGATGATGGGGTACTCGCCGGTGTGCTTCAGCATCTCGTAGTGCATGCTTTCCTCCTGGATTTTGCCGCGCTGGTACATGGTTTCCATGGCCCCGAGCACGCCGCCGCGCTCCGTAATGCGGTCGAATTCGAGCAGCACCGCTTCTTCCACCAGGTCGGTCAGCTCCTCGATGATGAAGGAGCCTTGCAGCGGGTTTTCGTTCTTCGCCAGGCCCAGCTCGCGATTGATGATGAGCTGAATGGCCATGGCCCGGCGCACCGATTCCTCGGTGGGCGTGGTGATGGCCTCGTCGTAGGCATTCGTGTGCAAGCTGTTGCAGTTGTCGTAGATGGCGTACAGGGCCTGCAACGTGGTGCGGATGTCGTTGAAGTCGATTTCCTGGGCGTGCAGGCTGCGGCCCGACGTCTGGATGTGGTACTTCAGCATTTGGCTGCGGGCGTCGGCGCCGTACTTCAGCTTCATGGCCTTGGCCCAGATGCGGCGCGCCACCCGCCCAATCACGGCGTACTCCGGGTCGATGCCGTTGGAGAAGAAAAAGCTCAGGTTCGGCGCGAAGTCGTTCACGCTCATGCCCCGGCTCACGTAGTATTCCACGAACGTGAAGCCGTTGGAGAGCGTGAGCGCGAGCTGCGTAATCGGGTTGGCCCCCGCCTCGGCAATGTGGTAGCCCGAGATGGACACGGAGTAGAAATTCCGCACCTTCTCGGTGATGAAGTACTGCTGCACGTCGCCCATCAGGCGCAGGGCAAACTCGGTGCTGAAAATGCAGGTGTTCTGGGCCTGGTCTTCCTTGAGGATGTCGGCCTGCACGGTGCCGCGCACCTGCGTCAGCGTCCGGGCTTTGATGGTGGCGTAGACATCGGC
>JANXNW010000012.1 GCA_025353905.1 Hymenobacter sp.
AAGCTGGGGCCGATTGTGGACCGCACCGGGCGCTACGTGCCGCAAATGGGCGAGTTCGGCGGGCGCTGGGTGAAGAACTACGACGGCCACGACCAGAGCGGGGCCGACTACAAAACCCTGGACGAGAGCATCGCCATCCGCATGAAGGGCGACGGCACCGCCTTCAAGGTTGAGAAGTACGCGCACACCTACCCGCACTGCTGGCGCACCGACAAGCCGGTGCTCTACTACCCGCTCGATGCCTGGTTTATCCGCACGACGGCCGTCAAGGACCGGCTCATCGAGCTGAACAAGACCATCAACTGGAAGCCCGAAAGCACCGGCAGCGGCCGCTTCGGCAACTGGCTCGAAAACCTGGTGGACTGGAACCTGAGCCGCTCGCGCTACTGGGGCACCCCGCTGCCCATCTGGCGCACCCAGGACGGCACCGAGGAACGCTGCATTGGCAGCATCGCCGAGCTGCAAGCCGAGATTGAGAAAGCCATCGCCGCCGGGCTGATGACGCATAATCCGATAGTTGTTAGTAGTCCGTTGTCCGTTGTCAGTGAGGAAGGAAATTTTTCAAACACAAGCCTGACAACTGACAACGAACAACCAACAACTACCGTCGACCTGCACCGGCCCTACGTGGACGACGTGTTTCTGCTCTCGCCCAGCGGGCAGCCCATGTACCGCGAGCCGGATTTGATTGATGTCTGGTTCGATAGTGGCGCGATGCCTTACGCCCAGTGGCATTATCCGCTCGAAAACGAGGGCACGTTCCGCCAGAATTTCCCGGCCGATTTCATCGCCGAAGGCGTGGACCAGACCCGCGGCTGGTTCTTCACCCTGCACGCGCTGGCCGTGATGCTCGAAGACTCGGTGGCTTTCAAGAACGTGATTGCCAACGGCTTGGTGCTCGACCGCAACGGTGAAAAGATGAGCAAGCGCCTCGGCAACGCCGTGGACCCGTTCGCCACCATCGCCCAGTACGGCCCCGATGCCACGCGCTGGTACCTGATTGCCAACGCCCCGCCCTGGGACAACCTCCAGTTCGACCCGGCCGGCATCGTGGAGGTGCAGCGCCGCTTTTTCGGGACGCTCTTCAACACGTATTCCTTCTTCGCGCTCTACGCCAACCTCGATAGTTTCCAGGTGCGCGAGTTCGGCCTCATTTCGCTAGACGAGCGCCCCGAGCTGGACCGCTGGATTCTGAGCAAGCTGGCCTCGCTGGTGCGGGAAGTGCGCGGCCACTACGACGGCTACGACCCGACCAAAGCGGCCCGCGCCATCCAGGATTTCACCACCGACCAGCTCTCGAACTGGTACGTGCGCCTCTCGCGCCGCCGCTTCTGGAAGGGCGAGATGACGGCCGACAAACAAGCCGCCTACGAAACCCTGCACCAGTGCCTGATGGTGGTCGGCCAGCTCATGTCGCCCGTCGCGCCCTTCTTCAGCGAGTGGCTCTACGGCAACCTGACTGGAGTTGAGTTAAGAGTTAAGAGTGAAGGGTTAAGAGTTGAAGCTACTGAAATAGAAGTTGCCGCGAATTCAACTCCTAACTCTTCACTCTTAACTTCTAACTCTGTCCACCTGACCTACCTGACCCCGGAGCAGCCTGAGTTGATTGACCCGGCCCTGGAAGCGCGCATGGAGCTGGCCCAGCGCATCAGCTCGCTCACCCACTCGCTCCGCAAAAAGTCGGTGCTCAAGGTGCGGCAGCCGCTGCGGCGCATCTTGGTGCCGGTGCTCGACGCGACGACCCGCGCGCAGGTCGGGCTGGTCGAGGACCTGATTTGCGCCGAGGTGAACGTCAAGCACATCGAGTTTCTGGACGACACGAGCGGGGTGCTGGTCAAGTCGGTGAAGCCGAATTTCAAGCGGCTCGGCCAGGTCTACGGCCCGCGCCTCAAAGCCGTGGCGGCCCGCATCCAGGCGTTTTCGGCCGACGAAATTGCCCAGGTCGAGCAGGGTGGGGTGGAGGTCGAGGTCGAAGGCGAGCACCTGACCATTCAGCCCGACGATGTGGAAATCCGCACTCAGGACCTGCCCGGCTGGCTCGTGGCCACCGACGGCCCGCTCACCGTGGCCCTCGACGTGACCCTGACCGACGAGCTGCGCCAGGAAGGGCTGGCCCGCGAGCTGGTAAACCGCCTGCAAAACCTGCGCAAAGACTCCGGCCTCTATGTGCAGGACCGCATCGCCGTGCGCCTGAGCGCCGCCGCGCCTGCCGCGCTGCAAGCTGCCGTGGCCGCCTTCGGCGACTACATCCGCGAGGAAGTGCAAGCCCTGCGCCTGGATTTCGCTGATTTTGGGGAAGTGGCCGTCGTGGCTCCTGTAGCTGATGCGGCTGGCGTAGCCGCTGCCCCGAACGGCTCCTCCAACAACTCCCCAAGCCACGCGGCCGAGCTGGAGTTTGATGACTTCCGGGTCAGTGCCCGGCTCGAAGTTGTAACTGCCTGATGCTGAGCGGCCCGGTCGCTGCCCGGAGTGGCGGCCGGGCACACCCGCGCACAACGCTTGCCAATGCCCGTTTTAGAAGGTTTTGAAACCCCATAATTCGGTATAAAACAGTACAAAGCAACCTGAGTTTCATTCGTGACCACTGACCCCGCCGCCGCTGCTTCGCTCTCGTCCATTCGCCTGCCGGCGCGCCGGGGCAGCGTGGCCCCGTTTTTTCTGCTGGCCTTGCTGGTAATAGTGCTCGACCAGCTTTCCAAATACCTGGTGCATAGTCATATGCAGCTGGGTTTGCCGGGCGAGGTGCCGCTGCTCGGGCGCTGGCTCAAGCTGCACTACACGACCAACCCCGGCATGGCCTTCGGCGTGGAGCTGCCGCCGCCCTACGGCAAGCTGCTGCTCACCGCGTTCCGGCTGCTGGCCGTGGGCGGGCTGGTCTATTATATCCGGCGCTTGTGGCAGCAGCACGCCGCGCCGGGCTTCATCGCCTGCATGGCCCTCATCTTGGGCGGGGCCGTGGGCAACCTCGTGGACTCGATTTGCTACGGCGTACTTTACGGCAACGCGCCCTTCGGCTCGCCCTCCCGCTGGTTTTTCGGGCAGGTCATCGACATGATTTACGTGGACATCTACGAGGGTTTCCTGCCCGCCGCCTGGCCCCTGGTGGGTGGCAAGTACGTCTCGCTCTGGCCCATCTTCAACCTCGCCGACTCGTCCATCTTCATCGGCGTGGCGCTGATTCTGCTACTGCAAGGGAGATTTTTCCGGCAGCAAGAAGTGTAAAACGGAGTGGCACTCCGTTTTGCCGCGCAGCGGCAAGCCACGGGCGGCGAGTGGTAACGCCAAGCCCCTGCTTGGCGAACGCATGGGTTTTACGAAGCAAAACCTAGCTGTTTACTTCGTTGCTACTCGATTCAGCGTGTATGTCTTGCTTGGCAAAACCCGCACGTTCGCCAAGCAGGGGCTTGGTGTTACCACTCGCCGCCCGTGGCTTGCCGCTGCGCAGCAAAACGGAGTGCCACTCCGTTTTACATTCGCCCCATGCCCTTGCTCACCGTCGAAAACCTCACCATCGACTTCCGTTCGCAGCGGGGTAGCACCCGCGCCGTAGCCGACGTGTCGCTGAGCGTCGAGCGGGGCGAGGTGGTGGCGATGGTGGGCGAGTCGGGGTCGGGCAAGTCGGTAACGGCGCTGGCCTTGCTGGGACTGCTGCCGAAGCCCGCTGCCCGCCTCGCCAGCGGCACGGCCCGCTTCGCCACCGAGCACCTGGGAGACGTGGACCTGCTCCAGCTCGCCGAAACCGAGCTGCAACGGGTGCGCGGCAACGACATCAGCATGATTTTTCAGGAGCCGATGACTTCCCTGAACCCCGTGCTGACCTGCGGCTATCAGGTGGTCGAAGTGTTGCGCCTGCACACAACGCTCAGCGCCGAGCAGGCCGAAGCGCGTACCATCGAGTTGTTCGGCGAAGCCCAGCTGCCGCGTCCGGCTCAGATTTTCAAATCCTACCCCCACGAAATCAGCGGCGGGCAGAAGCAACGGGTGATGATTGCAATGGCCATGGCTTGCCGCCCGGCCCTGCTCATCGCCGACGAGCCGACCACGGCCCTCGACGTAACCGTGCAGGCTCGCATCCTCCAGCTCATCCGCGACTTGCGCCGCGAGCACGGCACGGCGGTGCTCTTCATCACCCACGACCTGGGCGTGGTGGCCGAAATAGCCGACCGCATCCTGGTCATGTACCGCGGCCGGGTGGTGGAGCAGGGGCCGGTACTCGACATCTTCACCCGCCCCCAACACCCCTACACGCAAGGGCTGCTGGCCTGCCGCCCCCGCCTCTCGATTGGCAAAGTCCGCCTGCCGGTGGTGGCTGATTTTATGAGCACCGACGCGGCCGGGAATCTGGTGGCGCGGGCTGCTGGGGGAGGGGCGGCGCTGGTGGCGGGCGAGATACGCACGGGAAGCGAGACGGCCAAGGGGTTTCCCGTGGAACAAGATGCCTCACCCCCCGGCCCCCTCTCCTTCAGAGAGGGGGAACCTACCGCAAGTAAGCGTTTGAAGTCATCAGGCTCCCCCCTCTCTGAAGGAGAGGGGGGTCGGGGGGGTGAGGCATTACTCCAAGTCGAAAATCTGCGCGTTTACTTCCCCCTGCGCAAAAGCTTCTTCACCCGCACCACCGACTTCGTGCGGGCCGTGGACGACGTGAGCTTCGTCATCTACCCCGGCGAAACGGTGGGCCTCGTCGGCGAATCAGGCTGCGGCAAGACGACGCTGGGCCGGGCCTTGCTGCGCCTCACCGAACCAACCGCCGGGCGCATCCTGTTCGGGGGCACCGACCTGGCGCGGCTGCCGGCCGGCGAGCTGCGCCAGCGGCGGCGCGAATTGCAGCTCGTTTTTCAGGACCCTTACGCCGCGCTCAACCCGATGCTGACGGTGGGCGAGGCGATTCTCGAACCCCTGCGGGTGCACGGCGTGGGCGGCTCGCGGGCCGAGCAAAAAGCCAGGGTGCGCGAGCTACTGCGCACGGTGGGATTGAGCGACGATGCCGAGCAGCGCTACCCGCACGAGTTCAGCGGCGGGCAGCGGCAGCGCATCTGCATCGCGCGGGCGCTGGCGCTGCGGCCCAAGCTGATTGTGTGCGACGAGTCGGTGTCGGCCCTCGACGTGTCGGTGCAGGCCCAGGTGCTGAACCTGCTCAACGACCTCAAGCGCGAGCTGGGCATCACCTACCTCTTCATCACCCACGACTTGTCGGTGGCCCGCTTCATGAGCGACCGGCTGCTGGTCATGAGCCAGGGCAAAATCGTGGAAGCCGGCCCTGCTGCTGAGCTTTATCTCCATCCTCAACATCCCTATACCCAGCAGCTATTGGCCGCCATCCCCAGCGACGACCCGGCCCGCATCGCGGCGCGGGTGGGGCTTCAGACATGAGAGTTTGGGGAGTGAGATAGGAGACTGGCCTTTCCAATTCTCGCGTTTCATGTCCGAAACGTGGGTCGCTGACCCGCATCGGCCAGACGTTCTACGAGCGGGTCGGAGACCCGCGCTACGTTGCTTCCGGCGCTTTTGCGGAGACTCTTGCCCCGGCCCCAGCCGAACAAGCCGCCGCGCCAGCCGTTTACCTTTATTGTTGATTTAAAAGCGCGGCCGTTCCGCGCCCCTACTTTTTACGCGCTGCCCCGTCATTTATTCTCAGCTGTCCGGCGGCCCGTCTTACCCTTTTCATGAAAAACCCCCAAGACCCCGCTGCCCCCCGCGCCCCTCGCGCGAAGGCGGCCCCCGCCCCGGCTAAAAACCAACCCAAAAACCCGGCGAAAACCCAGCTCCCGACCATCTCTCAGGAGCTGGTGTACCGGCAGTTTGCCGACAACCCTGGCAAGGTACTCGGCTACCGGCAGCTCTCGCGCCGCCTCGGCGTAACGACCAAGGAGCAGCGCGAAGACGTGTTCGCTCACCTCA
>JANXNW010000053.1 GCA_025353905.1 Hymenobacter sp.
GTTGCAAGCGAAGGGCGCGGACACCCAGCGCCTGCTCTGGGCCAGCACGGGCAACAAGAACCCGAAATACGACGCGCTCAAGTACGTCGAAAACCTCATCGGCCCTAAAACCGTGAACACGATTCCGGTGGACACGATGGCAATTTTCAAGGAAAAAGGCCAGCCCGCCGCCCGCCTCGAACAGGGGCTGGAGCAGGCCCGCGCCGTGCTCACCAGCCTGCCCGGCCTGGGCCTCGACCTGGATAAACTCACCCAGCAGCTCGAGGACGAAGGCGTGCAGAAATTCATCGAGCCGTTCGGCAAGCTGCTCGATTCGGTGGAAAAAAAGCGCGCGGCGGCAGTTGGTGCTTAGTGCTTAGTGCTTGGTGCTTAGTTATTTTTGAACAGACCAAGCACTAGGCACCAAGCACTAGGCACCAAGCACCAAGCACTAAGCACTAAAAGGAGCCGGGCGGCGGTGAGCGCCTTTTTCTTCTTATCCGGGCTGTGCTTCGCGAGCTGGGCTTCGCGCATTCCCGACATCAGCCTGCGGCTGGGCTTGGACGAGGGGCGGCTGGGACAGTTGCTGCTGGCCTTGCCGGTGGGGTCGCTTGCCTCGCTGCCGCTGGCCGGGGCGCTGGTCCACGGCTGGGGGAGCCGCCGCACGACGCTGCTGGCGGGTGTGCTTTATGTGGGTTGCCTGCAGCTGCTGGGCGCGGCCAACAACTTCTGGGCGCTGGCCGGCGCGCTGGCTTTGTTCGGGGCGGCGGGCAACGTGTTCAACATCGCCATGAACACGCAGGCGCTGGGCGTACAGGCGCGGTACGGCCGGCCCATTATCGGCTCGTTCCACGGCCTGTGGAGCCTGGCGGGCTTTCTGGGTGGGGCACTGGGCACGGCACTAATAAGGCAGCATCAGCCGCCCAACACGCACTTTTTGCTTGTGCTCTGCCTGGGCCTGAGTCTGGCGGCGCTGGCGTATCCGGGCACCTTGCGCCAGGACGTGGGCGGCGAGCGGCCCGGTGGCTTCAGCTTGCGGCGGCCCGACCCGTATTTGCTGCGCATCGGCCTGCTCGCGTTCTGTGGGATGCTGAGCGAGGGCGCAATGTTCGACTGGGCGGGGGTGTATTTCCAGCGCGTGGTTCGGCCCGGTCCGGCGCTGGTTACGGTCGGCTACGTGGCCTGCCTGGGCGCGATGGCCGCCGGCCGTTTCGGCAGCGATTATCTCACTCGCCACCTTGGGCCGGTGCGCGTGCTGCGGCTCAGCAGCGCGCTGATTGTGACGGGCTTGCTCGTGGCCGTGACGTTTCCGCACCTGGGGCCGGCCACGGCGGGTTTTCTGCTGGTGGGCTTCGGCATTGCCTCGGTGGTGCCGTTGGCTTACGCGGCAGCGGGCCGGGCCACGTCAGTCTCGCCGGGCGTGGCGCTGGCGCTGGTTTCGACCATCGGGTTTCTGGGGTTTCTGCTCGGGCCGCCGCTGGTGGGCTTGCTCGGCCAGCACTTCGGGCTGTGCGTGGCGCTGGGCGCGGTGGCCGTGGTAGCGAGCGGCGTGGGCGCGCTGAGTCAATTAACAATGAGCAATGAACAATAAGCAGTTCAGCTTTGACCACACTGGGTCTGTTCTGAATTGCTCATTGTTCATTGTTAATTGACTTTAAGCTTGCTCGGCACCTCGATGCCGCGTACCAGACGCGAGTAGAGCGAAATTTCCTGGTCGAAGATAAAGCGCAGCAGCACCTTCGTGTAGCTCGTGTGGTGCAGCAGCGGCTCGTAGAACTCGGGGGCGAGGCGGCGCAGCTCGGGCAGCTTGTTCCAGGGCACACCGGGCAGGTCGTGGTGCTCGTTGTGGAAGCCAATGTTGAGGTGCACGCCGTTGAGCGGCCCGTAGTAGGAAGTCGTTTCCTGCTCGGGCGAGAGCACTAAATAATGCTCCTGAATCCAGCGGGCACCGACCGGGTGCAGGCTCACCGAAAACCAGAAGCTCAGAAACAGAAACAGGAACGCCGTCGGCCCCAGCCAGAGCCAGATGCCGACGTTGAACACGATTTGCGCGGCCCAGTTGGCGGCGATGTACTTGTCGAAGGGCACCACGCTCTGGCAGCGGAAGGTGCGGACAAGCTGAAAAATCGGGAAGAAAAACAGCCATACGGCCTTGCCAATGGCATAATGCTGGATGAGTCGGGCCTCGTAGTGGTCGGGCAGGTCAGCGTCGTGGTCGAAGTGGCCCAGCGCCGAGTGGTGCTTGAGGTGGTACTTGCGAAAGCTCATCGCCGAGGGGAAAATCATCGGCAGATTAGCCCCGATACCCACCGCCGCGTTAGCCCATTGCCCCTTGAAAACCAGGTTGTGGGTCGCCTCGTGAATGATGACGAACAGCGTATGGCAGATAAATGCCCCCACTAAGTACGCCGCCGCCAACGACCAGTACCAGGCTTGGTTACGCAGCAAATACGCCAGCCCGACCAGCCCTAGTACGCAGCCCACGGTAATGAGCGCCGTGCCCGCGTTGCGCGTCATCAGGCGCTTCACTTCGGGGTGCGCCCGCAGCAGCTGCCGGGCGCGGACGTGGTGCGCAACGGGGGCCTCGGTGGGCGTGTAAGCGGTCGGGGCAGCAGTAGGCATAGCGAAGCAAGTCAGGGTATAATACCAGCCGGGGGGTCAGCGGAACGAAGATACGGCCCCAACTTGGTCCGGGGGCCAGATGTTCAACAGCCGGTTTATTCTTTCAGGTACTCGCCAATCGCGTGGCGCAGCACCCGGGCCTCCTGGGCGGTGCCGTGGTAGAAACCCAGAACGTTGCGCACGGCCGCGTCCCGCAATAGCACGTTTTGCATGGGTCGCGCTTGCAGCACTTGCACCCAGTTGGTGCCTTTAGGGTCCAGGTTCTCAGTCAGAAAGGGCAGCGTAGTCTGGTTCATGGTTTCGGCGTACATCTTGCTGTTATTTGTCAGGTTCATAGTCGTGCGCTCGTAGTAAGTGAGCATCCGCGAGAGCAGCGTGTCGCTTTCCAAAATTGCCAGCGACCCCGATGATTTAAGGCCCTCGAACCGCGAATTATTCGGGATAAACCAAATGCCGCTGGTAAGCACCCAACGGTGAGCCTTCAAACTATCCTGGTTGAACGTGGCTGCGCTCACCTCCCGTAAGTACCGCATCGACTGTAATTGCCGCACATATAGAAGCGAATCTCCACGCAGCTCAGCGATGTCATGGCCCAAATCCTGCCGCAACCCGACCAGAAACTGCCGCTCCCGCGCCCGACTGTGGCGGTGCTCCTGCCAGCTGTGCAGCCAGATGGAGAGCGTGACGGCAAAGACGATGATGCCGATTTCGAGCAGAATCTCACCCGCTCGCTCGCGCCAAGTGCGGGGCGCGTGGGCGTGTTCGCTCATACCGAGGGCTTTCTTGCCGTGCTTCTTGATTAAATCAACCTCAATCATAACGCTGACAATTAAAAGTGAGCAGGCGCTAAGGTAATCAGGTTACTTCGCTGGCTCGGCGTTAGGCAGCGTAATGATAGCGCGCCTGGATAATCCAGACGGTATCCTCGTCCACCCGATACACCAGCCGATGTTCCTCCGTGATGCGCCGCGACCAGGTGCCGGCTCGTCCGTAGCGCAGCAGTTCGGGCTTGCCCGTACCCACAAACGGCGTGCGCTGCAACTCCTTGAACAGCGCGTGGAGCCGTCGCAACACGGCTCTGTCCTTTTGCTGCCAGTGCTGGTAATCCTCCCAGGCCACGGGCAGAAACGCCAGGTTGTACGTTATTCCGCCGGCAGTGCGAAATCGATGCGCTCGCCCCGGTCGTATTGCTCATAAGCGAGGCGCAAGCGTTCCGCGTTGGCGGGCGAGGCCAGCAAATATTCTGTGGTATCCTGCTCGACCTTTTCGCTCGCGCGACGCGGCTGAGCGCTTTCAATGAACGTTAAGCTACGCAGCACTTCGAGCGCGAATTCAACGCGCTCGGCCGGGACATTGACGATGATTTCCATAAGCAGGCTAAAGATAAGTCGCAAAATCACGACTCATTAAACTACCTCCACGCTTGACGCAGCAAAGACTGCGTCCTACAGCTTTCGTTAAAATCACGGCTACCCCACCAATCCTTCTGCCCGCGCCAACGCCGCCGCCAGCCCCGCCACGTTCTTACCGCCGGCCGTGGCGAAGAACGGCTGCCCGCCGCCGCCGCCCTGAATGTCCTTCGCCAGCTCGCGCACCAGCGTCTGGGCGTTGAGCGCGCCGGTCTTGGCCGTCTCGTCGTCGAGCATCACGGCCAGCTGGGGCTTGCCGTCCACCTCGGCCCCGAGCACGAGCACGAGCGGGCCGGCCGGGGCGGCCTGGCGCAGCTCGTAGGCCAGCTTCTTGAGCGCGTCGGCCGAGCCGACCGCCACCTGAGCGGCCAGGAAGTGGCGGCCGTTGGGCAGCGGCTTCAGCTGACCAAGCAGGCTTTGGCGCTGCCCGGCGAGCTGCTGCGTTTCAAACGCTTCGATTTGGCGGCGCAGGGCGGCGATTTCCTCGCTTTGCTTTTCGAGGGCGGGCAGCAGGTGCTGGGGGTTGCCCAAGGTTTCGCGCACCTGTTCAAGCAAGTCGATTTGCTGGTCTACATAAACTTCGGCGGCGGCGGCGGTCAGCGCTTCAAGCCGGCGCACACCGGCCCCAACGGCGCTCTCGGCCACGATTTTGAAGTAGCCGATGCGCCCCGTGTTGGGCACGTGCAGCCCACCGCACAGCTCCACCGAGTAGTCTTTATCAAACGTGATGACGCGCACGAACTCGCCGTACTTCTCCCCGAACAAAGCCATCGCACCCAGCGACTTGGCTTCGGCGATGGGCACGTCGCGGCGCTCGTCGAGCGGGATTTGCTGGCGGATGCGCTCGTTCACCACCTGCTCGATTTCGCGCAGCTGGGCCTCGGTCACTTTCGTGAAGTGCGAGAAGTCGAAGCGCAGCAGCTTCTCATGTACCAAGGAGCCTTTTTGCTGCACGTGGCTGCCGAGCACCTGGCGCAGGGCGGCTTGCAGCAGGTGCGTGGCCGTGTGGTTGTTGCGGGTCAGGTCGCGGCGGGCGGCATCGGGGCGGGCGCGGAACTCGGCCGTTAGCTCCTGGGGCAGCTCCAACACGGTGTGCAGAATCAGGTCGTTTTCGCGGCGCGTGTCCGTCACCCGCAACCGGTCCAGGTCGCTTTCCAGGTAGCCCGTATCGCCGATTTGCCCGCCGCTCTCGGCGTAGAACGGGGTCTGGTCGAGCACGAGCTGATATTCCGTCTTGCCCTTTTTGTCGATTTTGCGGTAGCGCAACAGCCGGGCCGTCGCCTCGTCCTGGTCGTAGCCCACGAACGCGTTGGGCGCGTCCGCGTCGCGCACCGTCACCCAGTCCGACTGCTCGGTTTCCTGGGCGTTGCGCGAGCGGGCTTTTTGCTTTTCCAACTCCTGCTTAAAGCCGTCCTCGTCCACCGTCAGGCCCTTTTCGCGGGCGATGAGGGCGGTCAAGTCCAGCGGGAAACCGAACGTGTCGCTCAGCTCAAAGGCTACGTCGCCGGCCAGCACGCCGCCGTTAGCGCGGGCCGCGTCTTCAAGCGCGTCGAGCCGCCGCAGGCCGGTTTCGAGCGTTTTGAGAAACGCGATTTCCTCCTCCTCAATCACCCGCACCACGAACGTCTGCTGGGCTTTCAGCTCCGGGAAGATGCCGCGCATCTGCTCGGCCAGCACCGGCACGAGCTTGTACAAGAACGGCTGCTTCTGATTCAAGCTCGAAAACGCGTAGCGCACCGCCCGCCGCAGAATCCGCCGAATGACGTAGCCCGCCTTTACGTTGCTCGGCAACTGCCCATCAGCGATGGTGAACGCGATGGCCCGAATATGGTCGGCGATAACGCGAATGGCGATGTCAGTTTTTTCTTGGTTGTCAGTTGTCAGTTGTTCGTTGTCAGCCTCTTGGATAGGACTAACAACTGGCAACTGAGAACTGACAACTGCCAAAGGCGACGTGCCGTGGTATTCCACGCCCGCTTCCGTGGCGATAAACTGAATCAACGGCTGAAAAACATCCGTGTCGTAGTTTGATTTCACGCCCGAAACGGCCATCATCAGCCGCTCGAAACCCATGCCGGTATCCACGCTCTGGGCGGGTAGTTTTATCAGCGACTTATCGGCCAGGCGCTGGAATTCCATGAACACGTTGTTCCAGATTTCGACCACTTGCGGGTGGTCGGCGTTCACCAGCTCGTGGCCGGGCTGGGCAGCGAGTTCGGCCTCGTCGCGCAGGTCGATGTGGATTTCGGAGCACGGGCCGCACGGGCCGGTGTCGCCCATCTCCCAGAAATTATCCTTCTTGTTGCCCGGCAAAATCTTGTCCTCCGCCACGTACTGCCGCCACAGGGTTTGCGTCTCGGTGTCGGGGCCAAGACCGTCGCCCGCATCGCCCTCGAAATAAGTCACATAGAGCCGGTCTTTGGGCAGCTGATACACGTCCGTGAGCAGCTCCCAGGCCCAGGCGATGGCATCTTTCTTGAAATAATCGCCGAACGACCAGTTGCCCAGCATCTCGAACAGCGTGTGGTGGTAGGTGTCGTAGCCAACTTCCTCCAAATCGTTGTGCTTACCACTGACCCTGAGGCATTTCTGCGTATCGGCGATGCGTCGGTGCGGCGCGGGCTTGTTGCCGAGGAAGTAGTCCTTGAACGGGGCCATGCCCGAGTTGATGAAGAGCAGCGTCGGGTCGTCCTTAACGACGAGGGGAGCCGAGGGCACGATGTGGTGCCCGCGAGCGGCAAAAAAGTCGAGAAATTGCTGGCGAACGACGGAAGCGGAAGGAAGCGGCATGAAGCGCGGTATTTTTGGCGTTGATTTGCAGGGGGCAAAGGTAGAATGTAACACCAAGCTGTGCTGCCACCGGAGGGATGCCACGACAGGCCCGCCCGAGGATTTTTCCACCCGATTCACCAAGCTGGGGCTTGGTGTTACATTATGCCATACAAAGAGCGCGACATCACCAAGCAGTATTTCACCATCGGCGAGGTGGCCGAGCAGTTCGGGGTGGCCACCTCGCTCATCCGCTTCTGGGAAACCGAGTTCGACGAGCTGCGCCCGCGTAAGAGCAAGCAGGGCAACCGCCTCTTCACCCAGGCCGACGTGGACGTGTTTCGCACCATCTTTCACTTGGTGAAAGAGCGCGGCTACACGATAGCCGGCGCGCGCGAAATGCTCAAGCAAAAAGGCGGGCAGCTCAAGGAAAAAATCGACGTGGTGCAGAGCCTGGAGCGGGTGCGCGGCTTTCTAGTGAGCCTGAAAAAAGAGCTGGACGCGGCCCGGCCCACGGAGTAAATTAGTTGTCAGTGGGTAGTTGTCAGTTGTCAGCTAGATGCAATACAACCGTTTGGCAACTGACAACTGACAACCAACAACTAACAACTAAAAATGCCCGACCCGGACCTCTACTACGAGCTGGCCCTGACGCTGCTGCCCGGCATCGGCCCGCAGCTTACGCGGCAACTGATGAGCTACGGCGGCTCGGCCCACGCCGTGTTGCACCTGCCGCCCGGCAAGCTCCGGCGGGTGCCGGGCGTGGGTGACGCCACGGTGCAAATTCTCACCGGCCCGGCGCGCGGGCAGGCACTGGCGCGGGCCGAAACCAGCTTGCGCCGCGCCGAGAAAGACGGCGTAGAAATTATTTTCTACACCAGTAAGCGCTTCCCGACCCGGCTCAAGCTCATTGCCGACGCGCCCGCCCTGCTCTACTACCAGGGCGTGGCTGACTTGAACGCCCCGAAGACGCTGGCGCTGGTCGGCACCCGGCAAAGCACCGAATACGGCCGCGAGCAAACCGAGCGCATCGTGAAGGGCGTGGTGCCGCACCGGCCGCTCATCGTCAGCGGCTTAGCCTACGGTATCGACATCCTGGCCCACCGCGCCGCCCTGGCCGAAGGGCTGCCCACGGTGGGCGTCATGGCCACCGGCCTCGACATCATCTACCCCGCCGCCCACCGCAAAACGGCCGAGAAGATGCGCGAAACCGGCGGGCTGCTCACTGAATTCCCGTTCGGTACCCCGCCCGACCGCTACAATTTTCCGGCCCGCAACCGCATCATCGCCGGCCTCGCCGACGGCACCGTGGTAGTCGAAGCCGCCATCAAGGGCGGCGCGCTCATCACGGCCGAGCTGGCCCTGAGCTACGACCGCGACGTGCTGGCCGTACCCGGCCCGCTCGGCTCGCCCGCTTCGGAAGGCTGCAACGCACTGATTAAAAACAACAAAGCCGCCCTCTACCAGGAACCCCGCGACCTGGAGCAGCTCCTGAATTGGGACGCAGCCTTGCACCACACGGGCAAATATCGCCCCGCCACCACTTACGCGCCCGACGACTTTGAGCCAGACGAATTCGCCTTGCTCACAGTGCTCAGCGCCGCCCCCGGCCGCGAGGAGCAGATGGATAACCTGGCCTGGAAGGCGCAACTGCCCATCCACGTCGTCGCCTCGCTGCTACTGGGGCTGGAGTTTCGGGGCGTGGTGCGGGCGCTGCCGGGCAAGAAGTTTAGCTTGGTCTGAACCGCGGATTTATCGGATTAGTCGGATTAGTCGGATTTTGGTGGTGGAAAAAATGCGTGAGAGTCAGTTGATTTTTAATGGTGAGCTAGTTGCAGCGGCCGGCCTCGGCCTGCCGCTGCCCAACCGCGGCCTCGCTTTCGGCGATGGCTTTTTTGAGACGCTGATTTTCGCCGACGGCCGCTTGCGCTACGCCAACCTGCACCTGGCCCGGATGCGGCAGGCCGCCGCCGCGCTCTACCTGGCCTTGCCCGAAGCGCTGGCTTCGGCGGCGGCGCTCGAAACCACGCTGGCCGAGCTGGCAGCGGCCAACAACCTGCCCGCCGCCCGGCTGCGCTTGCAGCTTTGGCGCGGCGGGGGCGGGCGCTACACGCCGCCCACCGACGCGGCCGAGTGGCTGGCCACGGTCGAGGCATTCGTGCCCGACGACGCGCCCGTGTGGCAAGCGGATTTCGCGTTGGAAACCTATTCCATTCACTCGCCGCTCAGTTTTTGCAAGGGGCCCCAGGCGTGGCTTTACGTGCGGGCGGCCCACGAGCGGCAGCGGCGCGGGCTGGACGAGATTGTTTTGCTCGACGCGGCCGGGCACGTGGCCGAAGCGGGCGCGGCGGCGGTTTTCTGGCTGAAAAATAAGGTTTTGTACACGCCCGCGCTTGGCACCGGGTGCGTGGCGGGCGTGCGCCGGGCGGCCGTGCTGCGGGCGGCACGGGCGGCGGGCGTAGCGTGTCACGAAGGGCTGTTTTTGCCCGCCGAATTGCTGGCGGCCGAGGCCGTGTTCACGGCTAACGTGGCGGCCGTGCGGGCAGTGGCGCGGGTGGGAGGCGTCAATTTCACGCGGAGTTTCGCGGAGTTGGCAGCGCTACGCAGGGTGCATTGACCGACTTTGCGAGAGTTTGCGAGACTTTACCAACTCCGCGAAACGCTGCGCGAAATCACACCGCCACGGGCGCCTTTATCGCCGGCCAGGGGTCGTAGTTTTCCAACTGAAAATCCTCGTAGCGAAACCCGAAAATATCGGTCACGGCCGAGTTCAGCCGCATCGTGGGCAGCGGGCGCGGGGCGCGCTCCAACTGAAGGCGGGCTTGGTCTAAGTGATTGGAATATAAGTGCGTGTCGCCGCCGGTCCAGATGAATTCGCCGGGCGCGAGGCCCGTTGCCTGCGCCACCATTAGCGTAAGCAGAGCGTAGGAAGCAATGTTGAACGGCACGCCCAGAAACACATCGGCCGAGCGCTGGTAAAGCTGGCACGAGAGGCGGCCGTCGGCGACGTAGAACTGAAAAAGGCAGTGGCAGGGCTGGAGGCGCATCTGGGGCAATTCGGCCACGTTCCAGGCGCTGACGACCATCCGGCGCGAGTCGGGCTGGGTGCGCAGCTGCTCGATTACCTGGCTGATTTGGTCGATATGGCCGCCCTGCCCGTCGGGCCAGGCCCGCCATTGCTTCCCATAAATCGGCCCGAGGTCGCCGGTGGCGGGGTCGGCCCACTCGCGCCAGATTTTCACGCCTTCCGCTTCGAGCGAATTATTGTTCGTATCTCCTCTGAGAAACCAGAGCAGCTCGTGAATAATGCTTTTCAGGTGCACTTTCTTAGTCGTGACCAGCGGGAAGCCCTCAGCCAGATTGAAGCGCATTTGCGGGCCGAAGAGCGACAACGTGCCCGTGCCCGTGCGGTCGGTTTTGGGCGTACCGTGGTCGAGAATCTGGCGGAGCAGGGCTTGGTATTGGTGCATGATGGGGCGAAAATAGGGACTATCGACCAGCATTCGCCTCGGCCGGGCAGCCATTAGGCGACACCTACATTTGCCCAGCTTATTCCTCCCCATGATTAGTCTTGCCGAATTAGAAGCCGCCGCCCGCATCGTGTACGCGGCCATGCCGCCCACGCCCCAGTTCGAGTGGCCGCTGCTGAGCGCCCGCGCTGGCGGCCCTGTCTGGGTGAAGCACGAAAACCACACGCCCACCGGGGCTTTCAAAATTCGCGGCAGCCTCGTTTACCTGCAGCAGCTGCGGGCGCGCCAACCCACGGTGCAGGGCGTGATTACGGCCACGCGCGGCAACCACGGACAGGGTATCGCGTTCGCCGCCCGGCGGCTGGGGCTACGCGCCGTGGTGGTGGTGCCCCACGGCAACAGCCCCGAAAAAAACCTGGCCATGCGCGGCTTCGGGGCCGAGCTGCGCGAGTACGGGCAGGATTTCGATGAAGCCAAAGCTCACGCCGAAACGCTGGCCGCCGCCGAGGGGCTGGTTTTCGTGCCCTCGTTTGGCCCGGCGCTGGTGGCCGGCATCGGGACCTACGCCCTGGAGCTGCTCCGGGCCGTGCCCGAGCTGGCGACGGTGTACGTGCCCATCGGGCTGGGGTCGGGCATTTGTGGCCTGGTGAGCGCCCGCGACGCGCTGGGCCTGCGCACCCAGATTGTCGGCGTCGTGCACGAGCAGTATCCGGCCTACGCGCTGTCGGTGGCAGCGGGGCGGGTGGTGAGGACGGCCCCACCGACCGGCCCGCCGACCATCGCCGACGGCATGGCCGTGCGAATACCCTCGGCCGAGGCCCTGGCGGTTATTCAGCGGGGGGTGGCGCGGATAGTCACGGTGAGCGAAGCCGAAGTGCGGGCGGCCGTGCGCCACTACTGCTCCGATACGCACAACCTGGCCGAAGGCGCGGGCGCTGCCCCACTCGCCGCCCTACTCCAAGAACGGGCCGCCGGCCAGCAGTCGCCCCAACCGGTGGGCCTGATTCTGTGCGGAGCCAACATCGACCGGCAGCTCTACCAGCAGGTGCTGGCTGCCTAAAATACGTGGCCGACATCTCTTACAGAAAGAGCCGCCCCAAATAGGGCGGCTCTTTTACACTTGAAAAAATCACACGCAGAGTACAAGGCCGTGGCTATGCAATTGACAAAGTAGGATTTCGCGCTGGTATCTGGAAACGCGGCTATTTATTCAGCTGGTTTCAAATCATACTTGGCAACAGTAGCCCGAATACGGGAAGCGTATTGGTACAACCCATCTAGGTTTTCTACATCTACACGCTCCATTTCTTCCCCGTCGAAAAGCGAGATGAATTTCTTGCTACCGTTGAAATGCAAGCGACAAATTGGCTTGCGGTTATTATCGTCGAGCAAAATTCCGCAATAGGATTGTACGTCGCGCATTACTACACGACCAACCGCAACATTTTTACGAAGAATTGCCCGTACAATCATAAACCCTTCGGTTTCCTCTACCGTGGTCACTATGCTTTTCTCCTGCTCCTTCTCCGAACCAGTAGTTAGTTGAGCCGATGACGGGGAAGCATCGGCCGGGGCAACTACTACCGTTGAGGCAACGCCGTTATCAGCTAAAACAGATTTGAATTTAGCAGCCAGCTTTTCGTTCAGGAATTGCTGCATAGTCCGACCTAGCAACGCACTGAACTGGTCCTTCATTTTGGGAGTCAGTACCCCATCATAGACTTGTTTGGCGACGAACCGTACAAATTCCTCACTTGGTTTGGTAAACTGATTGTCCAGGTACGTTTTGAAAGCGCTGACGTATTTCAGGTCGTGCGCTGCTGCCAGCATTTCGTCAATGCTGAAATCAGCTTTGCTTAGCTTCTTTATTTCAGCAACTTCATGGTCGTTGAAACTAAACAGGTTGAATTCCATAAATGGACGCTCGTCCATTTTATTAGGTTGTTCAGAGTCGGTGAATAACCGGTACGTTATTCCATTGGTAAGAATGCCGATTCGAGCCTCCGTAACGTGGAAATAGCGAAAGAGCTGCCCCGCGTGATTTATGTTCAAGTCGTGGCCAACATGCTTGCATTCAATCAGAATAATTGGCTTGCCATCCCGAAAAATAGCGTAATCTACTTTCTCGCCTTTCTTGGTACCAATATCAGCGACAAATTCAGGTACGACTTCGGTTGGGTCGAACACGTTGTACCCCAAGGCATTCAGGAAAGGAAGAACCAGGGCGTTTTTAGTTGCCTCCTCCGTCTGAATAAATGATACCTGCTTCTGAACCCGCGAGGCAAGGTTACTCAAATGGTCAATGAGCTCCATAGGCTTACATACTTTAATAGTTGAGCCTGCAAGATAAGGGCTGGACATAAAAAAGCCGCCTTCGCAGGCGGCTTTTTTCATGAGCCAATTAGTGGCAAACCTCTTACATCGTTTTCACGACCGGCTTGGCGGCCTGGGCAGTGGCGTTGGGGGCGGCGGCGCGGGCGGCCATCTTGGCGCGGCAGCAGGCGGGCATGCCGGCCATATCGGTGCCGGCCATGTCTTTTTCGCACTTAGCGGCGGCAGCAGCGGTGCAGTGTTCGGCTTTTTTAGCCTTGGCTTTGGGCTTGGTGCCGTCGTTGGCCGAAGCCGAGCCGACGAAAGCGAGCAGGGCGAAGGCGAGCAGGGTCTTTTTCATGGGATTAGGGGGGGTTGAATGAAGTGTGGAAATACTGTTCAGGACTGCTAAATTACGCCATGAAAAGCAACTAAGCTCGTCGAAGGTTTAGTCAGCGGGCACGTACACGACAGCGGGCTGGCCGGCGGCTTCGGGCTGCAGCACGAGACGCTGCTCAGTCAGCTCGACCACGTCGCGCAACGCTTCCTGGCCTTTCGCGTTGGTGATGCGCAGCTTGCGGCTCTGCTCATCGAGCTGCCACGTACCCGTGCTGCCGAAGAGCAGTACCCGGGCCTTGACCGAGCCGTCGTCGTGAAAAATATAGCGCGCCAGGCGCAGCACCTTGCGCAGCGCCTCCGGGTCGCGGGCCATCCGGGCCGCTTTTGCGGAGTCCCTTTTCTGAGTGGAAGCAATTATGCGCTGGCCTATCACGTCGAGCGACGCCTCGTCAATGCGCCATTTGCGCAGCAGCAGCTTGCGAATGCGCTCGTACGTAACCAGCACCTCACCAATCTGATACGACATTTCCTCGAGCTGCACCTCGGTCCCGAGCTGGGCCACGGGCAGCGTCTGGCTCTGGTAGCCGAGGCGCGAGACAACGAGGCGCGCGTCGGCGGGCGCACCGGCCAGCGGCAGCCGGAACCGCCCGGCCTCGTCGGTGCTCACCCCGCCGGGCTGCCCGTCGAGGCGCACCGTGGTTTGGGACAGCGGCGCGCCGGTGGCTTTGGCCACTACGCGGCCGGTGGCAACGACGGCTGGGGGTTGTTGGGCCTGGGCGACGAGCGCGGGCAGCAGCGCCAGCAGCAGAACGGGCAGAAACCGAAGCAACATAAAGGAAGCGGACGAACTTTGTGAGGGAATAGATTTTTACTGCTGGGCGCTGCGGGTTGGGCAGTAAAGTTTCCAAGCGGCACACAGCAGCCAACACTCGCTACTCGAAACCCAACCGCGCCCAAAGCTAAGCTGCTGACCGGTAGCCGCGCCGCGCTCCTCCCCTGTCCATGTCCCTTCGTCGCCTCGCGCACCTCACGCTGCTCGTGCTGGCCCTGCTCACGGGCGTGGCCGGCTATTTTGCCAGTACGCTGCGCTTCAACTATGATTTCAACGACTTCTACCCTGCCGGCGACCCCGACCTGGACTATTACCTGGGCTACACCGAGCGCTTCGGCAACGACAACGACTACCTGCTGCTGGGCCTGGAGGCCGCGCCGGGGCAAACGGTGTTCGCGCCCGCGTTTCTGGCGCGGGTCGATAGCCTGAGCCGGCTCGCCGCCCGCCAGCCGCACGTGCTCAGCGTGAGCTCGCCCACCACGCTCGCCCGCACCGTGGTCGAGGGCGTGGGTGCCTACCGCCTGCCCTATCTGCACCCCGGCGAGCCAGTGCGGCGGGCCGCGGACTCCAGCCTAATTTACCGCACGCCGGGCCTGGTGGGCAATATTTTCAGCCCCGATGCCCGTGCCGCCGCGCTCGTCATCCAGACCTCGCCCGACCTGAAAAAGCCGCCCGGCGACTCGCTGCTGAACAGCTTGCGAGCGGGGCTGGCGCGAGCCGGCATCCCCGAAAGTCGGGCGCACTTGGCGGGCAAGGTCGTAGCCCAATCCGTGTTCGTCGATAGGCTCCAGGTCGAGATGGCCGTGTTTATGTCGCTGGCATTCGTGCTCGTCACGGGCTTGCTCTGGTTGAGCTTTCGCACCTGGTGGGGCGTGGTGTTGCCGCTGGTCGTCGTGCTGGGGGCCATTATCTGGGGACTGGGCATCATGGGCGCGTGCGGGGTGAGCATCGATTTGATGACGGCCCTGCTGCCGCTCATGCTCTTCGTGGTGGGCATGTCGGATACCATTCACCTCATCAGCCGCTACGTGAGCGAGCTGGGCTACGGAGCCGGCAAAAAACACGCCCTGCGCACCACGATTAAAGAATCGGGCTTCGGCTCGGGGCTGTCGGCGCTGACTACCAGCCTGGGATTTTTCACCTTGATGACGAGCACCATCCGGCCGATTCACAATTTCGGGCTGTATACGGGCGTGTCGGTGCTGCTAGCTTTTGGGCTGACGTTCACGCTCTTGCCCGCCATGCTGGTGCTCTTGCGTAAACCCGCCCTGCGCCAGCCGCGCGCCCACGGCCACGATTGGGACGGCGTGCTCGGCCGGCTCTTCGAGACGATTTTGCGGCGGCGGCGACTGGTATTTACGCTCAGCGGGCTGGTGCTGGCGGCCAGCATCGGGTTGAGCACGCGGGTACGCATCAACTCGTCGCTGCTCGATGACTTGTCGCCGAAAGACCCCGTGCGGCGTGATTTCGCGTTCTTCGACCGGCAGTTTGCCGGCGTCCGGCCGTTTGAATTGGAATTGAAGCCGCGCGGCGGGCGCGATGTGTTCGACCCGGCCGTACTGGCTCAAACGGAGCGGATTGAAAGCTACCTGACCACGACCTACGGCCTGAAGTTCGCCGCCTCGCCGGCCACGCTCGTGCGCGGCGTGCATCAGAGTTTTCACGGCGGCGGGCTGGACGCGTACCGGCTGCCCGCCGA
>JANXNW010000075.1 GCA_025353905.1 Hymenobacter sp.
CCCGATTATTATTTGGAAGTGCAACTGTGAAATAGTAATGACTGACGCAGCTAAGGCGGCGCGTTACGCCTCCCGAATGAGCCGATAGAGCTGCTCACGGTAGGTCTCGCCCACGGGAATCAGCTTGTCCTCGATGTAAATGGTATTGCCGTCCACCATGCGGATTTTGTCGAGCGAGACGATGAACGACTTGTGGACCCGCAGAAACGGCGGCTGGGGCAGCGAGTCGGCTAACTCTTTGAGGGTTTGGTAAGTCACTATTCGCTGGCCGGGCAGGTGGATGCTCACGTAATTGCTCAGGCCCTCGACGTAGAGAATGTCGGCGTGGTTGAGGCGCAGGTATTTGTTCTTGGTTTCACCCTTCACGAATAAATGGGCCGGCACGGGGCTGAGAGCAGCGGGCAAAACCATTGGCGCGGTGGCCTCAGCGGGCGGCATCGTACCTGGCAGCAGGCTCAGCGCTTTCTGGGCGGCTTTGAAAAAGCGCTCGAACGGGATGGGCTTGAGCAGGTAGTCCACCACGTCGTGCTCGAAGCCGTCGAGGGCAAACTCGGGATAGGCGGTGGTGAGGATGACGCGGCAGCGCGGGCCGGCGAGCTTGAGAAACTGCAAGCCCGTGAGCCGCGGCATCTGAATATCGAGAAACACAAGGTCCACGCCGCCCTGCTGCACCAGCGTCAGGCCCTCGATGGGGCTGGTCGTGGTGCCGACCAGCGTCAAAAACGGCACCTGCCCGATGTAGTCGGCCAGAATAGCCAGCGCGGGCGGCTCGTCGTCAATTACCAGGCAGCGAATCATGAGGAATGTGGCAGTAAGAAGCAGCTTGAATCAGTGGTTTCTGGGTTTGACATGAGACTATGGGAAGTGAGACATGAGACGTGAGAAGTTAGATTATCGCTTGGTAAAGTCTCACGTCTCATATCTCATTGTCCCATGTCTCACGTCTCATGTCTCACTTCTCATAGTCTCATGTCTAATCCCGCACCTCCAGCCGCGCCCGAAACGCGCCGCCACCGACCGGCCCGGCTTGCAGGGCGAAGCGGCCGGGGTAGAGCAGCTCCAGGCGGCGGCGCAAATTAGGCAGGCCGATGCCGCTCGTGTGGTCGGGCGCGGAGCCGGCGTGGCAGTGGTTTTCGACGGTGAACTCGACCGTGCCCGGCGTGAGGACCAGGTGCAGGCGCACGGGCGTAGCCGGCTCGTCGAGGATGCCGTGCTTGAAGGCGTTCTCGACGAACGGGATGAGCAGCAGCGGGGCCAGGCGGTGGCCGTCGGGCGAGCCGGCGACGGTTAGCTCGGCGCTCAGGCGGCCGGGGTAGCGCAGGTGGTAGAGGGCCAGAAAATTCTCCAGGTACTCGATTTCCTGGCTCAGCTCGACCAGGCCGTCGGGCGTGTCGCGCAGCATGTAGCGCATCAGCTCCGAGAGGCGCAGGATGCCGCCGGCCAGGGTTTTGTCGGCGGCGTAGGCCAGGCCGTAGAGCATGTTGAGCGTGTTGTAGAGGAAGTGCGGGTTAATCTGAGTTTTGAGAAAGGCGGCTTCGGCAGCGCGCTTCTCGGCCGTGAGCAGTTGGTTTTCGCGCTCGCGACGCAAGGCTTCCTGCCCGGCCCAGACGGCGGCGCTCACCAATACTATCGGCAGCGAGAAGAAGATGTTATCGTAGATGTAGTAGCTGACCGTCGTGTCGGGGCTATAGTTGTGGAAGCCGAACACGACCGGGTACAGCACCTCTTCGATAAGCGCACGCAGGCCGATGTAGCCCGCCACCACGCCCCCTAGCGCCAGCACCAACGCCCCGGTGCGCCCCGGCCGCAACAGGCGCGGATACACCAGGCGGTAGCAAAGCGTGAACCCGAGGAAGCGAATCAGCACCACCGACGCGGCAAGCCACAAGCTGAATCGAAGCGGGGTATTGACCCTGTGGTACAGGAGTGCGCCGGTGAACTCATAGCTGGCATAGGCCAGCCAGCTGAGGAGGTACCAACGCAGATTTTTCTGAGTCATCAGTCGCGGCGAGGGCATTTGAGAAAGCTGCCTAACCGGGTCAAAACTACCGGAGTGTGCCGCCCGCCAACGAGTTTTTTATGCCAACGCCCCGGTTTAGGATGCGAACTGGAAAAAGGCTGAATTGGCAGCAATAGTCGGGTTTACAACGAGTTTGGGCGGGTTGGAATAATGTTTTTTCAGGTCGATAAGCGGGCGGGTCACCTTTGACTCATCAACCAACAACCCCACTTTCCGATGAAAAACACCGCTCGCTTCCACCGCTCCTGCTGGTTTTTAGGGCTGCTCCTGGCCGGGTTGGCTGGTCCGGCTCAAGCCCAAAACCAGACTCAGAATCAGACCCAGAATCAAACCCAGCCCCAGACACAAACCAGCGCGGCTACCGTCAGCGGCCAGGTGCTGGACCGGGCTGGGCAGCCGCTGCCCTTCGCCACGGTGGTGCTCACGCGGCTGCCCGACTCGACCGTGGCCGACTCGAAAACGACCGACGAGCGCGGTCGCTACGCGTTTGGGGCGGTGCGGCCCGGCCGCTACGCCGTGCGGGCGCTGCTGCTGAGCTACTCCCCGGCCCGGAGCGCGGCCTTTGAGATGACGGCCGCTGCCGGGCCGGTAGCCGTGCCGCCGCTGCGGCTGGCCCCGAGCGCCACGGCCCTGACCGAAGTGACCGTGCAAGGCCGGCCGCCGGTGCTGGAGCAGCTCGCCGACCGCACCGTGCTGCACGTGGACCGCCTGCCCACGGCCGGCGACAACGCGCTCGACGTGCTCAAGCGCGCGCCCGGCATTCAGCTCGACAAGGACGACAACATCGTGTACCGGGGCAGCGCGGGCGTGACGGTGATGCTCAACGGCAAGCTGACGTACATGAGCGGCGAGGCGCTGACGAGCTACCTCAAGTCGTTGCCGGCCAGCGCCCTGGCCGAGATTGAGCTGATACCCAACCCGCCCGCCTCGATGGACGCGGCCGGCACGGCGGGTGTGCTCAACCTCAAGCTGCGGCGCAGCACCCTGCCCGGCCTCACGGGCACGGCCAACGTGGGCGGCGGGCGCGGGCGCTACGAGCGCGGCTGGACGGGGGCCAACCTGGGCTACAACGTGGGCAAGCTGCGCGTCTTCACCCGCCTCGATGCCGGGCACTACAACGGCTTCAATGAGCTGGTTATCGAGCGGCGCATTCGCGACAGCCTGTTTCGGCAGGTCAATTACTGGAACCCGATTACGCGCGATTTCAGCTACGCCGCCGGGGGCGAGCTGGCCGTGGATAAGCGCCAGACGCTGGGCCTGGAGCTGCGCGGGGCGTTTTCGGCCTCGCCGACCCAGCAGACGAGCGAGTCGCGCACGACCGACGCGCTCGGCCGCCCCGCCGGTCGCCTCACCCTCGACAACCCCCAAACCAGCTTCGCC